>JAAYFY010000075.1 GCA_012728015.1 Clostridiaceae bacterium | reverse complement strand
ATGGGGTGCAGGGGCAACGCCCCTGCCATGACCAGGAAATTGCGTAACCTAACTTATGGGTAGGGGGTGAAATTTTCATGCGATAAATTTGACCCATTTAGGGTGAAATATTCAAAAAGTATTGACAGGTATTATAGCCCCTGTTGTCAAGGCACATGTACTTTCAGGGCTTCAAAGCTTCCTTCAACAGAGAATTCTCCGAGATTTGCTGGAATAAGGACAGATTCGCCTTTTGAAAGGGGCAAAGAGCCTTTTTTGTAAATTACAATACAACTCCCTTCTGTTACAGTATAAGTTGAAAAGGCTCTCCCGTCGGCAATCTCGTTAATTCTTCCCTCACCCTTATATTTCTCAACTTCAAAGCAGTCGTAGAAAAACATTGTTGTGACCGTAAATCCGGATTCCGTTCTTATGCCTGTTGATTTTTGAAAATCTATGTGCTCAGTAAAATGAATCACATCCAGGGCTTTGTCTATATGTAATTCTCTCTTCTTACCATTATTATCTGTTCTGTCATAGTCATAAATCCGGTAAGTTAAGTTTGAATTCTGCTGAATCTCAGCCAGTACAATTCCTTTTCCTATCGCATGAAGCATTCCAGCCGGAATGTTGAATATATCGCCGGGTTTTACTTCGACAATGTTAAAGCTTTATCGATATTTCCTTCCCGTAGTGCCTTCCGGAACTTTAAGGGATAAAGCAAAGTATCAATCTCCTCGTGTCCGTATCTAACATAGTTTACAAAATCAGATAGCCTGATCAAGGATCAAAACTTAGCTAATCTGAATGCTAAACGCCTATTTCGTTTCGTTTGTGCTCCCTTACCTATTCCACAATTTGTAGACCTTCACTATTATAATCTCCAAAGTCTATTTCTTTCATATCATCATTAACTAAGTCTATCAATAAGGACAATTATAACATAATAAGCACAGCAATTAAAACACACTGGATGGAAAGTCTTAAAGGATGATATTCACGTTTGGCAACGCCTCTGCCAGGGCCGGGAACAGAATCCCCTAACTTGTGGGCGGGGGTGAGGCCTATATTGAGATAAAAAAGCCCGGAAAAGCAAAATCGCATCTCCGGGTATGTATTGAAAAGTATACTATTCGCAACGTTTATTTGTGCAGGATAGGCGATACTTTCTTGTAAGTGAAAAAGGTCAGCAATGAAACAATAATAACCTTGATGACATTGAATGGCACTATTCCAAACAGGATAAGGGTCTTCAGGTCCACAATGCCCTGGTTTTCCTCCGCGCTCATCTGTATTATGTTCTGCAGGGACTGGTCGGCGGTGATATTGAACTGTTTGGCGAAGATCTCCACATAGAGGGGGATCATAACAAAATAGTTGACCAATGATGCTAGAACCACCATGGACAACGAACCAATAACCAGTCCTTTGATGGCGGTCTTTATCGTCTTGTTCCGCTTGTATATCCATGCCGCCGGAACCACGAGGGCACAGCCAACAAAGAAATTGGCAAGCTCGCCCACTCCACCTGTCATGGTAAAGGGCAGATGGACCAGGTTCTTGACAAGCTCAATGGTCACCCCTGCCAGGGGACCCAGGGCAAAGGCCCCCAACAGCACGACAATTTCGCTAAGGTCCAGCTTTAAGAATGGCGGCATGAATGGAAGCGGGGCTTCGATAAACATGATGGCTGAGGCCAGGGCAGAAAGCACACCAACCTTGGCGATGAACTTTGATTTGTTCTTCTGCATAATCCACACTCCTTATCTTCAGTACAACCGGGGTATCGGAAGCCGGAATGCCCCAGGGTTAGGACCATGCCGTGAAAACCCGGCAAAATGAAAAACCCCGGGACAATTCCAGGGCTTTTATTTACAGAAAAAATAATCTTCTCCCATCCAGACTTTACTGTCGGCTCCGGAATCTCACCGGATCGTGCTTTGCGCTTGCGGGCTAATGGCTGGGCCATATTACCGCCGGTAGGGAATTTCACCCTGCCCCGAAGATTGTACCATGCGATATTTAATAACTATCTTCATTTTAAACCCATGCCGTTTAAGAGTCAACTCCTTTTGTCGTGAATGACACGGGCTTCGGACCCTGCCTTCGGCTAATACACCTTAAGCGCGAACACCGGGCAGGACGCGGAGCAGTACCCGCAAAGGACGCATTTTTCGTGGTCTATTCGGAGCTTTCCTTCCACCAGAGAAAGCGCCTTCTGCTGGCAGCGCCTGGCACATTTGCCGCATCCCTCGCACCAGAAATCCGCATGCAATGCCTTTTTGGGCCTCTCTGTAAGCCGGGACCTGTACTGGCCTATGGCCTCGATATCATCAAACAGGGCCACATTCATCCGGACTTCTTCTATACTCTGCATACCTACGGCAATGGAATCCAGCCAGGGTATTCCCAGGGCAAACCTCAAGGCATCCTCAAAATCACCTAATAGGTTCCCGCCGCCAAAAACCTTCATGCCGTATATGCCCTTACCCGCCTCATGGGCCTTTTTTATCGCTTCCAGCATTTCATCGACAGTACCGTCGCAAATTCCCAGCCCACGTTTGTTGACTATGGGATGAATCACGTCAACCTCAGGGATAGCGGTTGCGGCCTTTACCACCGCTATATGATGGGTGGAGATCCCAACCGACTTTATGATACCGGCCTGCTTCTGCTCCAAATAGTATTCAAAAGCCTCCCAGTGTCCCCGGATGGTATGCTCGCTTTCCTGCTCATGCATCAGGAAAAGATCTATATAGTCTATCCCTGTTTCGGAAAGCGCCCTGTCAAGACAGCTTTTAGCGTCCTCCCGGGTATAGGCGTAGCATTTCGATGAGATTACCGGGCGGATCCCTGTTCGTTCTATGGCGCGCCTGATATACGAGTAAGTATCGTATAGGTCTGCCGTATCTATAAAATTAACGCCGAGCCTTAAGGCCTCCTCTATTACCGCTGCTCCCTCTTCCAAGCTCAGGTTCCTCTGAAGCGGTCCTATGACCAAAGCCCCGAAACATAATCGTGATACCTTTATTCCCGTTTTTCCCAGAAGCTTATATTCCAAACCCTACACCCCTGTGCATAGCCTTGCGCCTGCATTTACCTAAAAACAAGCAGGATGGCAGTCAATACTCTCATAATATACCACAACTTTTTGAGCCCGGGATGTTTTCGGGCAACAAAAAAACCTGCCATGCGGCAGGTCTTGTCATTAGCGGGTCAGATGCTATGCTGATCCAGGTAGTAGCGCAGAAGCTCTTCAATTATCTCATCCCGTTCCACCCGGCCGACGAGGCTTCTGGCGTTCTTATGGCTGGTAATGTATGTGGGATCTCCGGACATAATATACCCCACTATCTGGTTAATGGGATTATACCCCTTCTCCGCAAGCGCCTCATAGACATTTAGAATGATATCACGTGTTTGGTTTGGTTTCTCATTGCTGAAGCTGAACTTCATTGTGCCTTGGTTCATGGTCTCACCTGCTTTCATAAATATCAGCCTGAATCGCTTAGGTTGCAGGCAGTCTTCAAAAGGCAGCTCAATCTTGCATGATGAAGGCTTGCCTTAGCCGCGGCTTTGCGGTAACCTGTCGGATATGGGATGCCCATACTCATTGCATTATTATTCCAACCATTTACTTAATCTTAATATATTCTCCCGCTTAAATCAAGCATTCAAAGCCTTTGTAATCAACCTTTAATCTTACAAAACGCCCCTCATGCGCTCGCCTCGGATACCCGCAAGCCTTACAGGCAATATTTCTCCTATAACTGATTCGTCAAGCTCTGCCTCCACCGGAATGTAGTTGGCCGTAAGCCCCTCCACCAATCCCGGTGATCCGGACACGGGTTGTTCAAACAGCACTTTCGGGCATGTGCCGGTAAAGCGCCTGTAGAACTTCTCACGGTTTTTTTCGGCCAGGGCAATCATCTCATTGCTCCTCTTTTCCTTCTCCCCGGGACTTACCTGGTCCTTGAACCCGGCAGCAGGTGTCCCCTTCCTGGGAGAGTATTTAAACACATGGGTCCAGAGAAATTCCATCTCGTCGCAGAACGCAAGGGATTCCTCAAACTCCTGCTGGGTTTCGCCGGGAAAACCCACCATCACATCGGTGGTGATGGCCGCATCGGGAATGGCCTCCTTTATGGCGTTTACAACCCGCCTGTAATCATCGGGCGTGTATTTGCGGTTCATACGCTTCAATGTTGCGGCGCTTCCGCTTTGCAAAGAGACATGGAAATGGGGACAAAGCTTTGGTGTATCTCTTGCGAACTCAATAACCCTTGGCGTGATGAACTCAGGGGCAAGGGATCCGAGCCTTATTCGTTCTATGCCGTCAACACGGCTTATCTTGCGGGTAAGGTCCACCAGGTCGGCTCCCGTGTCGTTATCCCTGAAGGAGGTAAGGTGTATGCCCGTAAGCACTATCTCTTTAAACCCTTGCCGGGCAAAGCCTTTCGCTTCTCTTAAGACATCCTCCATCCTTCTGCTGCGCACAGGCCCCCTGGCATAGGGAATAATGCAATAGGCGCAGAAACTGTCACATCCGTCCTGTACCTTTATGAAAGCCCGGGTATGGCCCGTATAGGTTTCTACGGGCAGCTCTTCGAATTCGTCAAGCTGCTGTCTGTCCCGGACATGGATACCCTTGCCGGAACCAGCCGCCTGCTCCACCAGCGATACGATCTCATGCTTCATGTTATTACCTACAACCAGGCTGACCCCCTCAACCTTCGCCGCTTCCTCGGGCGACACCTGGGCGAAGCATCCCACAGCGGCGACCACCGCATCAGGGTTGATGGTGTGAACCCTGCGGAGCATCTGCCTGGATTTACGGTCTCCCATATTGGTGACCGTGCAGGTGTTTACCACATACACATCCGCGAATTCATCGCTGTCGACTATTCGGTAGCCCGCCTTTTCAAAGAGCCTTTTCATGCCCTCTGTTTCGGCGATATTAACCTTGCATCCCAGTGTTATGAATGCAACACTCTTCTCTTTTGCCATATCCTCAATTCCTTCCACAGCCGCGATACACCAGGGCATGTCTGCCAAACCGGCCATATGCCACCCCACAGTCAACCAGCTTTAACAAATATTTAACACTATTATTGTTGACTGCGCATCCAAAGGGTACTAATATATAGTAGTATGGTTGTTTTTTGCATCAATATCGCATGAAAGGCGGTGTATTGTATGTCCACATATAATATTTTACTGAAGTCCATAAACGATGTGAAGGATTTTGTCAATATCGTAAATAAGTACGATTTCGACGTGGACCTTACATCCGGAAGGTACATTGTTGATGCCAAGTCCATCATGGGCATCTTTAGCCTGGATCTCAGCAAGCCCATCAAGATGGAGGTCCATGATGAAAATCCCGACGCGTTCATCAGCGAGATTAAAAACTTTATCGTTGAATAATCATTTTGCCGGATGCTTTCACGGCGATCCCAGCCGACGGCAGCATCGGTACGCGCTTTGACCAACAGCATATGAGCGTCAGATCAACAGAAGCCCGGAATATGGGCTTTTTTGTTGCACTTAAGCACTTGTCATTGCGGGGAGCGAAGCGGCGCTGCAATCTCGTCAAATTCGGGCTCCCTAAAAAACTCTGACATGCTATTAGCACAGCAACAGCCCGGCCCCCATTGCCATAAGCACGATGAGAATCACATTGATCTTTGTGAACGCCGCAGCGAGAACAGCCCCCAGGAAAATCGCGAATGGTCCCCAGTCTACATAGAGTGGCGCCTGAAGATCTATAAAGGATCCCAGGGCGAAGAATATGGCAGCCGATGCAATAAAGGCCACCGTTACAGGCCTTATGCCCTTCAGACAGGATTCCACAACCATGCTTGCCTTAAACTTCAGGATAAAACGAGCGGCCAGGATTACAAGGATGAAAGAAGGAATGGATACACCTACGGTTGCCGCAACCGATCCCCAGAACCCCCCTATCCGGTACCCCACATAGGTGGCCGCATTTACCGCAATGGGACCCGGCGTGATCTGGGATATGGCCGCGATATCTGAAAACTCCTGCAACCCAATCCAACCGCGCTGGGTCAGCTCCCTCTGGATGATGGTCAATATGGAATACCCGCCGCCGAAGCCGATCAGGCCGATCTTAGCAAATACCAGGAACAGTCTAATCAGAATCATGCCGTTTCATCCTCATAATATGGTAATAAAGGAGGCCTGCCAGGCCGCCTCCCGTAATGACGGCTACGATGCCCACTCCAAGCCATATGGTCAAAGCAAAAGCAAGAACCGCAAGGATGAAAGCAAATACATCCCTGATCACCGTCCTGCCCAGCCTTGACACAGTGACCGCAATAACGCCGGCAACACCGGCCTTAACTCCTGTCAGGGCCTTATCTGCATAAACATTTCCGCTCACGGTGTCAAACAGTATGGCTATTGCCAAAATGGTGATAAAGGATGGCAGGATCACGCCAAAGGCTGTCACCACAGCCCCCGCTATTCCGGCTATCCTGTATCCAATATAGATTCCGGAATTGATGGCAATCACGCCTGGAAGGGATTGCGACACGGCAAAGGCATCCACAATCTCTTCCTTTGATATATACTTCTTTTTCTCGGAAACTTCCCTTTCAATGAGGGGAAGCATGACCAGACCGCCGCCTATGGTGAAAGCGCCAATCTTGAAAAAGGTTATAAAGAGATCCCACAGCAGCGCAGCCTTTGATTTTTTCATGGTGTTCTCCGTTATTCCGTGGTTTGTAACAGCTATGATTGTATCATAGGATGTGAAAATGCGGCAACAAAGATACATAGAACAGAACCGGCCAGCCTTTCCAGCCCGTTGACCGCCTTCTGCCATTGTGATAAGATTCACCTGACATCTGAATAAGCAGGATAGGTGATTAATACATGACCAATACGGCAAAAAAGGCCACTGTTCTTGTCACCGGCGGCACGGGATATATCGGCTCCCACACGGTGGTAGAACTGCTGGACCAGGGATATGGCGTTATCATAATTGATAATTTCTCAAACAGCAAGCCGGAGGTTTTATGCAGGATAAGGGAAATAACCGGAAAAGGTTTCCTGTTCTATCAGAAAGACCTTCTGGACAAGGCGGGTCTGGAAGAGATCTTTGAAAAGCACCGGATGGACGCGGTCATCCATTTTTCCGGCCTGAAAGCCGTAGGCGAATCTGTATCAAAACCCATAGAGTATTACCATAACAACCTGACAGGCACACTGAACCTCTGCAGCCTTATGCAGCAGTACAATGTAAAGAAGATGGTATTCAGCTCTTCGGCCACGGTATACGGTATCCATAACAAAGCCCCCTTTACCGAGGATATGCCTCTTTCGGCCACAAACCCCTATGGCTGGACCAAATTCATGATAGAGCAGATATTAAGGGATATATACTCCGCCGATAATTCCTGGAGCACCATCCTTTTAAGGTATTTCAACCCCATCGGGGCCCATGAAAGCGGGAGAATAGGCGAGGACCCCAGCGGTATTCCCAATAACCTCATGCCCTATATAACCCAGGTTGCGGTGGGCAAGCGGGAATACCTGAATGTATTCGGAAATGATTATGAAACCCATGACGGAACAGGCGTGAGGGACTATATCCATGTGGTAGACCTGGCAAAGGGGCATATCAGCGCCCTTGGAAAGGTTATGACGAGTACAGGGATTGATGCGGTCAACCTTGGGACAGGAGAGGGATACAGTGTTCTTGACGTGGTGAAAAGCTTTGAGAAGGCCAACGGCATAAAAATACCATACAAGGTTACCGGCAGAAGGCCTGGCGATATCGATATATGTTTTGCGGATACCAGCAAGGCATTGAAGGTATTGGGCTGGAAGGCCGAAAAAAACCTGGAAGACATGTGCCGCGACTCTTGGAACTGGCAGAAAAACAATCCGGACGGATACGGTGGATAGAAAGGCCGAAAACGGGATTTTTTATACCGCAAAAAGACAGAAAAATGCCAGGCATATGCCTGGCATCATACTTTCAGGTAACATGGATGTTAAATATTAACCGGCACTATTCTCCTTGCTCGTTCTGGTTGTAAGGACAATGGCAGCCAGTATGCAGACCCCGCCTGCAATGTAGAACACAAAAGCAGGGAAGCCGCCTGTCTGGGGAAGAACCTGGCCGGATATGGGTATTTCATCGTCCAAAAAGCTCACATCATCTTTCTCAAAGACGGCTGTCAATGTGGTATCGCTTAGTATTTGAAAGCTATATACCGTGTCGGTTGAAACACACGAATCCCCGTCGTACCAGCCGTCAAAATAATAGCCGTCGT
>JAAYFY010000074.1 GCA_012728015.1 Clostridiaceae bacterium | reverse complement strand
GCTATGCCGTATACAGGAGAAAGATCATGGAGCCTGCACTGTTTTGGCTTATAATAGGGGCGATGTTCCTCGCCTATTCTTTCCTGGAGGTCCAGCCCAGGTACCATATGCCCGCAGTTCCGCTGTTCATCATGCTGGCCGGCCTTGGAGCGGCTGAAATAAAAGGGATGATGCCAGGGAAAAAGTAGGGTAAACTATTAATGTCATTTATAGACGTAAGAAGGCAGAGGTTGGAAAGAAAGCAAAGCCGAAGATAAGCTAATGGTTTCTGACCTTATTGGCCATGGAGGATGACATGACATTAAAGAGTAGGACCAGGCCCGCCCTGTGGGCTGTTCTGATTTTCATATTCCTGCTTGCTCTTGCCTTAAGGGGCATGGCTGTTATGCGGTTCAAGGATAACATGGGGCTTACAGGGGATGCCCGGAACTACTGGCTCATGTCCCATCAGCTTGCCGATACAGGTATATACGGCTACTGGTACGACGGCAATCCCTATGGAGGATCCCCGGGTGTATCCAACGCACGGGTTATGCCTGCCTATCCCGTTATTCTTGCACTGGTCTATAAAGTGCTGGGCGATCCCTGGCGCCAGATCACGGCGGTCCGGCTTATCCAGGCTTTTTTGGGAAGCCTGAGCGCCCTTTTGGCCTTCGCCTTCGTGCGAAGGGTCTTCGGCAAAGATCTTCCGGCAGTATTGACCGCATTGCTTGTAGCAGTCTATCCTTCCTATGTCCTTTCCTGCACCCTGATCCTGACAGAAGGGCTGGGGCTGTTTACTATGCTGGTCTATTTCTGTATTGCGGCGGCGGCCTTTGATACCGAAAAGAAGTTCCTGCATTTTCTTTCGGGAGCGGCCTTCGGGCTGCACATCCTGGTCCGGCCAACGCTGCTGCCCCTGTTCATCGTGCCGTTTGTTTACCTGGCCATAGGCGGGAGGAAAAGGCAGTATACGTCATATGGCGCGGTCCGGGGAAGTCTTGCCGGGACCATGAAGGTGTTCGCGCTGCAGCTGGCCGGGTTTGTTGTAATCATGGCGCCCTGGTGGATCAGGAACATAATAACCCTCGGAACGCTGGTCATCACGGCCAAGGGTGACGGGAACGCTTTTCTTGCCGGTACCTACCCATACTGGCAGGATTACTTCCAGGATATACCCGAGAGCATAAAGGGTGTAAACGATGCCCAGAGGGAGTGGGGTATAAAGCGTATAATAAACGGGCTGAAAACAGACCCGTGGCTCTATATCAAATGGTTTACCTGGGGCAAAACCCGGCATATTTTTGAGAAGCCCTACCTGGTCAACCTGGCGCCCGAGATAAAAAGGCTGGCGGAAACCATCCACGGCATGATTATCTGCATGGGCATACCCGGAATGATATGGCACTCCATCAGGAACATAAAGGGATTCTGCCTGTATTTTTACGGGCTGATCATCCTGGGTATACAGCTTATGTTCATACCCGACACACGCTATGCCTACCAGATGATGTTCTTTATCATGGTGGGCGCCGCTTTCCTGGTGAACCAGCTGTGGGAACTTATAAAACCACCGAGAGAATAACCAAGGGTGTCATTGTGAGGAGACGAAGTCGACGAAGCAATCTCGCAAAAGCCCGCCACAACGGCATACCTGAGGTATTACTGCAAAAGAAACTCAGCAATTTCTGACATCCAACCTCTGACCTCTAACCTCCAGTATTGTCATTGAGAGGAGTGCAGCGACGCGGCAATCTCTTTATTGCATCGGTATTCTCTAACATCCAGCTTCTCACTTCTCACCTCAAGTGTTATAGTAAAAATCGACAGCCTATGGTAACCTATAACTATAATCCAGTAAGGAGTAGTAACACGTTGAAGACTCTTGTCATCATACCCGCGTACCAGGAAGCAAAGAACCTCCCGAGGCTTTTTGAGGAGCTTAAGGAAGTGCCGCGGGACGTTGATATTGTTGTCATAAATGACTGCTCAACCGACAATACAGAGGAGGTCTGCCGCCAGTATGGCGTTCCCGTGGTTTCGCTGCCAGTCAACCTGGGCATAGGCGGAGCGGTGCAGACCGGATACAAGTATGCCCTGGAACATGGCTATGACATCGCGGTCCAAATGGACGGCGACGGCCAGCATGACCCGAAATTCCTCAAGCTGGTCCTGTCGCGCATTCATGAAGGATACCATATGTGCGTGGGTTCCCGCTTTATCGAGAATAAAGGCTACCAGTCGTCCCTCTCGAGGCGTGCGGGAATCAAGTTCTTCTCCTGGCTTATAAAGCTTCTTACAGGCCAGTATATATCGGATCCCACATCCGGCTTCCGGGCCTGCAGCCGTGAGCTTATAAAACTCTTCGCCAACAGTTATCCCAAGGACTACCCTGAACCTGAAACCATAGTAACAGCCTTGCGAAACAGGTACCGTATTGCGGAAGTCCCTGTGATCATGCGCCCGAGACAGTCGGGGGAATCGTCCATTACCAGGAATCTCGCCGCCTATTACATGATCAAGGTCACCCTGGCTGTTATCATGGCAGCCATAGCAAGGAAGAATGGGGATGGTATTAAATGAGCAGTGTGTTGAGAGTAATCCTTTTAATCGGATCTGTGTGCTTTTTCATATTCATT
>JAAYFY010000009.1 GCA_012728015.1 Clostridiaceae bacterium | reverse complement strand
GAACTCGCTTCGCTCAAACAGCAGCCGCCCTTTTCTCATTCTCGCGGGATGTTTCGGCGCCTTATCGCAAGGCGGCCTTGTTTTACGGGATCCCCCCATTATGCTGCTGGTTTTCCTGCTCACAGGATAATTATTATCTGCCGTCCCCTGTTTATGACATTACGAATTTACTAAGAGGGCGGAGCAATCTCATAAAAGCCCTCCCGTAATGGTAATAGGGGTCATGCTATACAAGGAAAGCCAAATCTTATTGATCGATCAGTGAGGCTTTTTTCAAGGCCGGCGCTAGAATGCCCGCCGTAAGGACGCCCCCGAAAAACTGGAGCAGGTTGGGCGGGATGCTGAAGGTGGCCGGTATGGGGCCATACATGAAGGATTCCACTATAAAGTAGCCCATGACCATGCACATGCCCCCGGCGGTCATGCCTATTAGCGCTTTCATGCTGAAAATATCATTTCTGTTTTTCCTGGAGATAAACCAGGCGGCTACAGACAGGATCAGAATTGTTGCCGCGATGCCAAGGACCAGGTACAGGGTCAGGTTGTTGAGCTTATCCTCCATACTCGTGACTGTTTCGGCATCGGCGCCGTGATCCAGGACGCTCTCAAGGATCTTCCCTTTTCCATGGGCGCCGATACTTAACTGCAGGTTTATGATGGCTCCCGTGCAGAAGGAAGCCCAAACCAGCATGGAGATTATTACCGATACGATGGTCCTTCTTCTGCCGGTACTTTTCATTATAAGGCCCATGCAAAGCGCCATCAGGGACTTGATGACCAGGGTCGGAACGGCGTATTGGGCATATCCTCCCAAAAGGTCGGCCAGCATGGAGCCTGTTCCGGCCGCAAAGGCGCCATAAACCGGGCCAAGGATCATTACCGAAAGATAGATCATGCTGTCGCCAAGATGGATATAGCCGGAGGTATAGGGAACGGGCACCCTGATAAAGAAAGTCAGGCAAAGGACTAATGAGGTCATAAGTCCGGTAAGCACATATTTTCGGGTATTTACCATTGATTCAAACCTCCGTTTTCTTTTGGGTAGTATAGCATGTATTAGGTTTCAGATACAAACTATTATCACAAAATGTTAACCATGGCGGATATAAAAAACCATAAGAAAAATGTATGAAGAAAGCGTGTTTTTGGGCGGGAATATTGACAGTTTGCATACTTGTCTGGCGTATGGGCTGGGCATTATAATTTTAAGTAGGGCCATGGCCCTTTTTATGCATACGGTTTTTGCTTAGCAACAAGCTTAATGGTTTATTAATTCCGGAAGGTTGTGATTATTTGCTGGCAGACTATATCAGGGAATATGTCAAGGGGGAATGCGGCAACTCCGCAATGGGAAGAGAATTATACGAAAACCATCTCATCCTCGTTGCCCACTATGGTATTAAGCTGGCCATGGAAACAGGAGCTGATCCTGAAATCGTGGAACTGGCCGCCTACCTCCATGATTTCTCCTTTGTGATTGATGATATGGATGTAAAACAGCATGAAGCAAAGGGAGTAGCCATTGCGGACAAGCTGCTCAGGCAGTTCAATTATCCCCACGATAAGCTGGAGAGAGTCAAAAGCTGCATCCTGAACCATTCCTCCCTTTCCAGGGCATGCGGGGCATCCCGCGAGGAGGGTTGCCTTGCCAATGCCGACGTCATGTCCCGGATCGCCAAACCCGACTATTGGATTAATGTATTCTCAATGACCAGCAATGAGGAGGAACTAATAAAGCGGTTTTATGAACAGATAGAAAGAAGCTGGCCTCTGATGATGCCTTTTGCCAGGGCCATTGTAGAAGATATGTACAATGAACTGTTGAAGAAGAAGGCGTTTATAGAGGTTTGACAGGCGGGCGGCGGTGGTGCCATTATGAATAATATAGTCCTTGTGGGGATGCCCGGGGCGGGCAAGAGTACGGTGGGTGTATTGTTGGCGAAGTCCCTGGGCATGGATTTTGTGGATACCGACCTGGAGATTCAGCGGTACCATGGAATGCTGCTGCAGGATATGATTGATGAATTCGGAATAGAGGGTTTCTTAAAAGCCGAAGAAGAAACAATCCTCAGGGGATCATACAACCATGCCGTTATCGCGACGGGCGGAAGCGCGGTATACAGCGGCAAGGCCATGGCCCGCCTGAAGGAACGGGCTGTTATTATCTACCTTAAGGCGGATCTGGAGACCATCCACAGGAGGATAAGCAATATAGCCACCCGTGGTATCGCCATGGGCAGGGATCGGACGCTGAGCGATATCTATTATGAAAGGGCTCGGTTATACGAACTATATGCCGATATCATCATTGATTGCGACAATAAGGACGCGGAGGGTGTTGTTGAATCCATCCTTGAGAGCCTCGACAATTTCAATCCATGAATCATATTTTTTACTTTGGTGCGGTATTGGGCTTTCCTTTGCCAGGCAGCTTTGATACAATCCAGATAGTATATTTTTCAGGCTTCCTTCCAATGGTGGCATCTTCCGTGTTTTCGGGCCATGGTACTATGCCTTGCAGCCTGCGGCCAGAATATATAAACCCACTGAAATGGAGTGATTTTCTTGGAAAGGATCGAAATCCGCGAACTCAATGAAGTATATCCCCGGTTAGCGGGAGAGGAAGTGACAGTATGCGGCTGGATCAGGACCATCCGTGATTCCAGGACATTTGGTTTTATCGAAATCAACGACGGTTCCTGCTTTCGAAATTTGCAGGTAGTCTTTGACGATACATTGGACAATTTCTCCGAGATACGCAGGTTGAACGTTGGAAGCGCCCTCCGGGTAAAGGGAATTGTGGTGGAAACTCCCCAGGCGAAGCAGCCTTATGAGATTAAGGCGACCCAAATCAACATTGAAGGGGCATCGGTACCGGAGTATCCGCTTCAAAAGAAAAGGCACAGCTTTGAGTTTTTGAGAACCATTGCGCATTTAAGGCCGAGGACCAATACCTTCCTGGCGGTCTTCCGCATCCGTTCGGTGCTGGCCCATGCCATCCATAAGTTTTTTCAGGACAGGGGCTTTGTATATGTCCACACGCCCATTATAACCTGCAGTGACTGTGAGGGAGCCGGCGAGATGTTCCAGGTGACCACGCTTGACCATGAAAATCCGCCGCGCACACCGTCGGGAGAAATAGATTATTCTGAGGACTTCTTCGGCAAGCGCACCAGTCTTACCGTCAGCGGCCAGCTTGCTGTTGAACCCTATTGCCTTGCTTTTGGCAAGGTCTATACCTTCGGCCCCACATTCCGAGCCGAAAAAAGTAACACAACACGCCACGCGTCGGAATTCTGGATGGTTGAGCCCGAGATTGCCTTTGCGGACCTGAATGATGACATGAAGCTGGCCGAGGAGATGATCCGGTACATTATCAGCGATGTCATTGAGAATTGCAAAGATGAAATGGATTTTTTGAACAGTTTTGTAGACAAGGAGCTCTATGAACGCCTTAATAAGGTGCTGAATTCCGAATTTGGCTGCATTACCTATACAGAGGCCATTGAGCTGTTACAGAAGAGCGGACATGATTTCCAGTTTCCTGTCAACTGGGGCTGTGACCTGCAAACCGAACATGAGCGTTACCTGACCGAGAAGGTAATGAAGAAGCCCATGTTTGTCATAAACTATCCGAAGGAGATCAAGGCGTTCTACATGCGCGTGAACGATGATGACAGGACTGTGGCTGCCATGGATCTTCTGGTTCCGGGAATCGGCGAGATCATTGGAGGCAGCCAGAGAGAGGATCGCCACGATGTTCTGGAGAAGAGGGTAGAAGAAATGGGCCTTAATAAGGAGGAATACCAGTGGTACCTGGATATGAGGCGTTTCGGCGGTGCCCCCCATGCTGGGTTCGGGCTTGGCTTCGAACGCATGATGATGTATATCACCGGTATGCAGAACATCCGGGATGTGATCCCTTATCCCAGGACGGTCAACAATGCTGAATTCTGATCATTAAACCGGATATAACAAAGCTGACCATGGCTGAGAAGCCCGACGGGCAGCTTTATTCCTGTTTAGAATCGCGTTCCCGTCAGTCTTTTTATGATGGTGTCCCTTGCCGCCTGCTCGATACTGTCGTCCAGGGGCTCCAGGGATTCAAAGTCGGCATACTTGTTCTTAAGTGCCAGGGCAATAAGATGGTCGGCAAGAGCCGGGTTCTTGGGCAGGAGGCTGCCATGGGTATAGGTACAGTAGGTATTCCTGTAAACGGCGCCTTCGTAACCGTCTTCCCCGTTCAGGCCGAAGCCTTTCAACACCCTTCCCAGGGGTTTAACGCCGGGACCCAGCCATGTTTTCCCCGAGTGGTTTTCAAACCCCGTCACGAGGCCGTCAAAGCAGTCACTCTTAAGGAATTCGCATTCAAAGACCAGGTTTCCGATAAGCCTTTCCTGGCCGCCATGGGTCCAAAGGTCCACAGCGCCGATGCATTCGATATCCTTTCCTTCACGGGTTCTGTAATAGCGGCCCAGGAGCTGAAGCCCGCCGCAAACGGCCAGGATAACCCTGCCGGCCTCCACTGCCTCCCTGATGGCTTCCCGCTTACCCTTCAGCAGATCATCCTGGATGATGGACTGCTCGTAGTCCTGACCACCTCCAATGAACAGGATATCAAAGTCTTCAGTGTCCAGCGTGTCATTGAGGGACACCGGCCTTTTTCTTACCCGGATACCGCGCCATTCGCAGCGTTTGGTGAGGGCGATGATGTTGCCCCTGTCCCCGTAGAGGTTCAGAAGGTCAGGATATAAATGGCATATGGTTAACTCGTACATAAGCTCGATACCTCTTTATTGCCAGAATTCCTTCAGGCCGAAACGCTTTTTCAGGAGCTTCCGGATGTCCAGCATGGCGGTGTATGTGGGAAGAATATAGCAGGTTTCCCGTGCTCCGGTCTTTTTAAGCGCCCCGTCGATCAACCGGTGATAGTCTTTTTCCAGTATGATCCTGTCAGGTGATATGCCGGCATATTTGAGCCTTACCGCCATGTCTTCAGCCCGGACGCCCGAAACATAAAAAGACCTTACCCGGTCATCCATGAGGGTGAGAACCTCGAAATCCACATCCCAGAGCCAGGAAATGTCGGTACCGTCTGCCAGCCTGTCATTGATGGCGAAGGCGATCACACAGGGCTGCTCCTGGGTCAGAAGATAACGCAAAACCTGGTTGAATCCGGTAGGGTTCTTGACCAGTACCATCTTCAGTTCCCTGTCCTGGACCTGGATGGTTTCCATTCTTCCGAAGCCGAATTCAAACCCGGATAGGGCCGTTGTTATCTTGTTCCCGTCCAGACCGAGGGCAAGCCCGAAGGAAGCGCCGGCCAGCGCGTTATATATGTTGTAAAGCCCGGGAAGGGCCAGCTTGACGGTAATCCTCATGTCCGGCCCGGAAATTTCAATGGTGGAGCCAAGGTTGTCATAGGACAGGATACCGCTGCATTCCACATGGGTGTGCGGTCTTTCGTAACCGCAGGAAGGGCAGCTGAAATGCCCCAGGTGTGCGAAGGTTACCGAGGTGTATTCATACCTGGAGTTGCACTGTATGCAGAAAGCAGCATCGGTATTGATGCTGGCCCCGGTTTCCGGGTAGACGCCTTCACCCATGCCGAAGTAGATAACCCTGTTTGGGACGTTCCTTCCCAGCGAAACGCAGAGCGAATCATCGGCATTGAGAACAAGAACTGCCTCCGGGATTTTGCTGATGCCCTCGCGGACATATTCGACCGTGGCGTGAAGCTCTCCAAAACGGTCCAGCTGATCCCGGAAGAAATTAGTCACGATAACTGTTTCGGGCTTGAGTCTTGGAGCCAGTTTTCTGAAGGCGGCCTCATCGGTTTCAAGAAGGGCGTGGCTTACCCTGGGCCTGCTGCTGAGGGTAAGGGCGCTTATCAGGGTTGTTGTGATGCCGCTGGCAAGGTTAGCGCCGGACTTATTGGAAATCATTGTCAGGCGCTTCTGTTCCATCATACTGGCCGCGATTCTTGAGGTGGTTGTCTTCCCGTTGGTCCCGGTAACCATGGTTATCCTGAAAAGCCCGGAAAGATGATCCAGGATCTGCGGGTACAGCTTCTGGGCAAGTTTGCCCGGAAGACTTGTTCCGCCGCTTCTGAAAAGACGCAGTATGACAATGGCAAGCTTTGCGGCTGTAACGGCCGCCCTGAACCTGAACATGCTTAACATTTTTTTCATAGGTACCCCTTGCTCCATGCGTGACTTTAAGAAGCATCCCCGAAAACGATCAATTATAGACAAGGACGGATTAATCTCCGTCCTCTTCCTTCTGCTCTTTTAATGAATAAAGTTCTTTGAGAGCGCTCCTGTAACGTATGGCCGTCCTTATTTTATTGACCAGGATCATCTTGTTTATCTGGTCCAGGGGCTTGATAACATAGTCAAAGACATCATATTCGGAGATGACCGATCTGATGGTTTCTTCTGAATCCATACTGGTGGTTATAATAACGGGTATGAAGTTATAGTAGCTCGTTTTCTTAAACGCTTTCAGGAACTCAAGGCCATCCATGACGGGCATTACCAGGTCAAGAACGATAACGTCAACATTCCTTCCCTCGAGCATATCCAGGGCTTCCCGTCCGTTGAGGGCCGATAACAGGTTAAGACGTTCACTGTAAAGGTAATTCCTGAATACAGCGTTATCCAGTGCGTTATCATCGATTACAAGTACCGTGTTTATCATGACTGTGCCTCTTTTTACCTGTTGAACTGTTCATATTGTTTCCAATCAGATGGAATAAAACACTTAAATATTATACAATAATCATAGTTGACGTACAAGGGGCGTACAAAGATCATCATGCCGTGCTGCCCATGCCCCTGATCATGCGGCAGACGGACAAGGGTGCCGGAGGGAAAAATGAACGGGAAACTGCTGATAGTAGACGGTAACAGTATTCTGAACAGGGCGTTTTATGCCTTCAAAAGGCCGGGTATGCTGTCCACCAGCGAAGGATTCCCGACCAATGCCATTTTTGGATTCGTAAATATTCTGAACAAATACATCGAAGAAGAGAACCCGGACCATATAGGGGTTGCCTTTGACCTGAAAGCCAAGACCTTCCGGCATATCATGTACGAGGACTATAAGGCCACCAGGAAGCCCATGCCCAGGGATCTTGCCAGGCAGCTTCCTGTTGTAAAGGATGTTCTGAAAGCCATGGGGATTACCATCCTGGAGAAAGAAGGCCTGGAAGCAGATGATATCATCGGCATCTATTCAAGAATAGCCGAGGAGAAGGGCATGGAAGTTGCCGTCCTCACAGGAGACCGGGATGCCCTGCAGCTTGTCAGCGAGAAGACCATGGTAATTATACCCTCTACCAGCAAGGGGAAGACCGAAACGAACAGGTTCAATCCGGAGCTTGTAAGGGAAAAATACGGAGTGGAGCCCGAAAGGCTTATAGATGTAAAAGCCCTTATGGGAGACGCGTCGGATAACATAAAGGGAGTACCCGGGATCGGAGAGAAGACCGCTATAGGGCTTATCAGGGAATACCAGACCATTGAAAACCTGTACCAGCATCTGGATGATATCCCCAGGGAGAGGATCAGGATCCTCTTGGAGGAAGGAAAGGATTCAGCTTTCCTGTCCAAAAAACTGGCGACCATCGTAAGAACCGATGATGAGCTGACCGAACTGGAATCCCTGAAACGCGGAGAAATGGACAGGGATGCTTTGTATCAGCTGTTCCAGAAGCTTGAATTCAGAAGCCTGACCAGGCGCATGGGCCTTGACCGGCTTTCAGAAGCGGCTGCGGAAACCGCTCCCTGTCAGGTGACCGCTGTAGAATCCGGAGATGACTTGCGGAAGATTGTATCGCGTCTTAACAAAGAGAAAGAGCTTGTTTTATATGCCATGACAGAACATACAGGACGCATCGGCGGGAACATGACCGCCTTAATTATAGGGAGCGGCGAACAGTTTTATTTTGTCAGGACCGGCGATCGGATCGGGGAATCGGATTTGGCCAGGATCCTGTCTCCTGTCTTCACGAATGGTGAGGTTCTGCTGATCTGCCATGACGTTAAGTCCCTCTATACATGGATATTAAGTCATGGGATGGACCTTGAATGCGGCCTGTTTGACCTGGAGATCGCGGAGTACCTTCTGGATGCGCAAGCGAGCTCATACAGCATCGACAGTCTTGCCCTGAAGCATCTGAACCTGGATCCGGATCTGCCCGAAGCCTTCAAGGGCACGGGCAAGCAGCGCTTTTCAGATCTTTCCCCTGATGATCTGGTATGCGCCGCCGGAAAGGCGGTATCCCTTTTTCAGCCTGTTTATGAAAAGCAGAGCCAGAAACTCAACGATAGCGGCCAGCATTTCCTGTATCATGATGTGGAGCTTCCCCTGACCATGGTGCTGGGCAGTATGGAGTATTACGGCTTCAAAGTCGACAGGAATGCCCTGGAAGAGTACGGGAACATGCTGGACAGGTTTATCAGGTCCTTAGAGCAGGCCATTTATATGCTGGCAGGTGAGGAATTCAACATAAACTCCCCAAAGCAGCTGGGCATTATCCTGTTTGAAAAGCTTGGCCTGAAGGCGGTCAAGAAGACCAAAACAGGTTACTCCACCGATGCCGGGGTTTTGGAGTCCCTGGCAGACAAGCATGAGATCATACCCCACATTCTTGAGTACCGGCAGCTTGCCAAGCTGAAGTCCACCTATGCGGAAGGACTGGCGAAGGTTATACACCCGGTGACCGGCAGGATCCATTCCAGCTTCAACCAGACCGTTACGGCAACGGGCAGGATCAGCAGCACCGAACCCAATCTCCAGAACATTCCCGTCCGTACCGAACTGGGCCGGGAGATCAGGAAAGCCTTTATACCAGAAGAGGGCTTTACCCTGGTGGACGCCGATTATTCTCAGATAGAGCTTCGCGTGCTGGCCCACATAACCGGGGACGAAACCCTGAAGAGAGCATTCCAGGAAGACGCCGACATACACACGCTGACAGCGTCGCAGGTTTTCAGGGTGCCCATGGTCCAGGTCACCACCGAGATGCGCCGGAGCGCAAAGGCTGTTAATTTTGGCATCATATACGGGATAAGCGATTTCAGTCTGGCGAAGGACATCAATGTTTCCAGGAAGGAAGCAGCCCGCTATATCGAGGGATACCTGGATACTTACCCAAAGGTCAGGGAGTACATGGATGAAACCGTGAGGCTGGCACAGGAAAAAGGCTATGTGGAAACCCTGTTCCACAGGATAAGGCATATACCTGAGCTCAAGTCGTCAAATTTTGCCGTCCGGTCCTTCGGGAGGCGGGTTGCCCTGAATACTCCCATCCAGGGCAGCGCGGCCGATATCATCAAGATAGCCATGGTCAGGGTTTGGAAGGAGCTTAAGAAGAGAAAGCTGAAGTCCCGCCTGGTATTACAGGTCCACGATGAGCTTCTTGTGGAAACCTGGGAGGAAGAACTGGAGGAAGTCAAAAACATCCTTCGCGTCGGTATGGAGGAAGCGGTTGCCCTGTCGGTGCCGCTCACCGTTGACATATCTGTGGGCCGCAATTGGTACGAAGCAAAGTAAACACGGGGACGGCCCCCGTGGTCGGGGAGGCAAGCATGAGGATAATCGGAGTGACCGGCGGTATTGGGGCCGGAAAATCAACCGTTTCGGCTATCCTGAAGGAAATGGGTGCCGAAGTTATCGATGCGGACCAAATATCAAGAAAGGTGACACAACCAGGCGAGCCGGCCTGGAAGGAAATCACCGGCTATTTCGGACAGGAAATTCTCCTGCCCGATAAAAACCTTGACAGGAAAAAACTGGCCCGCCTTGTCTTCAATTCGGAAGAAAAGCGCAGGAAGCTCGAAAAGATAATACATGCCCGTGTTATTGATGAAATAAAGGATAGGATTAACACCCTCAGGGCGGAAGGATACGACGGCATGGTGGTTCTGGATGTTCCCATCCCGGTTCGCAATGGGTTTTTGGATATTGTTGATACAGTATGGGTTGTAGTGTGCCCCGATGAGGAGAGGATAAGGCGGGTCATGGCCCGAAGCGGTATGGACAGGGCTGATGCCGAAAGCCGGATCCGGTCGCAGCTTCCCCAGGAGGATTACATCAGGCTGGCCGACGTGGTCATCGAGAACCATGGAGACCTGGAAACCCTGAGGCATAAGGTGGCCGGATTGCTTGCCGGTTCATAGTAATAATAAAAAAATGAACCCCATGAAAATTCCTCCAGTCAAATATTACAGAAAGAAAAAAGGAGGAATTGATCATGTCAAAGGGAAAAACAGCTTCAATAATTCTCCTGGCGCTGGCAGCAGCGCTTCTGTTCACATCATGCGGCATCGGCAAAAAAGAGCATATGTTTGCGACGGACGTCCTGGCGAAACCGGCAGAGGCCGGGAGATCTGTAAGCTACGATACTACACTTGCCGGCACCGAGGATGACCTCGGAATGAAATACTTCCCATTCAACGAGCCGGATTATGTGATGCCGGAGCAGGAACTTCCCGAGTTCAACACCGAAGAATACAACTCAATAACCGAAAGAGGATTTGTTTCACCCCTGTCAGAGCCATTATCAACCTTCTCAATCGATGTTGACACTGCTTCCTATGCTAACGTGAGGAGATACCTGATGCGGGGCGGAATGGTCCCTCCTGACGCCGTACGCATCGAGGAGCTGATCAACTACTTCGATTATGACTATCCGCTGCCCGATGGCGATGTCCCGTTTTCTGTGACCACCGAGATCGGTCCATGCCCCTGGAACGAGAAAAACAAGCTCCTGCTGATAGGCCTCAAGGGCAAAGAGGTTGACATGGAGAACATACCTCCTTCCAACCTGGTCTTCCTGATTGATGTGTCGGGGTCCATGCTGGATGAAAACAAGCTGCCGCTTGTAAAAGAAGCCTTTCTTATGCTTGTTGAAAACCTGAGACCCTATGACCGCATATCAATCGTGACCTATGCGGGCAGTGACAAGGTAGTGCTTGAAGGTGTTCCGGGAGACGAAAAGGTTGCCATCTCGCAGGCCATCCAGAACCTGGAGGCCGGCGGTTCCACTGCGGGAGCGGCAGGGATTCAGACGGCTTATAGGATAGCCCATGATAATTTTATAGAAAACGGCAACAACAGGGTCATACTGGCTACCGACGGCGATTTCAACGTGGGCGTGTCCAGCGAAGGCGAACTGGTCCGGCTCATAGAGAAAGAGCGTGAAAAGGGGATTTGCCTTTCGGTTCTCGGCTTTGGAATGGGCAATTTAAAGGACAACAAGATGGAAGCACTGGCCGATAACGGTAACGGAAACTATGCCTACATAGACACCGTACTGGAGGCGAAAAAGGTTCTGGTAGAGGAGATGGGAGGAACGCTTCTTACCATTGCCAAGGACGTGAAGCTCCAGGTGGAGTTCAATCCTGCCAAGGTTAAGGGATACCGCCTGCTGGGCTACGAGAACAGGATGCTTCATAGCGAGGATTTTGATGATGATACCAGGGATGCCGGCGAAATGGGCGCGGGGCATAGGGTTACGGCCCTGTATGAGATCATGCCTGCCAGCGTGTCGGCAGAGGTGGCAAGCACCGATTTGAAATATCAGCAGACCCAGGTAGTGGAGAGCGACGAATGGCTGAACATCAAGATCCGGTACAAGGAGCCCGACCAGGACCAGAGCAAGCTTCTGGACTTTGTTGTCGATTCCTCGCGGGAGAGCGCTGTTCCCTCGGAATCCTTCATTTTCGCCTCTGCTGTCGCTGAATTCGGGATGCTGCTGAGGGATTCCCAATATAAAGGCAATGCGAGCTGGGAAAACGTCTACGGCAGGATCGTGGGACTGTCCTCGGTGAAATCAGACCCTTACAAGGCAGAGTTCCTCAGTCTTGTAAAAATGATGATGGAATAACAGGCACAGTGCCGTAATACAGGCTTAAGCAATTCAATGAAAGGGGCGGACCGGGACAGGTTCCAGCGTCCGTCCCCTGCATATGCAAACTGCATACCATGCAGATTGACAGAATATGTTGAAATAGTATACATTCCTTCGGTTTATTATGATAAAATATGAATAGATTACTAGTAAAGGGGCGTACGAATGATGAAGATTGTAAAAAAACTGCTTTTCATTGTGCTTATTCTGACCGTAATACTGGCATCAATGGTTCCGGCAGCGGCACAAACATCAGAAAAAACCACACAGGAAAAAGCGGTTGTATTAGGCAGCCTGAGGATCATCAGCGGAGTTAACGGAGAATACCACCTGGAAAACCCCTTAAGGCGGAATGAAGCGGCAACATTTATTGTCCGCCTTATCGGAAAGGGAGATCATGTCAACCAGAACAAGGACTTATACAGTAAAACACCCTATACCGACGTTCCTTCCACCGAATGGTACGCGCCATTCATCGGCTATTGCTACCAGAACGGAATCATCAGTGAAACATCTGAACAGCTGAAACCCCTTGAGTTCATAACTGATAAAGAGTTTATAGGACTTATCCTCACAGCGCTGGATTACAGGCCGGGTATTGATTTCATCCCGGATACAGCATACGAAACGGCAAGGGAGACAGGCCTGATATCCATTACAGAATACATCGACCGAGCCAGCACAAACCCCGCAGCCACCCGCGGCAGCGCCGTGGAGATTATGTACAGGGCCCTTACCACCGAATGCCGGGGCAAGGATAAGATACTCCTCCAAAAGATGATCGACGAGGGGGTTGTAACTCGGCTCCAGGCTATGGCACTGGGTCTGATTGTGGATACGCTCTTCACCGACATAAAAAGTATTGAGAGCTTTGACCTGAACAAAATCCAGGTAATGCTTAACGAGCCTGTTTCATCGGTGGGAAGCGTTTTGATCTATTCTGATACCCATGCCAATATCACATGCAGCATAGATTATATACAGGATGATATTGTAGTTGTCAGGACCGAGCCTCTTGAAAAAGGAAAGGACTATATCATCGAGCTGCATGATGTCAAAGACAGGCAGGGCAATGTGACCAACAGGCTCATGAAGATGTTTAAAGGCTTTGATGTTCAGGAGATAGCCTCAAGTTTCTTCCGCATCAGCAGGATTGAGCCCGTTAACCAAAGAAACCTGAAGGTCTATTTTACGCATCCCCTCTCCATGAACAGCGAGGTATGCCTGTACTACACGCTGTCACAGGATAGCACTGTTATCGCCGATGGAAGGTTGGGCAGGATAAAGGCCGGTGTTCTGAATTCCGACAATACCGGGGTATTATTAAGCCTTGACAACGATCTGCTGAAAGAAGGCGAAGTATATACCCTGACGATTGATGGCGATATGATGAGCGCCTACGGCGTAAGGCTGAACGATGGCGAAGGCGACAGCATGAAGTTTGTTGCCGGCGCGGGGAAGAATGCCAAATTTGATTTGCTTGAAATGGCAGTGGTTGACAGTAGTACTCTGATCCTGAACTTCAATAAGGAAATCAACCCCTTCCTGGCCAGGCAGGTGTTCAACTTCTACCTGACCGATGAGAACGAAAGTCCCATTCCCATAAGCAGTACAACCATGGACCGCAACGGACACGCCCTCTACCTCAAGCTTGGGAAGGACATGATGAAGGACGGTACATATTTCCTGACAATCAACAACCTCAACGATATTACCAGGCAGGAATATATCACTGAAAAAGTTTACACCCTCAAGGCCGACTATGGTTCGTCGGGCAAGTTCCAGCTAAGCACGGCCATTGCCCTGGATAACCAGACCTTAGAGCTTGTTTTCAATAGACCTTTGGATGCGGAAACAGCTGCGGACGCAGGCAATTACACCATCTCCCGCTATGGCAGCTCCACTG
The DNA here is from genome assembly GCA_012728015.1 of Clostridiaceae bacterium. Taxonomy (GTDB): domain Bacteria; phylum Bacillota; class Clostridia; order DSM-8532; family DSM-8532; genus Thermoclostridium_A. The sequence continues at coordinate 60,303 of JAAYFY010000009.1, read as the reverse complement.
GAATCCGCCCTCTTAAGGTATATTTTGATGTGAACAGCCCAGATAGGGTAAAATTTTATCTGCCGTATGCAGACCGGCTCCTAAGACAATATGAATATATGGTAAGAATCGAGAGCGGCAAGATCAGGGATTTCATCGGAAACGGCATTGAAACCACAAATGAACGGTTTTCCGGAACCGACAGCGGCCGTGAAGCCAACGAGATTGATGAAGCCGTTGCCATATCAACCGATGCGGTTAAGCTGACGCTTTCACAGGAAACAATCTTCAGCGCCGATAACCTGCTTCCTGCCAATTTCGTCCTGGAATACAGCGCCAATAACTATATAAATATAAGGAAAGTGCCTGTAAGCGTGATTTACATCGATCCTGTAACCCTGGTACTCAAGTTTGATTCGCTGGAATACAATACCCAGTATACGCTTAAGGTTTCACAACTGACCGATTTTGCGGGCAACACCGCTAAGGGGCTTGAAAAGGAATTCAGCCTTGAAGCCGCCAAGTAGTATCATGCGTGTTTTATTGTCACCCCAAACTAGTAGATTTGAGCGAAACAGACTGCCGGGAGAGGCAGTCTGTTTTGTATGGAATCGGGATGATATCAAATTGTTTTCAGCCGCTGAAGCCGGATTCTCACGTATGGTCCTGTTCCTTGCCTTTTTCTTTGGATTTTCTCCGCTGTTTGACACATTCATTAAGTAAGTATTCGATTTGCCCGTTAATGGACCTGAATTCGTCCGCGGCCCAGGCCGCAAGCTCTTTCCATAGGGACGGTGACAGCCGGAGCAGCAACTGTTTCTTTTTGGTATCCTTATCCTCCAATGCTCACCAATCCTTTCAGACAGAATTACTGGTGTCAGTACAGCGATCCGCTGTTAACAACGGGCTGCGCGTCACGGTTGCCGCAGAGCACGACCAACAGGTTGCTGACCATGGCTGCCTTGCGCTCCTCATCCAGATCTACCACATTGTTCTCGCTGAGCTTGGAGAGGGCCATTTCCACCATTCCAACAGCGCCCTCCACAATCATTTGCCTTGCGTCGATGATGGCTGTCGCCTGCTGGCGCTGGAGCATGGCCGCCGCGATCTCAGGTGCGTAAGCCAGATGTGTGATGCGTGCCTCCAGGATTTCCAGGCCGGCGATATCCACCTTTAACTGCAATTCGGCCTTTATCCTGTCGGCGACTTCCTGGCTGCTTCCGCGGAGGGATTTCTCGTTGCAATCCTCCAGGGAGGTGTCGTAGGGGTAAAGCCTGACGGTATTGCGCAGCGCAGCGTCGGCCTGGATGGACAGATACTCGGTATAGTTGTCCACATTGAATACCGCCTTTGCGGTATTCACAACCCTCCATATCACCACGATGCTAATTATGATCGGATTTCCCAACTGGTCGTTTATTTTCTGCTTGTCGTTGCTGAGCGTCATGGCCTTAAGGGATATTTTTTTCCTTCCGGGCCTGTAGGCGTTCAATGCGATTGCCGCGTCTCCAAAGGTAGCTTTTGCTACAGGGGTCATAGATTCAGCGGATCCAAGCTTGCCGGTGGAAGTGGAGGGCGCTCCCGGATTGAAGGCTGTGGCGAACGGGTTTACAAAGAAGAATCCCGGACCCCTGAGAGTACCATAGTAATTACCAAACAGGGTAAGGACATACGACTCATTGGGCTTTAGTACCTTCAGCCCGGCGAACAGGATGGGGCCTGCTACGCAGGAATACAGAGTGCCTGCCGCTATCAACACGGCGCCCAGGGCCTCAGAACCCTTCCCGCCAAGGATAAAGGAACCCAAGATGATCAACCCCAAGGACGCAATTATAAGAAGGATATTCAGCACCAGCATGGCCATCCCGTTTTTGTATTTCGCCGGTATTTCCTCATAGATCATCTGTTTTTGGTCTGTGTTATTCAGTTTCACCAAGACTGTAATCCCCCTTTCAAAAGGTAATCTATCAATTTGATATTATAATGATATGCAGATTCTGTCAATCCCATACTGCACGAAACAGGCAAAAAATATTGGAGCATCAAAGCTGTTATTGCTTAGGTGCTCCAACATTTATCACATAACCTCTATTACAGAACCTATGTTATATAACTTTTTTCTACTTATCGGTCAGCGCCGTATGGACTTTGGGCATCCACTCGCTGATGGGGATCTGCTGCGGGCAGTTTTCCTCGCATACCCTGCAACTGATGCAATGATAAGCCTTGGCATCCTCGTCAAAGAAATGCTTGTATGAATTTCGCGGTGTTTTTGGATCATCATAGATCACGATCTCGTTATAAAGTTCAAAGTTGCGGGGAATATCCACGTTGTTGGGGCAAGGCATGCAGTAGCCGCATTTGGTGCACGGGATGCTCGCCCTTCCTTCGAAACAGGCACGAACCTTTGCTATGGTTTCATGGTCTTCCTTTGTAAAGATACCTGTTCCTGAAACTTTTGCTGTTTCGATGTTCTCCATTACCTGCTGCATATTGCTCATGCCGCTGAGCACCAGCGATACCCCGGGCTGGTCCCACAGCCATTTAAGTGCCCAGGAAGCGGGGGTGTCCTTCTTGCCGCTTGCCCTTAGGATGTCAAGCACATCCTTGGGCGGATTGGCCAGACGGCCTCCCAGGAGGGGCTCCATGATGATCACGGCCAGCCCTTTAGACGCCGCGTAATTCAAACCTTCGGTACCGGCCTGGTTATTGATGTCCATATAGTTATACTGGATCTGGCAGAAATCCCATTTGTCGTAGTAGTCCACAATTTCCTTAAATGCTGCCAGGTCATCATGAAAGGAAAAACCAAAATACCTGATCTTGCCCGCTTTCTTCGCCGCTTCACCCTTTTCTATCAGGTTGTGTTTAAGGACCGTATTGTGCCACCGGTCCCCCGAAAGGCTGTGCAGCATATAGCAGTCAATGACATCTGTCTGAAGTTTTTTTAGCTGTTCATCCAGGATCCTGTCGAAATCACCTGGCTTTTCAATATACCAGAGTGGTGATTTGGTAGCCAGGATCACCTTTTCCCTGTAGCCATCCTTCAATGCCTTCCCAGTTACAATCTCACTGTATCCTCCATGGTAGCCGTAAGCGGTATCGACATAATTAACGCCTTGATCTATCGCGTAACGGATCATGCGGATGGCTTCGGACTCGACTATATTATTGCTGAACCTGTCTCCAACTCTTTCATCCACCTTTTCGTCGGTGGGAAGACGCATGGTTCCGAATCCAAGCGCCGAAACCTGGAAACCGCATTTGCCAAACTCTCTGTACTGCATAATCGTACCTCCTTTATGGTTATTCTTTAATGAAAATAAAAGACCGGATGTTTATATGGGAATGCTCCGGACTTGAGTAAGCCCCCCCTATAACTTTGAATTGGGCGTATAAATGCGGCCTTGCGAAGCAAGCCTACTATTAGGATAACATGAGTTCCCGGACGCGGCAACATGCGCGCGCCGATAAAATCCTGCTGAATCTACTTGAACCGGGGACATCAATGGTATAAACTGTTTTATGAATCGGCAGATTTTCTAACCGGAGGGGTTGCACAGATGAAGCAGGCCATGTTGGAGCGTGATCTCCTGTACCCGACAAATAAGGAATATGAAATCGGCAGTGTGCATATTACAGTGTTTCAGCCTGATAAACACGGCGGGATACCCATAATGATTGAGGCTAAAACAGAACATAATCCCCTTGATTACATCTCTGACATAGTCAACCTGATCCAGGCTGATGTGTTTGACAGAATACGAATTGATATTCGGAAAAGCGGAATCCTCTATATCAGGGAGGACCAGGACCGGTATCGCATGATCCGGTACCAGGACGGGAACCGATATACATCTGAAATGGTTGATGCCTGTAATTTCGAACAGTCTTGATTTGTAATGATATTCTGGTAAAATAATGATGGTATGATGTGAATTTTTTCACAAATTTATAACAAAGGAGATGACAAAATGCCGCTGGTTAACACTACTGAGATGTTCAAGAAGGCTTACGAAGGCGGTTATGCGATAGGTGCCTTCAATGTCAACAACATGGAAATCGTCCAGGGGATCACCGAGGCAGCTAAGGAGGTAAACGCTCCGCTCATCCTGCAGGTTTCGGCAGGCGCCCGTAAATACGCGAAGCATACCTACCTTATGAAACTGATTGAAGCCGCCCTTATCGAAACCGATCTTCCCATTGCTGTACACCTGGATCACGGTGACAGCTTTGAGCTTTGCAAATCCTGCATAGACGGAGGTTTTACCTCGGTTATGATCGACGGGTCGCATCTGCCCTTCGAAGAGAATATTGCCCTGACCAGGAAGGTTGTAGAATACGCCCACGAGAAAGGAGTAACCGTTGAGGGTGAGCTGGGAAGGCTTGCCGGTATTGAGGACGCTGTTAATGTCAGCGAAGAAGACGCTGCCTTCACAAAGCCCGAAGAGGTTGAGGAGTTTGTAAGCCGCACCGGTGTCGATTCCCTGGCCATTGCCATCGGAACCAGCCACGGCGCCTATAAGTTCAAGGGCGAACCGAGCCTTCGCTTTGATATTCTCGAAGAGGTCCAGAGGAGGCTCCCCGGATTCCCCATCGTGCTGCACGGCGCGTCATCGGTAATACCGGAATATGTTGACCAGATCAACCAGTTTGGCGGCAATATGCCCGGAGCCAGAGGCGTTCCCGAGGAGATGCTGAGAAAGGCCGCTTCCATGGCGGTTTGCAAGATCAACATCGACTCCGACCTCCGCCTGGCTATGACCGCTACCGTTCGCAAGAAGTTTGCCGAGAACCCCTCCGAGTTTGATCCCAGGAAGTACCTCGGCCCCGCCCGCGAAGAGATCAAGAAGCTGGTCAAGCATAAGCTGATCAATGTTCTTGGCTGTGCCGGAAAGGCATGATCCTTCGCAAATGGATTATCAGACAGACGACAAGGGGATTGGCTTTATTGGTCAATCCCCTTCTCATAGGGCATGATGTACGCATTACAGCAAATTGTGCCGATGGAGTTTCCCATGCAGTTCTTCTGAAAGCATGAGCAATATTTCGGGATCATTGAGCTGAGGTTTTTCGTGGATACACAGGTGCAATAGCGATAGAATGGCGCCGATTTCCCTGCCTTCGCCAATACCCCGCCCGATCAGGTCGGCGCCTGATATGAGAAGGCGCTGCTGCTCAGCTATCTGCGAAAGGTTAGTGGCAAAGATACCCTTATTGTGCCAGGATCCGCCCAGTGCCAGGATGTTTGCGGCCATTTCCGAGGCTATCGCGCCGTACAGGTGGCTGGCAAGCCTGATATTGCGCAGGCTCGGCGTTTTCAGAGTCTCCGCTGCCCAGAGGACCTTTTTTACACCTGAAATGGTGCGGTTATCATACTTCAGCCGCCTGAGAAGGGTTTCAGCATGCTTATCCCTGTCTTTATTGAATGCCCCGAAAAACAGGCTGCTGAGAATAAATACCTGGCCTTTCCCGGTATACGGGGAATGGCATGCCTTCACGCAGGATTCCGGAAAGGCCGGTATACCCGGGAAAATGTGGTCTGACAGCCGTGTATCCCATATCAGGGCAAGCTTTTCAGGATGAACTGACGACAGGATTTTGTCCAGTTCGGTTCGGATCCTTTCAAAGCTGATATAGGCGATATCACCGTGAAGGTCTTTGATGGCGTCATAGGTCGGTTCTTCTATATCAAAGCCCAGCTGGGCGGAGAAGCGGATGGCCCTCAGCATCCGCAGGGCGTCCTCATTGAAGCGACCAGCGGGATCTCCCACTGACCGGATGCGCTTTTTGCCGATGTCCTCCATGCCCCCGAAGGGATCTGTTATCCCTTCATCGGGATGAAAAGCCATGGCATTGATGGTAAAATCCCTGCGGGCCAGATCGGCTTCGAGGGAATCGGTAAACCTTACCTGCTCAGGATGCCGATGATTTGAATAGCAAAGATCGGTACGCCAGGTAGTTATTTCGCATAACTGCCCCGCGAAATTAACGGTAACCGTGCCGTGCTTAAGGCCGGTATCGAAGGTGATTTTGAATAAGCGCTTTACCTGTTCCGGTCTTGCTGAGGTAGTGATATCCCAATCCTGGGGCTGATTACCCATCAGCATATCACGGACGCATCCTCCCACCGCGTGGGCCGAATATCCCCCGTGGTTGAGGACAGAGATTATAGAGCGGATTTTTTCGGGAAGAATAATTTGCATATATATTTCTCCATCCATATGACGTATCCGGTTCCGGGAGATGATGATATACTTAGATTATACTTGATGGAGCATAACTAATAAAGGCGGATAAGAAATCAGGATTTTGAGTAAATACATAAATAGAATGTGTGGAGGTTTTCGTGGCGACAAGAAAAGTTACACCGAGAAAATTGACAACAAGGAATGCGACAGCAAGACAAAAGCATAAACTTAAAGTCATTCCCCTTGGCGGAATGGAAGAAATCGGAAAGAATATGACCGTTTTTGAATATGGGGAAAACATCATCGTGATTGATTGCGGCCTGGCCTTTCCTGAGGATGAGATGCTGGGCATTGACCTGGTTATTCCCGATATTACCTACCTGGAAAAGAACGGGGAAAAAATTCGCGGAATCATATTGACCCATGGGCATGAGGACCACATTGGAGCCCTGCCCTATGTGCTCAAGCGGCTCCAGGTGCCTGTATATGGAACTGAACTGACCCTGGCCCTTGTGGAGAATAAGCTTCTGGAGCACGATATGATAGAAAAGGCGGATCTGAGAATTGTCAGGCAGGGGCAAACCATTCAGATGGGTCCCTTCAAGGTGGAGTTCATCAGGTCCACCCACAGCATCGCTGACGCTGTGGCCCTGGCAATCGATACGCCAGTGGGGATGGTTTTCCATACAGGTGATTTTAAAATAGACCAGACACCTATAGAGGGAGAACCCATGGATCTTGCCAGGATCGCCGAACTTGGGAACAAAGGTATACTGCTGCTGATGTCGGATAGCACCAATGTGGAAAGGCCAGGTTACACCATGTCCGAGCGGGTGGTGGGGGATTCCTTCGACAACATCTTCAGAGGAGCGAAATCCAGGATCATTGTGGCTTCCTTCGCCTCCAACATACATCGTATCCAGCAGGTGGTGAACTCGGCTGTCAAGTATGGAAGGAAAGTGGCTTTGTGCGGCCGCAGCATGATCAACGTGGCAACCGCTGCCATAAGGCTGGGATACCTGAACTTTCCGGACAACACCTTGATTGATATCGACCGCATCAAACGGTACAAACCCGAAGAACTGGCCATCATTACCACGGGAAGCCAGGGAGAACCCATGTCCGCCCTGTCACGCATGGCAACATCCACCCATAAGAAGGTGGAAATCAGCGAGGGCGATCTGGTTGTCATTTCAGCCAGCCCTATTCCGGGAAATGAGAAGATGATCTACAATGTCATCAATGACCTGTTCAAGAAGGGCGCGGAGGTGGTCTACGACGACCTCATCGACATCCATGTCTCAGGCCATGCCAGGCAGGAGGAACTCAAGCTCATGCACAGGCTAACCAGACCAAAGTTTTTCATGCCCATCCATGGGGAGTACAGGCACCTGAAGATGCATGCCAAGTTGGCAGAATCCATGGGCATGCCTGAGAAGAACATATTCATCATGCAAAACGGAAAGGTGCTGGAGCTTACGTCGCGATCCGCCAAGGTAACAGGCGCGGTCCAGTCGGGAAGCGTGCTGGTTGACGGCCTGGGTGTGGGAGATGTGGGAGAGATCGTTCTTCGCGACAGGAGGATCCTTTCTGAGGACGGCCTGATCATAGTGGTTGCCGCCATGGATTCAAACGGAAATCAGGTGGCAGACCTGGAGGTTATTTCAAGAGGTTTTGTCTACGTCAGGGAGTCTGAGGAACTGATTGAAGAGGTTAAGATCCTCGCCCAGGGCGCATTGGTAAGAGCGGTGAACAAGAAAGGCAACAACTGGACGTCCATGCGCAATGCCATCAAGGATGAACTGGGTTCGTTCCTGTATAAGAAGATCAAGAGGAGGCCAATGATCATCCCCATCATCGTGGAGATCCAGTCCCAGGAGTCTGCCAGGCCGGATAGCTTCAGGCCGCACCTGCCCATGTAACCTTTGTTCAGGATCAGCCGGCTATCATCTGAATTTTCTGAATTTTACATTTTTCCTCTTGGAAGAGTAGGAGGAATACCGCCTTCTTCTGCCTGATCTTCGTGATATGATCTTAATGACAAACCTTAGAATAATCAGGAATAAAATGACGCCCCCGGCTATCTTCAGACCAAGGATGAAACGCTCGTCACCTACTATCTCCATATACTTGTCGCGAATCTGGGCGATGGTGGTCTTTTCAATGGAGTTATTTGCTATGATGCTGACCGTGCCCAGGGATTTACCTTTATAAAAGTATTCTATGTTCCCCAAAACCTGTCCTTTTTCGATAGGGGCCTTGAAGGGTTCATTAAGGGTCTTCTCCGAGGTTAGTTCCCGGCTCAGCCTTTCACTGTCAAGGGGCAGGATATAGCGTATTCCTCCCTGGGTGATCATTTCAACTCTTTCGGCATCCACAGCATCCGCAACCTCTGCCCGGCCTGCGTATTCCCCGTCCTTAACCACATCCTGCACGCTGTAATTGGCAAAACCGTATTCCAAAAGCCTCTGGGATTCCTCAAAAACCACATTGGGATTTTCGATATCCGCTCCCAGTACAACACTGATAAGCTCCATACCTTCGGGGTTGATGGCTGAAGCCACCAGGCAGCGGCCGGCCGGATCGGTGTAGCCTGTCTTGATGCCGGTAACCTGTGAGTAGTACTTTGAACGGGAAGTGAGCAGTCTGTTCGTAAAGGTAAGGTAACCGGCGTTCCAATCCTCGCTCTTTCTGAAGTTTGTGTCCGGCATGGTGAACTCGGTTCTCCCGACAATCTCGCGTAAAGCGTCGTATTTCATAGCCTCACGGCCCAGGATGGCCAGATCCCTGGCAGTGGAATAATGATCCGGGTCTTCCAGGCCGCACGGGTTGGTGAAATGGCTTCCGGTGAGACTAAGTTCAGCGGCCTTTTGGTTCATCAGCCGTACAAAACCCGCAACGGTTCCGTCGGGTGAAACGTTTTCCGCAATGATGAACCCCACCTCATTGGCAGAGGTGATCATCATCAGTTCCAGAAGGCTCTTCATCTTTATGATCTCGCCGTGCTTTATCCCTGCTGTAACATAGTTGTAGATATCGACGCTGTTGATGGCTGTTTGGGACGCTGTCATCTCGGTATCAAGGCCAGCGCGCTCCAGGGCGATGATGGAGGTGAGAATTTTGGTGGTACTGGCCGGGGACCTCTTCTGGTCGGCAGATTTCTCGCAAAGAACCTCGCCCGTTTCCATGTCCATCAGGATAAAGGCTTCCGCTTTTATATCAGGAACTTCATCCGCAAAGGCGGGCAAACCGATTTGAAAAAAGATCAGTAAAACAAGAAGAAAGAACGCTGCTGATAACCTTTTCAAATATATCACTCCTGTGCCATCCCCGTGATGAATGGCATCTTTTGCGTTTGATTGTTATTTTTGCAGGAAAAATGAGATCCCTTACCTTTATTATAGGGTAAGTTGCATGCATACTCAAGGCATAAGCAGTATAAGTCAAGATTTTCCTTGAGAGAATGGAATGATTAATATATAATGGTATAAACAGGTTGATAACCCTGAAATAGTTACATTCTTTTTATGGGGATGCCATGCGTATCAGGATCGGAAAGCTGGAGTTTAAAATACCCTGGGAATATCTTGCGGCCATTCTTATAGTTTTAGTGGCTCTTACCATACTGCTTTTGTGGAGGGCGAACCATGAACGGGGCGAAACAATAAGGATCATGGCCACCCAGACCCCTCATGCGGCAAAAACGCCTGGCGGGGATTCAGGGCTATACAATGATGACAGCTTCTACGATGTCCCCGACGCTGATGACGAGGAAAGCAAGCCCGGTAGTGAACCTCCGGGTACTCTTAAGGTTAATATCAATAAAGCCGGCATGGATGAACTCGTCGCCCTGCCATATATCGGGGAAGTCAAGGCCAGGGCCATCATGGAATACAGGGACATGCACGGCCCTTTCAACTCCCTTGAGGATCTCCTGAACGTTAAGGGGATTGGCCCTAAAACCCTCGAGCGCATCAGGGATTATATAGTTTTCGAGTGATTCTTCCTGTCATTGCGAGCGGAGCGCAGGCGAAGCGCGGCAATCCCCAGGACTGTCATTGCGAGCCTGACAAAGCCGGGCGTGGTAATCTCTTTATTGCAGCGTAATACTGTATATGCAAGAGATTGCTTCGTCACTTCGTCCCTCGCAATGACACCAAAAAAGTCTCGCTTGACACCAATTATCTACCCTCCAACCTCTCGCCTCTAAGACGTTTTGCAATCCTCTTTGCCGTGAAATTCAGCACCGCTATAATCACCATCAGTATGGCCGCAGTAGCAAATGCGCTGGTGAAATCGGCCTCCTCCAGCGCCGCCAGGTACAGGTGCACCGAAAGGGTGCGTACACTGGATTTTAAAACCCTTCCCGGCCGGGGAACCCTGGGCACCGCGCCTGCGGTGAAGATAACAGCTGCTGTTTCACCGATTACCCTACCCATGCTGAGGATTACAGCTGTGAGAATGCCAGGGACGGCACAGGGGAGAACAACCCGGAAGATAGTATAAAGCCTGGAGGCTCCGAGGGCCAGGCTGACCTCGCGATAGCCGGGATCCACTGATTTCAGCGCCTCCTCGGTTGTCCGGATTACCAGGGGCAGGACCATGATACTCAGCGTCAACGCGCCTGAAAGAACCGAGAATCCAAGCCCGAGGGCGTTTTTGAAGAATATATAACCGAAAAGGCCATAGATGATGGAAGGAATCCCTGAAAGGCTTTCTGTGGCAAACCTGATAGCCCGGACGAGAACCCCTTGTTTCGCATACTCGGTCAGATAAATGGCAGCGCATATACCCACGGGGACAGCTATGGCCATAGTGCAGAAAATGATGATAAGGGTTCCGGCTATCATTGGAAATATACCAGTCCTGCCTTTATAAAGGTTATAATCACCGATTATAAAATCCAGGCTGATGCCTGCCAGCCCGCGGGAGATGACCGTAAACATGATCCAGATCAAAAACGCCGCCCCGGTAAGAGAAAACAACCAGACAATAATGGTCAGGACCAGGTCCTTCGCCCGTCGTTTTCGGTTCATCCGATATCATGCCTCCCTTCGGCAGAACGCCGCACCACCGCATTTAAGACAAGGTTCAGGGCAACGATGAAAAGAAAGAGCACAGTGCCTATTCCGAATAGCGCGGACCGATGGAAGGGGCCGGCATAGGATAAATCTTTAGCGATGGCGGCTGTCATGGGACTCACCGCATCCATCAGCGAGCGAGGGATACGCGGGATATTGCCGCAGACCATGATAACCGCCATAGTTTCGCCTACAGCCCGTCCCATTCCCAGCACCACCGAGGCCGCAATTCCCGGTTTTGCCGCAGGGACGACCACCTTGAAAATGGTTTCCATCCTGGAAGCTCCCAGGGCAAGCGCGCCTTCCCTGTACTCTTTGGGAACAGCCCGGAGGGATGTCTCGGAAATGCTTGCGATGGTGGGAAGGACCATGGCGGACAATATGGCTATCATGGCCAGAAGGCTGTTTCCGGAGGGACTTCCCAGGCGGGTCCTGATAAAGGGCACGATTACAGTCAGGCCAAAGAAACCGTAAACAACCGATGGGATTCCTGCAAGAAGCTCCATGCACGTTCTTAAAAAGCCGGCTATCCCTTTTGGCGCCAGCTCGGAAAGAAGAATGGCCGTGAACAGACCTATTGGAACGCCTGCGGCCATGGCGCCGGCCATTCCCAAAAGGGAAGCCAGGATCATGGGCAAGATGCCGAATTGGGGAATCTCCGCGGTGGGTTTCCACTGGGTTCCAAGAATAAACTGAAACACGCCGATCTTAAGGATGGGCGGTAATCCCGCCGCAAGTATGTAGACTGTTATCAGTATTACCGATATGATACTGACCCAGGCACTTAACGCGAAAACAAGCTCTGCAGTCTCCTCAAAGCTCTCAAAACCCGGTTTTGCCCTTTGCGTTTTTCTCTTCATCGGCTTTCTCTACCTTTTCCATGCTGGACTTTACCTGTTTCTTTCAATGGGTATTGCTTCCTGCCCGACAATTGCCTTTCCTTCCTCCGAAAACATAAAATCAATGAAATCCTGCTCATGAGCATCAGGATACACCTTAGTAACAATCATTAGCGGACGCCTTATTTCGTAGCTTCCGCTTAAAACATTTTCAAAAGACGGTGCTATGCCATCTATACAGATGGCCTTAACGCCCTTCCTTATGTAATTCAGGGAAACATAGCCTACAGCGTTGGGATTCTGCGCCACAGCAATAAGCGTTTCGCCGGTCTTTGCGGCCTCCAGGTCGGCCCGGACCTCGTCCCGGATCCCGAAGAGCCCGTCAAAGGCCTCCCTCGTGCCCGATGCCGGATCACGTGTTACAACGACGATACCTGCGTCGGGACCGCCAACCTCCGACCAGTTGGTGATCTCCTTTTTAAAGATCCGAGCAACCTGTTGGCTGGTCAGGTTCTGAACACAGTTTGATGGATGGACGATGACCGCGATTGCGTCCCAGGCTATATGTATCGCCTGGAGTCCCTGGTTTAGTTCCTCCTCCCTTACCACCCTCGAAACTGCTCCTATGTCAGAAGTCCCGGAAATTACAGACCTGATGCCCGCGCTGGATCCGCTGCCCGTGTATTCCACTGTTATATGGGTATGAGTTTCCATATACGCGTCTGCCATTTCCTGCATCATTTTCTGCATGGAAGTGGATCCTTCAATGGCAATCCTGATAGCCGGATCCCCTCGACATGCCGTCAGAAATAGTACTGCCGTAAGAAATATTGCTTGAATGATCCGGTTCATAATACGTCCCATCAAAACTCCCCTCATGGTCGGGTGATAAAGAAGCCTTTCCGGATGATTAGAGGCAGGATAACCAAAAAGCTAAGAAGCACTTCGGTATCTTTAAAATACTTTGAAGGAAGCCTGAATATGACGGCTGACAGAGAATATTGCCATCCGCGAATGCATTTCCCCCTATTAGATGTACATTGACAGCGCATCAGGCATATGGTAATATGAAGATCAATCGTTAAAGGCTTTGAAAGGGACATGTCAAACCGTACGAACGCCTAAGAGAGGGACAGCCGCCGGCTGAAAGCTGTCCCGGCCTGTCCAGGTTTTGATACCACCCTGGAGCCCGTGGGCTGAAAAGCGCAGTAAGCCCTCGCGTTGATCACGTTACAATCATTGAGTGGCAGTACAAAGGCTTATCGCTTTGTCCTGCAACCAGGGTGGAACCGTGTGGGCATCAAGCTCTCATCCTTGGATGGATGAGGGCTTTATTATTTATAAAAATAAATCAGCTTAACAAACCGAAGGGGATGAGCATAATGATCCAGGTAACACTGAAAGACCGAAGCAAAATACAGGTTAAAAAGGGCACGACCATACTGGATATAGCCAAAAGCATCAGCGAAGGGCTTGCCAGGGTAGCTGTAGCCGGCGAAATCAACGGCGAGGTGAAGGATCTGACCACACCGGTGACAGAGGATTGCAGCCTGAATATCCTGACCTTTGACAGCGAGGGAGGCAGGCACACGTACTGGCATACGGCTTCCCATATCATGGCGCAGGCCGTAAAGCGCCTTTTCCCCGGCGTCAGACTGGCTATCGGGCCGGCTATTGATAACGGCTTTTATTACGACTTTGACTATGAGAGGTCCTTTACGCCTGAAGACATGCAGGCCATAGAAGAGGAAATGAAAAAGATTATAAAAGAGGACCACACCGTTGAGCGCTTTACCCTCTCCAGGGATGAGGCGCTTGAACTGGTGAAGGATGAGCCATATAAGGTGGAACTCATCAGTGAACTGCCGGAGGATGAAGAAATATCATTTTACAGGCAGGGTGATTTTACCGATTTGTGTGCCGGACCCCATCTGCCCTCAACCGGAAAGGTAAAGGCCATCAAGCTTATGCAGCTGGCAGGAGCTTACTGGCGCGGCAGCGAAAAGAACAAAATGCTCCAGAGGATTTACGGTACGGCTTTCCCGAAGAAGAGCCAGCTGGATGAGTATCTCCAGAGGCTGGAGGAAGCAAAAAAACGTGACCACCGCAAGCTGGGCAGGGAACTGGACCTCTTTGATATCTATGAGGAGGGTCCGGGCTTTCCGTTCTTCATGCCCAAGGGAATGGTCTTAAGAAACCTTTTGGAGGACTATTGGCGCAAGGAGCATGTGAAGCGGGGCTACCAGGAGATCAAAACGCCGGTCATGCTGACCAGGGAACTCTGGCTCCGCTCAGGGCACTGGGACAATTACAAGGACAACATGTACTTCGTGAACATTGAGGATGCGGAGTTCGCCGTCAAGCCCATGAACTGCCCCGGAGGCATTCTGGTCTTTAAGCGCAGGCTCCATTCCTACAGGGATCTCCCCCAAAGGATGGGCGAACTGGGCCTTGTACACCGGCATGAATTGTCAGGAACCTTGCACGGCCTGATGAGGGTTCGCTGCTTCACCCAGGATGATGCCCATATCTTCATGACGCCTGACCAGATCAAGGATGAGGTTATCGGGGTTATCCAGCTCATAGACGACTTCTACAGGACTTTTGGGTTCAAGTACCATGTGGAGCTCTCAACCCGTCCTGAAAAATACATCGGTTCGGACGAGATGTGGGAAAAGTCCACTGCGGCGCTGATGGAGGCCTTGGAGGACCAGGGCATAGAATACAAGATCAATGAAGGTGACGGGGCCTTTTACGGACCTAAGATCGACTTCCATCTGGTGGATTGCATCGGCCGTACCTGGCAGTGCGGAACCATCCAGCTTGACATGAACATGCCTGAGCGCTTCGATTTGTACTATATCGGTCCTGACGGAGAAAAGCACAGGCCGGTCATGATCCACCGGGTAGTGTTCGGGAGTATTGAGCGTTTCATTGCCATCCTCACCGAGCACTTTGCCGGCGCTTTTCCGGTATGGCTCTCGCCCGTGCAGGTAAAGATACTTACCATAGTCGAAAAGCATATCCCCTATGCCGAAGAAGTTAAGGCCAGGCTTGAAGAAAATGGGATCAGGGTTGAACTGGATGGCCGGAATGAGAAGATCGGTTTCAAGATCAGAGAGGCCCAACTGGAGAAGGTTCCCTACATGCTTGTCCTTGGGGAAAAGGAGGCCGAGACCGGACATGTGGCGGTCAGGTCCCGCAAGGAAGGCGATATGGGCTCCATGCCGATGGACAGCTTCCTTGAGAAAATCCTGAATGAGATTGCAACAAAAGCGCTGTAAACGCATTTAAGCGGGGAAGACTTAACCAAACTATGATAATGGGCAGGAAATATATCATGCGGCGTGCACCGGGTCCAATAATGATATAATATCTATATCCGAATGACATGGAGTGATGACATGCCTTCACCCGGAAGATACGGAACCAGGAAGAAACCAGGGACACAGAACCAACTGGCCATTCTTAAAGAACAGCTGAGAACCGGAAACCTGAAAGGTGTATACCTGTTTTCCGGGAACGAGCGTTTTTTGCTGGATTACTATGTGGGTGAGATCATTAAGGCCGCTTTGAAGGAGGATCAGAGCGGTCTTAACCTGGTGCGGTTCGAGGGCAGGATTGATGTGGATAAACTTATTGACGCCTGTGATACCTACCCGGTCTTTGCGGACCGCAAGGTGGTGCTTGTAAAGAAATCCAACCTGCTAGCCACGAAGAAAAAAGCCGCTTCCAGGCAGGAAAAGGCTGAGACGGAGGAATACTTCTCCGACGAGGCAGGCGCGTATTCCGAACCCGCCCCGACCGGTACTGAAGGAAAAGCCCGGGAAGCCCTCAAGCAATATATTCCCGACATGCCTGAAAGCACCTGCCTGATCATGGTGGAAGACAGCGTGGATAAGCGTTCGGGACTCTATAAGGCCATTCAGATGCACGGTCTTTATATACACCAGGACAACCTGAGTGAAGATGAATTGATAAAATGGGTCATCAAAGGTTTCAGGCAAAGCCGCAAGACCATTCATACCAACGCTGCCGAGTATCTTGTCGCCATCAGTGATCCCGACATGTATTCCCTCAGGAATGAAATATTCAAGATTATCCAATATACCGGCGATCGGGAAAAGGTAGCCATTGACGATATCAGGGCCGTAGCCTCGGTAACCATTAAGAGCGTGATATTTGACCTCATGGATGCCGTAGCAGCCAGGGACAGGGCGAAGGCGCTGGCTTATCTGGATGACATGTTGTACTTAAAAGAGGCGGAACCAAAAATACTTGCCATGATATCAAAGCAAACAGGTGAATTGCTCAAGATCAGATTATTAATGGACCGGCGCGTCCCCGCTTCCCGGATCAGCCATTACTTCCCCGGAAAGCATCCTTATGCCCTGAGAAAGATGTCGGAACAGGCAGAAAGGTCAGACAGCGCTTTTTTGGCCGGTTTCCTGAAAAAATGCGCGGAGTGCAATTATGCTTGGAAGACCGGAAAAATGCCAGCGCGCCTTTCACTGGAGATGCTTTTCAACCATCTGTAACTTAAGAATTGATGACCACAGAAAGTATGGGCATTCGGAGGTTCCGCATGAAGCCGGGTATAAAAATATCGGTGCGTGGTCTTAATCTGTATTACGGCTCTTTTCATGCCTTGAAAAATATCGGCATGGATATTCCTGGGTGTGAGATAACGGCCTTAATCGGGCCATCAGGCTGTGGTAAATCCACCTTCCTGAAAACCCTGAACAGGATGAACGATCTTGTTGAGAATGTAAGTGTTACCGGGAGCGTAAAACTTGACGGCTTTGAAATCCTCGGGGATATTGATGTAACCGTTCTGAGGAAACGCGTCGGAATGGTTTTTCAAAAGCCGAATCCGTTTCCCATGTCCATCTACGATAACGTAGCCTTTGGCCCCCGGATTCATGGCATTAAAAAGAAGTCAGTATTGGATGATATCGTTGAGGGGAGCCTGAGGTCAGCCGCCCTCTGGGAGGAAGTGCGAGACAGACTGCATAAGAATGCGCTGGAAATTTCCGGCGGACAGCAGCAGCGTCTCTGTATAGCCCGGGCACTGGCAACCCGGCCCGAGGTGCTCCTGATGGACGAGCCCACATCGGCCCTCGACCCCATATCCACAATGAAGATCGAGGAGCTCTGCGGTCAGCTGAAAAAGAACTACACAATCGTGATAGTAACCCATAACATGCAGCAGGCAGGCCGTATTTCGGACAGGATAGCCTTTTTCCTTCTGGGCGAGCTCATTGAGTATGATATCACAAGGAAGATCTTCAGCAGGCCTAAGGATGAGAGGACCGCAAGATATATTTCCGGAAAGTTCGGATGAAGGAGGCTGCCGCGCCCCGTTTCGCTGTGTTTGCGATGACAATGCCGGAAGTTGCAGGCGAGAGGTAACTGTTAGCATCACCTGGAAGCTCGGTTATGGAAGTATAAACTCCTCACCCCATGCTTTCAGGTTGACAAGGGTTCCGAATACCGCGCATGAACCTGCTTTTTTTATGACACTTTTGCATATTGCATTTTTGTTACAATAGACTGTAAAATATACAAAAGCAGGCATAGAGAGGGTATAATCTTATTGAGTTGCTTCTTGTTTTTCTTTCTGGAATTATATCGGGGAATGTGAACCAGGTGGTATTTTTTTATGTGACATCGGTATATTGGCACCTGCCCATACATCAATAAGGACGCTTTGACGGAGGAGCATTGGAGTGTCGGGACAAGGCCTTTTTAGGGATATAATCTCATATATAATGAATTTTCTTGACTTAAGCGGTCCGCTTGATTTCATCCGAGTGCTTGTCGAGGTTTCTCTGGTGTCCTATATTGTCTACAAGGTTATCCAACTGGTTCGGGAAACCCGTGCTATGCAGCTTGTAAAAGGAATTCTCTTCATACTTATCCTGTCAAGGGTTTCTGAAATCATAGGGCTCAGAACTGTTGCCTTCCTGATGCAAAGCGCAATCCAACTGTTCGGATTCGGTATGATCGTGCTTTTTCAGCCCGAACTCAGACGGGCCCTGGAAAAGCTGGGAAGCAGCGGATTCCAGGATATCCTGCTTAAAAGGGATGATGAAGAGCGGCTCAAAACCATCGCTTCCATCGAGGCCATAGTCAAGGCCTGCGCGAGCTGCGCTGAAGACT
This sequence comes from Clostridiaceae bacterium, assembly GCA_012728015.1. GTDB lineage: Bacteria > Bacillota > Clostridia > DSM-8532 > DSM-8532 > Thermoclostridium_A. Next base: position 42,051 of record JAAYFY010000009.1, on the reverse strand, counting down.
ATATCGGGGCCCTGATAGTCATAGAGAGGGATACAAAAATCGGGGATATTGTCAGCACGGGCACCAGGATGGACGCGGCTTTGTCCGAGGAACTCCTGTTAAACATATTCACTCCTAAAACACCTCTCCATGACGGAGCCGTCATCATCAGGGACAATATCATCACCGCGGCCGCCTGTTATCTGCCCCTTACCCAGAATGCGGGGCTGTCAAAGGACCTTGGCACACGGCATCGAGCCGCGCTGGGCATTACCGAGGTTTCTGATGCCATTGCTATTGTTGTTTCCGAAGAATCGGGCAAAATATCCTATGCACATAACGGAGGCCTCACGAGGAATCTGACTCCCGATATGCTGAGAAAGGCCTTATCCAGATTCCTTCTTGAAAACCGGAACGATAAAAGGCGCTTTACTTTCAGGAAGGTGAAAAACAGTGAACAAGCTGATAGATAGACTATTCGAGAAGGACGGTGTTGTAAAAATCCTCTCTGTGTTCATAGCACTCCTGATCTGGTTTGTTGTGCTGGATCAGGATAATCCGTTCACAGAAAGGGTAATTACTGTTCCTCTGTCCAGCAATGTGGAAGTTTTGGAGGCCAAGAACCTTCAGATAGTCGGATCAAGCATCCCGGCTGCTGTTGATGTCCGGATCAGGGGACGGAGGAAGAGACTGGAAAGTGTTTCGAGCGCCGATTTCAATGTTTTTCTTGACCTCACGGAAGTGGACGGCTCAGGAATAAAGCACGTTGATATAGGAATTCCCGAATATACCGGAGATAAGGAAGTTATTATCGTCGGCACCATTCCGTCATCTGTCAGGCTCCATTTTGAAAAAATAGTCGGCAAGCAGTTTTCGGTGAATATAGAATTCACCGGAAGCCTGCCGGAAGGTTACCAGATACTCAACCAGAGAGTGGATCCCGGGATCATCCTTATTGAGGAAAAAGAAAGCATCCTCGCCAGGGTGGATAAGGTGGTGGCGTTGGTCAGCCTGAATGATATAAGCGTCACAAAAGAACTGGTAGTGAGGGTTTCGGTCTATGACATTGAAGGGAAGCCCATGACCCAGTTCACGGGTAAATATCCCGCTATTGTAAATTTTGACCTGGCCCGCAAACTTCCGCTTATTTCCTCAGTCAGCGGCAAGCCCAAAACAGGATATTATCTTAAGGGAATTATACCGGACACCTCCAGTGTAATGGTCATAGGCACAAAGGATCTTCTGGATTCACTTTCCAAAATAGAGGCTGAGGCCATCGACATCGAAGGCAAATCTGAAAGCTTTAGGACCGAGCTGAATCTGAAAGTGCCCCAGGGAGCAACCCTGGCAGACAAAAACCTTCCTGTCACGGCGCTGGTAAGCATTGAGCCGTTGGCTGCCCGTACAATAAGCTTTCCCACAAACATGATTTCCATCTATGACAGCGATGACTCGGGCGCCTTCCAGTATTCAATCGCCCAGAGCGCCGTCAATATCCCTGTGGAGGCGCGCCCTGAGCTGCTGCAGGAGCTTAAGGCCAATGACATCAAATGCAGTATCAGCGTAAAGGACCTGGGAGAAGGCGATCATCAGGTGCCGATTACAGTCAGCCTGCCCGCGGGAATCTCCCTCAGGGAAAGGCCCAGCATCACGGTTACCATAACCGCTGTTTCCCAGGAAACCGCAACAAAGCCCACACCTGGGCCGGAACCATCATCCGAACCAACCCCAACCCCAACACCCGCTCCGACACAGGACGATTGACAGGGATTGGATCTGATAAACTCCTGGAGGCATAGTTATGAACCATATTATCCGGAACGCAACGATACTAACAATGAATGACCGCAATGAAATACTGGAACACAGCGATGTCGTTGTAGAAGGCGGGATCATTGCAAGGATCGGTCCGGGCGCTGGCAAAGCCGCGGATAATGCCAATATAATCGACGGAAGCGGAAAGCTTTTGATGCCCGGCCTTATCAACGGCCACTGCCATGTTCCCATGACACTGCTACGAAACTACGCCGATGATATGGATCTCCAGACATGGCTCTTTGAGCATATTTTCCCTGTGGAGGACAGGATGAACGGGGATGACATATACTGGGGCACCCTGCTTGGGATTATGGAGATGGTATCAACCGGCACAACCTGCTTTGCCGACATGTATGACGGGATGGACAGTATTGCCTCGGCTGTTGAGCGCTCCGGCATAAGGGCACAGCTATCCAGGGGGCAGACCTCCAATGATCCCGGACCTGATTTCTCCCAGGACCCGGCAATGAAGGACAGTGTGGATTTCATAAAGAAGTGGAACGGTGCGGCTGAGGGCAGGATTACCGCGGCCATGGCGCCCCACGCCATCTACACCTGTTCCCCGGCCTATATCCGGGCCATCGCTGAAATGGCCGAAAGGCTGGGGGTGCCCATCCATGTCCACCTTGATGAAACAGTGCGGGAGCATGAGGAATGCCTTAAAACCCATGGGAAAACCCCTGCGGCCCATCTGTATGACCTCGGCCTTTTTGATCTTGATACCATAGCAGCTCACTGTGTCTGCATAACCGGGGAAGATATGGTACGGTTGAAGGAAAAAGACGTTTCGGTCATCCATTGCCCCGCCAGCAATCTGAAGCTTGCCAGCGGAATCGCGCCGATTCCTGAGGCGCTTTCAGCGGGTTTGAACGTTTGCATCGGGACAGACGGCGCATCCAGCAACAACAACCTGAACATGTGGGAGGATATGTATCTGGCTTCCATACTTCATAAGGGCAGCAGACGGGATCCAAAGACAATCACAGCCGCCGATGCGCTCAGGATGGCCACGGCCAACGGGGCAAAGGCGCTTGGTATGCCTTATGTGGGATCAATCAGGGAAGGCAATAAGGCCGATATGATCCTGGTGGACCTGGGAAAACCACATTTGAAACCGCTGCATAACCTCTACTCAACCCTCGTGTATTCAGCCCAGGGTTCTGATGTGTCCATGACAATGGTGGATGGCCGCATCCTGTACCAGGATGGGGAATTCAAGACCATTGACCGGGAGAAAGTCTATTACCATCTTGAAAAGGTTTGCGAAAGGCTTTTCGGATAAAAGACAGGGGCGGAATGATTTAGCGGGGGGCTGGCGTATTCAGCCGCCGCTTGTTTCAGGAGCCTTCGGCGTTACCATAATGGTGCTGTAATTCTCGTAAATGACCATTCCGGGCTTTGCTCCGGATGGTTTTTTTACATTGCGGATATGGGTATAGTCTACCTCAACCTTGGGAGCCGGGCGGGCTTTGCTGAACCAGGCCGCGTACCCGGCCGCTTCCTCCAGGGTGCTGTTTGGAACCTGGCGCCCATCGGTTTTTATGATTACATGAGAGCCGGGGTAGTTTTTTACATGGAGCCAGATATCCTCATGCTTGGCGCTTTTCAAGGTTAACCTGTCATTCTGCTTGTTGTTCCGGCCTATGAAGATCTCAAATCCATCGGAAGAAACTATCCTGATGGGGGATGACTCAGGCAGGGTGCTCCTGCGGCCTTTCCTTGGATAGGATTTCAGGTATCCCTGCTCATAAAGCTCAAGGCGAATATCATGAAGCTGGCTGCTGTTTTCAGCCCTTTCGATGGCAAGCATGACGCTCTCCAGCCATGACAGCTCTATTTTCAGGTTTTCAATCTGGCTCACGGCATAGTTAAACGCTGTACGGGCTTTCCCGTAACACTTGAAATAGTATTGGGCGTTTTCCTGGGGGCTTTTTTTTGGATCCAGGGGGATTTCCGCAAACTCTTGGTCTTCAGAGTGATAATTCGGTATGCGGGCACTGCTCATGCCTTTTTTCAGGTTATATATGGATGAGGTAATGAGCTCACCATAAAGACGTAACCGCTCATAATCCTTATTATCCTCGTATGCCTGGATATTGGCCGCCAAACGCTTCTCACACTTTTCAACAAGTTTTCCGACGGTCTTCATTAGTTCATGGGCCCTCTGCGAATGAGCCTCCTTTTCCAGGCGCGAATGATAATAGTCGTCGATGGCCTGGCTGATGGTTTCATAGCGCTTTTTCGCGGGGTATTGTACCAGGTCGGTGACATGAAAATCGATTGCCTTATCCGATGAGTGGTCCTTAATTACAACGGGTGTCGGGCCATGGTCAAGCAGGGCGCGCATCATGCCGCGCAGTGCGTCGATAAGGCGGGCGGCCTCATCGGGGTTGAGGTCCGAGGCGGGTTTTCTTTCATCTATCAGCGCGCGGCTGCATAATTCCCTGCAAAGTACCGGACTGAAACCCTGGAGCTTGTCCAGCAAGTATTTTTCAATCCTGCGGTTCGATTCCCCAAAGCCGTCCAGGATGGCCTGGTATGTGTTTTCACTGGAGGGATCAAGCTTATTCTGGGCAGGGGGAGCCACATAAGTCCTTGCGGGAAGAAGCTCCCTGACCCGGTTTAACTGGCTGTCCACATGCCTTATGGCATCGATAATCCGGTTGTCTTTGTTCAGCAGTATGATATTGCTGTGCTTTCCCATGATCTCGACTGCCAGCCTTTTTATGGACCTGTCCCCCAGCTCATCCATGGCCTCGGCTTCCATAATGATCACACGCTCAAAGCCAGCGGTCTTAAATCCCAGGATTCTTGCCCCTGACAGGTGCTTCCTTAAGACCATACAGAAAACAGGGGGATTATTCGGGCTCTCATACTGCTTCCAGGTCAGATGTATACGGGGTGAGGAAGCATTACTGGATATAAGCAGCCTGTAGTTCTCCCCGCTGGCCCGGATATGGAGGATAATGGTGTCCCGCTTAATCTGCTGGATCTTGCCGATCCTTCCGCCAGACAGCCTGTTATTCAGTTCTTCCGCCATAAAATGAGTCAATATACCGTCAAAAGGCATCTGTCAATTAACCTCCATAAGCCGATAGCCAATAGCACTATTCTAACAGACTTTATATTTCACAAATCTTAAATTTATTTTACAGAATAAATGCAAAATGATATAATGGGTCGAGAATCTCAGATGCCTTGGCAACAGGAGGGTTTAAGGATGGTTTTTAAAAGGAAATCTGTGCTTATAGGCGTTTTGATTATGTCGATATTGCTGCTGGTTAGCATTAACATTACTACTTTCCTTAAGTAATTATTGCCCGCCTATAGCTTTTACCAGGCTGTTTAAAACCAGGGGGTGTTGTCATTGGGATATGGCTATAGAAGACCAAGACCGGCAGCTCAGTCAGCAAGTAAGCTTCCTGCTGTCATTCTCTTTTTGGCAGTAGGTCTTTTCATTGTCGCTGACCTGTTGTTTGGATTTGATTTCAATTGGGTTGATTACGCCATCGTTACTATAATCGCCCTATTCGGATTGAAGGGCTATATCCGCGGTCTTGTAAACACGATTTTCAGCCTGGCAGGCTATTTGCTTGGAATTATCTGCGCCTATGTGTTTTCTTCCAGGCTGGCGTTCCTTGCCATGGAGAAGACAGGTATCGGGGAAGCGATCGGAAAAAGGATAGAGAAAGCGCTTCCGGCTATTTCCCAGCTGCCCGCCATAAGCTTTGGGGAAGCGCAATCCTCCCTGGAGTTTATTGAGAGCAATCCGCAGATCAATGAAGCCATATCCGAAAGCCCCTTCCTCAAGCAGCTCGTGGCTATTACCAATTCAGCGGCCGATACCGGGACGGCATACCAGGACAACATTGTTTCTATAAATGATATGCTTGCCTTCACCATCGTAAAGGTTTTGGCCATTGTTGCCATTTTTATTGTTGTTAAACTGCTGGTTGTATTGATCGGAAAGGTTCTTACATCGGTCCTGAATTACAGCGGCATCATGAACACAGCCAACAGGACCGGCGGCATGGCGTTGGGGCTGGCCGCCGGAATGATTGTGACCTACCTGGTTTTTGCCGTAGTAATTCCCTTTATAGGATCATTGAATATTATAAAATTGCCGGAACCCTTCTCGGATTCCATTGTTATGGGTTGGTTCAGCAAACTGATGGCATCTATTGTAGGTTCGGGATGACATCAAGGGAACAGCGCGGATTACTGACTTGTATACAGCACCCGGCAATTGAACGCATAAGGATGTAGGCTTAATATGACACGACAGATCAAGGCCGACCTTGCCATACTCAGTATTACTGTAGTCTGGGGGTCATCATTCATACTGATGAAGAATATCACTGGGAACATACCTTATTATGCGTACCTGTTTCTCAGATTTTCCATAGCCGGGATCCTCCTGGCTATGATTTTTATCAGGCAAATGGGAAAAATAAACCGCAAAACCCTTATCCAGGGAACTATAATCGGTTTTACCCTTTTCGCGGGAATGTCCCTTCAGTTTATAGGCCTGAACTTCACCAGCGCATCCAATTCCGCCTTTATCACCGGGCTGAATGTGGTGATGGTTCCTGTTATTTCCGCGCTATACCTTAAAAAGAAACCTCCTTTCAGGGCCGTGATTGGGGTTATGCTTGCCGCGGCCGGGCTGTTTTTCCTGAGCGGGGGTTTCTCCGGGATCTGGAACATCGGTGATACGCTGACCCTATTGTGTGCCGTATGCTTCGCGTTCCAGATCATCTTTATCGACAAGTTCACGCAGGAATCCGATGCCAGGCAGCTGGCTGTTGTACAGATAATCTCAGCCGCCGTAATGTATGGAATCCTCTGCGCGGGTTATGGGTTTTCGGTTGAACCTGTGCCTGTTGTCATTAATGCCAGGGTTATCCTGACCGCTTTGTATACCGGCGCGATGGGTACCGCATTCGCCTTCGGGGTTCAGACCATCGCCCAGCAATATACCACTCCTACTCGTACAGCACTTATTCTCACATTCGAACCCGTATTCGGAGCGGTTTTCGCGATGACAATACCTGGCCCCGGGGGAGTTACAGAAAGCTTCACCCTCAATACAGGTATGGGATGCCTCCTGATCTTTATAGGGATGATCATTACAGTGGTCCGGTTCAGGGACCTCAGGAAGACCGTTGCTGAAAACCCGTCTGATAATGTAACAGAAAGGTAATCCCCGCGGCTTTATATAGTGCCTTTATATGCCGATATTTTAAAAGAGTGAAGTATCGGAATGGAGGCATCCAAATTGCGTTTCACAAAAGCATCAGCCGTCTTCATTATACTGTTCTGCCTGATCTTAACCTGCCATGCTGCCACTGATTCATTTGCGTCAGGTGAAACCGAAGAGGCTGGTTATGTCTACGGAGTGGTAAGGGATATCAACCCGTCGCTGGGATATATCACGCTTTACAATACCGACGGTTCTGGCATATCACCCGATACCCAGGACAGCCTGTCAAGGAACAGAACTTTCAGTTTTGCCTACAGTATTGCCATAACGAGGGACGGGCTGCCGTCAACGCTTGAAGCGGTACAGCCCGGTGATTTTGCCTTTATCATGCTGGATGAGGACCGATATGTTGCCAGGCTGAGCGTCAGAAGCTATTACAAGCCTTTGTACGGCAAGGTATACCTGACGAGCCCGGCCAACCTGGTGCTGAGGCTGGACGACGGTACCTACCGGAGCATCCCTGTTCCCGCCGATGTGCCGGTTTACCGCAACAACCGGCCGGTACCGCGCAGCGATATTAAAGAAGGCGACCAGATCAGGATGCTGGTGCAGACCAATGGCGCCAGCATGCATGTAGCCGGGATTGACCTGGTGAAGGAGCCCAAAACCATTTCGGCAATCTTCCGTGGTAATGTCGAGTTCTATGATGATTTTAATAATACACTGGTTTTGTCGGGAATAGAGGAGTTTGTAAACGGCAGATGGGAATACTCCCCGGTAATGGGTATCAGAACCTTTACTTACAGCCGTGAATACAGGGACAGGCCAACCGGCCGCATTTCCGGCAAGGCCTATATTGCCGTGCAGCAGGAGGCCGACGGCTCCGACAGCATCGTGATGGCTGCTATAAGGTTCCAGCCTCAATATGAAATTGTTTTCACAGATAACATACTTACCCTTTCCAATACCCTCAGGATGCTGGAGTTTAAGAACTCTTCCCATGTGGTGGGATTCGATTCGGGCACCATAGCGGTCAAGGACGGCAGACTTGTTGATATTAGCTCGCTGGATCCAATGGACCCTGTGCAGTTGTCTGCCGAAAGGCCTGTCGGCTCCGGTGTTTTCGTCGGCCAGGTGGTTGTGAGCAACACACGCGCCGGAAAAGAAAGCCTGACCATTTACAGGGGCAGGATAAATCTTGTGGATTCCCTGAAATCCTTTACTGTCGAGTCCTTTGCTGAGCTTTTAGGCTACAGCTGGTCCTTCAGCAATACTCCAAAGACCTTTGGCATAGATCCTTCTGTAACCAGGTTATTAACGAATGACGGAACAGGAAACATGTTGAACTTCGACGACAGCTTTATCAACCAAACAGTCTATATTGTTGAAGAGGGCGGAAAGACCCTGCTGGTAAGCACCGCGCCCTACGCCGATGTTCCCGTAAGGGGCAGGGTGATGAACCTTACCCAAACCGGGTTCAGGCTCGGAGAGGTCATGGAATACGACCATGAAACCTATATATGGGAATCCGGGCCCAACAGGGAGGTCAATGTACCGGCAGGAGCCATCGTGATCAAAAACGGTCGTATAACCGATATATCGTCTGTTCGTCCGGGCGATAATCTTCGCATGGTATGCAACAGCGCAAGCCATGACGGCATCATAATCATCGTGGAGTAATCAATGGAGGGAAGCGGAATGAAAACAGGACTGATGAAATGGATAGGTTTTATAGCGGTGGCAGCGGTTATTCTCCTGATGCCCATGGAAGCTCTGGCTGTTGAAGGGACACTTGGTTATGAAGGCGGCATATCGGCCGTAAATGTGAGCGAAGATAATGAATACTACTATACTGAAATGTGCTTCCTTACAGGAAAACCCATCTATCTTACAGGCACTCTGACCATTGACAAGCGGGTAAGGAATAACATTGAGACAGCCACATACACCTACAGGCTGGAAAACCCCGAAGAGGGGGCAACCCTGAGAAGGGTAATCATTTGCGAAACCACATCAGAAACCAAGGCTAACGGCCAGATCACAGAATCCACGCGCCTTACCCGGCTGCCCACAGAGGTTATCACTATTGGGGGCGAGAGGTATAACCTGGTGGATTATAATTTTTCAAGGTCGCTTATAACCGATCCAAAGCCGGCCCTTAATTTCTATGCCGGAGAATATGCGGGCAGGAAAACATACGCGGTAAACGGCAACAGGGATAACACCATTACCGTAACGGTATCGGGGAAGCTTTACGCCTATGATCAGTACTGGAGTTCTACCCAGACACAAAAGGTACGGTACATCCTGGAAGCCCGCATGATGGGCGAGGGCACCCCCTATCAGTGGGGCGGTTCGGCTGAGGTTACCGTTTCCACCACAACCCGCCAGCAGATTAAGTATTCCGAAAATGAGCCCTGGCAGATCAGCTTTGACGGCGGCTATGTGAGGAGAACCTGGGAGGAGTCGGTTCTGGATTATGTCGCCAGGCTGCCCGAAATGGACAGCAATAACATGCCCACCCCTGTTCTCAAAGACTATAACGGCAGAACAAGCATCTCCACGCCTCCGGTCCTGGAGCGCCTCATGGTACCCAATATCAAGCAGTTGAGCGGACATTGGGCTCAGGAACCTGTCAGTATTCTTTTTGGCCTTGAGGTCATTCCGGGAACGGGAGAGGATTACAATATCAACAAATACGTTAACCGCCGTGAGTTTGTCACAATGCTCATGCAGGCGGTAAGGGATATACCCGAGGATCCCAATGTACGCACATCCACGCTGAACACCGCCAGAAACAGGAACAAGACCGTGGAAGTATCGCCGTTCCTGGATATTTCGGTGGATGATCCTGATTATCCTTTGATCAAAAAGGCATACGACAGGAAGATCACAGTCGGGACAGGCTATTCCTACTTCAACCCTGATCAGAATATCACCTACGCAGAGGCCATCAAAATGATTGTAAGCGCCCTGGGGCTGGAGAACCTTGCTCCCTGGCCCTATGCCGTAACCCCTTATGTGGATAATGACAGCATACCGACCTACGCCAGGAATGCGGCGTCTGTAGCCTATAGTCTGGGCATCTTCCAGGGTGACGAGAGAGGCTTTTTCAACCCTTCGGGCTTTATTACCAATGAACAGGCCGCAAGGCTGTTTTACAGCCTGATCCAGTATATGGGTGATGAGCTGGTAAAGGATTACTCTGACAGGATGCTTTCATTCTAAGACCGATTCTCTTTGCCCTGCCGATATGCTAAAATGGTTTTTACGGGGCCCTGGGGTTCCGGGTATAACGGACCGTCAGGGTTTCCTCTTACCAGGAGAGATTTTTACACCCGGAGGTTATAAAAGATATGAAAAAAGCAGCAGCCATACTGGTTTTATGTATCATGCTCATTGTGCCATTCACCGCGGCAATGGCCATGGACTACGGGGATTACCTCAACAGTGCCGTTGAGTTTATGCAGGATATGTATTATCTTGATATGGACAACGAAGAGGCACTGAAGGCGGCTTTAAGGGGAATATTCAGCGGTTTGGACCCATATAGCGGTTTTTATAATAACGAGGAAACCCAGAAGCTGAATGAAAGCCTGGAAGGAAGTTTCACCGGGATAGGGGTTGCCATTGAAAAATGTCCTGAAGGGATCCGGATAGTCAGGGTTTATGCGGACTCCCCGGCCGAAAGGGCGGGACTTTGGGATGGGGACATCATTCTGGCAGTAGACGGTGTGTCCACCCTTGGCAAAGAGGCCGACGCCGTAGCACCTGAGATAAGAGGCCCGGAGGGGACAACGGTTACTCTGACCATCCAGCGCCTGTCGGACAAGATGGAGTTTACCATAGAAAGAGGTCTTGTTGTTATTAACCCGGTGGTCTGGAGAATAGAAGGGGATGTGGCATACATCCGTATTGAATCCTTAAACAGCAATACCGCCTACAAGTTCGGCAAGGCCATGGATGAGGTTGAGCAAACGGGAATAACTAAGATCCTGCTGGACATAAGGAGTAATCCGGGCGGCTATGTGAATGAGGCTGTAGACGTTGCGAAGCGGCTGGTGCCCAAAGGGTTGATTACAAGGCTTGATTTTAAGTCTGAAAGGCTTTCCGATTATGACTTCTATTCAGATCTTGATAACTCGCCATACCTTATAGCCGTACTGGTGAACGAGGATACGGCAAGTGCCGCTGAGATATTGGCCGGAGCCATACAGGACTCGGGGAAGGGTATTTTAGTGGGACAGAAGACCTTCGGCAAGGGTGTTGTCCAGAACATGTTCACCGTTCTTACTCCGGAGGCATACGCCAAGTACAGCCAGCGCCACGGGGTGAGATTCATAACAGAGCTTGAATGGCTGATCTACCACGGAGTATTCCTTTCACCCGATGAAGTCCTGGGCAGTATCAGGATAACCACCGGGCACTATCTTACGCGCAATGGCAGGCAAATCCATGGTGATGGGCTTTCGCCCGATGTTGAGGTTATAAACAGGACCCTCCCCAACGGAATTGATCTTATGCTGATCAGCCGCCTGACCAATGACAGGACGCTGGTCCTGGATGACTACGGGAACGACGTATATCATGCCGAAAGGATATTAAAGGCTGCCGGCTATTTTGAGGGTGTTCCTGACAAGAGGCTGGACGAAGAAACTCGGGACGCGGTTAAGAAATTCCAGTCCTCGGTAAATATACGTGTTACCGGGAACATTGACCCTGTTACAAGGGATAAGTTAAATGAGCTCCTCGATACGCTGAGGACCCAGAACGACCCTCAATATGTAAAGGGCATGGAGATACTCAGGATGTTCTAAAACCTGGGACAGAGAAAGAAATCAGGCATGGCTGTTTCTGCCATGGCCGAAGAACAAAGGAGAACGCATAACCCATGCGGGAAACAAAAGAGACGCCGCAGTACAGGTTCCACCTGCAAAGATTCCTGGTTTTCATTGTCCTGGTGCTGGCAGTGATAGGTGTTGCGTTGTACTCTTTTTTCCAGGTCAACCCTTTGGACATTTTCAGGACAGGCTTCGGCGGCACATACAGACAGATGCTTGACGCGGAGGAAGAGACAAATCAGAAAGTGGTGGAATTCCAGTCCGACGGCATCATGGAGCAAGCAAGCCATGCCGCCCTGTCGGATTATATAATTGTGGGGTCGGCCAGCTCTGTTAAATGCTTTGACAAAAATGGCAACCAGCTCTGGCATGTGCCTGTCAGCCTGAAAAAACCCCATGTCCAAACCCAGGGCGATGACATTCTGGTTGCGGATATCGGGGGAAGGTATTTCGGCGTTATAAGGGATGGTGTGGTCCTGTGGGATAAAACCCTGGATGTGGATATAGTAAATGCAGGTATCTATGAGAACTGGGTCCTTGTGATAACCAGTAGCGACCAGGCCGGGTATAAAAGGATCATACATGCCTATTCCCGCGAGGGGCAGAAGGTAGCGTACAGAAACGTTTCCGATTATTATCCCTTTGCGGTTTATCATTATCCCGGCTTTGACCATACTACCTTTATCGTCTGCGGCATCGATGCCCAGAGCCTTGAAACAACGTCCCTGTTTGAGTTCCTTGATCTGTCCATGAACCAGAAGGGAAGCATCCGGGACAGCCAGGGCAGAGAAGACCTGTTTGCAGGCGCCCTGCCGCTCTCCAGTGAAAGGCTGCTCCTGTACGGTGAGAAGGACCTGATATGTGTGGGCAGAGACTTGGGCATGGTCTGGCATGTGGATCTTAGCAGCGATTATCTTACCTCCTGCGGTGTAACCCCGGACGATATAACCGTAGCCGCCGTATTGGACGGCGAGGTTTTAAACAGAGAAAAACGTATGCGAACCGCGCTTAAGGCTATCGATAGCAGGGGATCGGTCCAGGAGTGGCTCGTTTTGGATGCCGAGGTAACCCAGGTTAGGGCGAAGGGGCGCACCATTGCCTGCGCGGCCGGTTCCGAGGTCTATTTTCTCAACGGCAGCGGTGAGGTGATAGATGTCTATACCTCGCTCTCCAAGGTTGACAGCGTCTGTCTTGCAAGTGAGGACCTGGCTTATGTTTACAGCGGAGGGAAGCTGGTATCGGTACGTGTAAATGTCCCGAAAATATTCCTGGGTATATTCTGACAGGGTTTCATATCCTTTATCTTTTCTCCCAAAACTGAAAGACACGGGTATTAAGATCGTTTCCCGCAGAAGTCCGGGGAATGGGATGCCATTCATCGGGCAGGAGCCGCAAGTATTCGGCATATCCAAAGCGTGAATCAATAAGGAGGAGGGCTCCCCTGTCGGTTTCGGACCGTATCAGCCGTCCGGATGCCTGCAGCACCCGGTTGATGCCGGGATAGGTGTAGGCATATGAAAAACCGCTGCCCATCTTATCATCATAATAACTTCGCATGATCTCCTGTTCCGGGCATACCTGGGGAAGCCCTACGCCTACGATTACCACACCGGTAAGGCGATCCCCGGTAAGGTCGATCCCCTCCCCGAAGATACCGCCCATGACGCAAAAGCCGATTCGTGTTATGTCCCCGTATGTGTCAAACTCTCCAAGAAAAGCCTTCCTTGAAGATTCGTCCATGTCCTTCTCCTGGCATAGTATCCTGAAATCGCCCTCCAGGCGCTCAAAGACCTCCATGACATCGGTCATATACTTGTAGGACGGGAAAAAGACCATATAATTGCCTGTATGTCCGCTGACCCACTGATGGATGGCACGAGCGGCATGTTCCAGGTATTTATCCCTGCAACGAAAACGGGTTTCCACGCAGTCCTCGATGACAACCAGCAGGTTCTCACGCGGGAAGGGAGATGGCAGCCTGAGCGTCGCGTCCTCCTCGCGGCCACCCAGTATATCACGAAAATATGACAAGGGCGATAGAGTGGCCGAGAAGAGAATTGATGAACGGGCAGTATCCATGACCTTGCCCAGCATGATACCCGGGTCCAGGCACAGCAGGGTCAGTTTCAGCCGACTTCCTTTCCCGGTAATCATGGTACGGTACTCGGAGGAATAAAGTTCCGAGATATTTTTAAAGTGCAGGAGATCAAAAAAAAGGGATATGAGGGCATCGGTATAATCCTCCTCATCATCGCCCCGGGTCAGCATCCATCCCTCGGTTTCATTGATGAAAGCCGCAACCGGATCGGTGAGAGAATCAGGGAAATCCCGTGAAGCATGATAGCTGATGCCCCCGGCCTCTGTCCTGTCTTCGGCTGTTTTCTTTTCCAGGGAAACAAGGGATTTGCTTATGCCCCGGAGCGCCTTGTACACTTCCGGAAGATCCTTTTTTACCTGCCTGGCCATATCGAGGATCTCCTTTTTATTTATGGAGGCCGAGTACATCTCCCGGGCCCGGTCAAACAGGTTATGTGCCTCATCCACAAGTAACAGGCAGTCTTCACGGGTTTTCTGCTGGAAAAACCGCTTCAGACTAATCCTGGGATCAAATACATAATTGTAGTCGCAGATTATCAGATCGCATTGAAGGGCAATATCCAGGCTCAGCTCAAAAGGACAGAGGGTGTGTCTCATGGCTGTTTCGGTTATGTTTTCCATGTTATATGTGTCTGTCTTCTTTATCAATTCCTTAACTGCTTTCCGTGAACGGTGGGTATAGCCCTGGATATACTGGCATTTGTCGGGATTGCAGTCCCGGATGAGGTGAGGGCAGATCTTGTCCTTAGCGGTCAGTGTCAGGACCCTGAGGCGCAGGCCTTGAAGGGTTAGAAGCCTGTAAGCGTTTTCAGCGACAGCCCGCGTGGTGTTTTTTGCTGTAAGATAAAAAATCCTTTCTATTGTGCCCTCGGCAATCGCCTTGATGGCAGGATACAGTACCCCCATGGTCTTGCCGGTTCCGGTGGGGGCCTGGGCAAAGAGACGTCTGCCGTCCTCTATGCATTTAAAGGTGTTATACGCCAGTAACCGCTGCCCTTCCCGATAGGCTGGAAACGGGAATTCAAGGGCTTTTATGGAAAGATTCCGTGTTATGCGCCACTTTTCCTGGGACAGTGCCCATGCCGCGAAGGGATGGACCAGGCTTTTTACGAATTTCTTCAGCCCGTCAAAGGTAAAGGTCCGGTCAAAGCTCTTTTCCTGTCTGCCGGGCCGGTGGAAATAGGTGAGGCGGACAGTGATCCTGTCAAGGTTTTTGCTGGCAGCATATATATACGCATAGCATTTACCCTGGGCCCAATGGGCTTCGCTGAAATCCTCATGTATCTCCGATAGGGGGGCGGAAGTGGTCTTAATCTCGTGAATGATGGTTTCATCTTCCAGTTCCCAGACGCCATCCGCCCGCCCACTGATTTCCACCATGCATTTCTTTGTCTCGAAGGGATAGGAGAGGTACACTTCGGACCGATAAGCGCCTTCGGTCCTGTGCCTGCTTTGGATTTCAGAATGGACCTGGGTGCCTTCCTGGAGGTGAAAATAGGTGGTGAAAGACCAGGTGGTGTCATCCGGGATGGAAAAAGCCACAAGGTTTCGGACCGAAACCTTGAAAACCGGAGGCTTTTCCTGTTCTGCCTGTTCAAGTCCTTCAGCCATATGGGAGGGATTTACTTCGGTATTTTTCTCAGCTTTTTTCTTCCGCGCCAAACCAGATCTCCCTTTCCAGGAACATATGTTCACCTTTATTTTACTTGACCAAAAACCCCGTGACAAGGAATAAATACAGGAATACCGCGAATTTGGGAAAAATAAACCGGAGGGATGGATTTATTATTTATCTCATGAAAAGGCAAAAGCTTATCTCATGAAAAGGCAAAAGCCTTGTTCCATGTGTGTGATACTGTATGGAACAGGGCTTCTGTGGCAGGGGAGACAGGACTTGAACCCGCGGCCCGCGGTTTTGGAGACCGCTGCTCTACCAACTGAGCTACTCCCCTATGAATTCGACGAATACCAGTATACAATGAAGATACAACGTTGTCAATATGCCGGTTGCCAGTCATCCCGCCATCCCGGACCAGGCCTTTATTCATCCTGTTTGCGCTGGATCCAGCGATGGGTACTGACTAGGCAGGAGCCTACCCTATGGTATGGAGAAGCAGCCTCATTCCTGCCTGATCTTTTTCTTGTCCAACCGGGCGATGAGCTTGTTAATGGGAACGCCCATGCCGTGGAAACGCATTTCGTACTCGGTTGGAATATTGCCTTCCAGGAGATCGCTGTTATAAAGGTCGTAGGTGCTGGCGACCATCTCAAAGGCCGAATCCTCAAATTGCTCCAGGGAGTAATCAAAGAACCCGCGATTGTCTGTCTTGAATTCAATCATCGCGCCATCCTTCAGAATCCTTTCATAGATCCTCAGGTATTTGGGAGATGTAAGCCGCCTTTTGGCATGTCTTTTCTTGGGCCAGGGATCCGAGAAGTTGAGGTACAGCTTGCCGATCTCCCCTTCTCTTAAGAATTCCTCAAGATGTTCGGCGTCAACACTGGTTACGGCCAGGTTGCGCAGGCCCGTTTCAGGTATTTTTCTCAACAGCTTGAGAGCGATGGTGTTGCACCGCTCAACAGCGATGTAATTTATCCCTGGGTTATTCTGGGCCAGAGTAATAATGAACTCTCCCTTGCCGGAGCCGATCTCCAGGTGGATCTCATTGTAGTTGCCAAAATAAGACGACCACCGTTCCTTGAAAATACCGGGCTCAGGCACGTAATTGCTAAAGGATGGCAGCATCTCACTGGCGTTGGGTATACTGCGAAGTCTCATGTGACACCTCGTCAACTCTATGGTTCAATAAATGATTATAAGGCATTGATACGGTTAAGTAAACCCGGGGTTATTTGTCAGTTGGCCTGATGATTTTCCCGTGTGATCAGTATTCGCGAAATGCTAAGCCATCTGTCCCTCTTTATGGCACGGTAAAGGCAGAAGGAGGCCAAAAGGGATGACAACTGTGAGAACAGAAGATCGGTCATGGTGTCAATAAGGCCGATATCCACCTGTCCGTTACCCAAAGGAGTGTCGTTCAGATGGTTGGTCCCCAAAATGGTATCGCTGATAAGTTCGATATACTCCCATAAAAGGCTGATGCCTGCCGCAAAGAGAATCATGAAAACAAAAATAAACCCGGGGGCCAGGGTTCTTAGGGGCATGGGGTTCCTGTTGAGGATATTGATCACCGACAGGGCAAGAGCAGGCGTAATGAAGCCTGACACCAGGTGGATGAAGCTGTCCCACCCTTCAAACCTTTCATAGAAGGACATTATGGCCCCCATTTGCAGGCATAGAAACATGAAAGCCAGGATCATATATTTCAAAAGCGGAGGAATGATAATGCCAAGAAGCCTCTCCAGTATCGCCGGCAGAAGATAAAGCACGCCCAGCGCAAACGACATCCAGACGACAGACCAACCTTTTTCTCCAAACCGGGTTACGGCTGAAATAACCAGCAATAAATAGAGTATAACGTAGACAAAACCAAGAAACCTGTTCTTCATCCGACACCTCGCGGAGGGCTCCGATACCGCTTCTGCTTTAGTATGGTTGCAATACAGGATTAATATGTCATTGCGAGCGGAGCGTCATCGAAGCGCGGCAATCTCATCTGTGTTCGCCAGTTATTGCGTGTTATAGCCGTGCTGTTCAGTCTCTCCTTCAGTCCTCGTCGCAGGAAGTTGTGCATGCTCATGCTTGATCTCGCAGGGCCGCCGGTAACGTCGCATCGGTGCGACTTTCGGCTAAAAACAACATCCGGTTGTTTTTTCCTGCTCGATTAGCGCATTTCTCATACAACTTCATCTGATCCTGCGGAGTCATTCGAGACAGAAACAGCACGTCTTATGCACGCTATTGCGGGGTATAAACTCTAATAGCTTTTTGCTATTATGGGATTGTTTCGGCGAGCTGATCCTCGTAATTACAAGGGCGGTGGCGTCCTCACAATGACAAGATTTAAACCCGAATGACATAACCTGATAAAGGTCTTGACAAGGCAGCCGCATGGTCATATAATGAATGGGCATGTAAAGCAAAAGTGCTTGACAGGGTGAAACCGTTGGAGGATAATTTAAAAACCGGGGCCGATATGGCTGAAAGTGCCGAGTTTTACAAGGTTTCCATACTGCTGGATTTCTATGGGCAGCTTCTCACAGCCCGCCAGTATGAAATCCTGGATATGTATTATAACAACGATTACTCCCTGGGAGAGATCGCCGGGGAACTTGGCATAAGCAGGCAGGGCGTCCACGACAGCATACGGAAAGGGCGGGCAGCCCTGGAAGCCTATGAAGCGCGGCTGAGCCTTGCGGCACGCTTCCGTGAGCAGGAAGAAATGGTGAAAAAGGCCCTTTCCTGCCTGAAGAAAGTGGAGAGTGAGGTTCCCCGGGCAGCGGGGAACAGTTCTTTCCAAAAGGCGGTAAAAGCCCTGGAAAAGGTTTTGGATTCATTATAAGTTTTGAGGGATTGAAACATGGTATTCGAAGGATTATCCGAAAAACTTCAGAACCTGATGAGGAAGATAAAGGGACAGGCGCGCATCACCGAGAAGGATGTCAAGGAGATGATGCGCGAGGTCAAGCTTGCCCTCCTTGAGGCTGACGTCAACTTCAAGGTGGTAAAGGAGTTCATCAACGGCATCACCGAACGGGCTGTGGGCAGTGAGGTTTTAGAGAGCCTGACACCTGGGCAGCAGGTTGTGAAGATCGTCCATGAGGAACTTATCAAGCTCATGGGAACAACCCCGGCCAGGATTACTTTCTCACCGGCCCCTCCTTCGGTTTACATGATGGTGGGTTTGCAGGGTTCCGGTAAAACCACCACAAGCGGAAAGCTTGCCAACCTCCTTCGCAAGGAGGGCAAGAAGCCTCTGCTTGTGGCTTGCGACGTATACCGCCCAGCCGCCGTCAAGCAGCTCCAGGTGGTGGGAAGCCAGTTGAACATACCGGTGTTCGAGATGGGCACCGGCAATGATCCCGTGGATATAGCCAAAAAGGCTGTAGATCATGCCAGATCCATGCAGTATGACGTGGTGATCATCGACACGGCGGGACGGCTCCATGTGGATGCCGAGCTGATGGAGGAGCTGCGGCGCATCAAGCAAAGCGTTAAACCCCATGAGATACTCCTGGTCGTGGATGCAATGACAGGCCAGGATGCCGTGAATGTAGCCGGATCATTCAATGAACAGCTGGGCATAGATGGAATCATACTCACCAAGCTGGATGGGGATACAAGGGGCGGAGCGGCGCTGTCTGCCAGGGCTGTTACCGGAAAACCCATCAAGTTTGCGGGTATGGGTGAGAAGCTTAATGACCTGGAACCCTTCTATCCGGATCGAATGGCTTCCCGTATTCTTGGGATGGGAGATGTGCTTAGCCTTATAGAAAAGGCGCAGGAGGCCTTCGACGAGAAAAAAGCGGAGGAGCTTGAGAAGAGAATACGTTCCCAGCAATTTACGCTGGAGGACTTTCTGGAGCAGATGCAGCAGCTGAAGAAAATGGGCCCGTTGAACCAGATACTGGGAATGCTGCCCGGAATCAACGCCAAAGCCCTCAAAGGGATTGACCTGGATGAAAAACAGATGGAAAGGACGCTGGCAATCATCCGGTCCATGACCCCGCAGGAGAGGAGCAATCCCGGAATACTTAATGCCAGCAGGCGTCAGCGTATCGCAAAGGGCAGCGGTACGTCGGTAACCGATGTGAACAGGCTGTTAAAACAGTTTGAGGATGTCCGGAAGATGATCAGGGCCTTCCAGGGCAAGAGGGGCGGCAGGCTTATGAAGGGCATGGGAGGTTACAGAATGCCCTTCTGATCAGTTGGTATATTACATCATTCATAAATGGCAGAGCAGCAATGTGAGAAAGGTGGTGAAAACATGGTAAAGATAAGGCTGAAAAGGATTGGCGCAAAGAAGAAACCTTATTACAGAATTGTTGTTGCCGACTCCAGGTCTCCCCGGGACGGCAAGTTTATTGAGCAGATCGGTACCTATAATCCTCTTACAGATCCATCCGAGGTTAAAGTGGATGTTGAGAAGGCTAAAAAGTGGCTTTCTACCGGTGCTCAGCCTACAGAAACCGTTAAAAAGCTGCTTAAGATAGCAGGAGTGACAGAGTAACCCATTCCCTTTTTGAATGGAGGTACTAGGAGGTACTATCAATGAAAGAATTGCTGGAACATATTGCCAAGTCGTTGGTCGATAATCCTGAAGAGGTTTCGGTAAATGAGGTGGAGGGTGAGCACTCAATCATTCTGGAACTCAAGGTATCGGAAGACGATATGGGCAAGGTTATCGGAAAACAGGGAAGGATTGCAAAGGCAATACGAACTGTTATGAAGGCCTCAGCCATACGCGACAATAAAAGGGTTGTGGTTGAAATCATCCAGTAATCCGGCAGCGCCATTCCAAATGGTATCGGGGCGAACTGCCTGGCAGGTATGAGGTATCTTCCCGGTCAAAAAGGCTGTCTTTAGAAGGCAGCCTTTTACAATACCCAAAACAGCGCTTAACAGGACTTTCTTAGGCGTATGGACTCAAACACCTTCTGACCCGGCAGAACCTTGATGTGGCAGGATCTGTACCAGTACTCCCCGTCATACTTCGAGCATATGGTATAAAAACCGGGGGGAAGATCCTCGATCCTGAAATTTCCGTTGGCATCCGAACTGGTTTTATGTACCGGGGATTTGCATTCGGAGCCGAAATAAAGAAGGATTTCCGCATTGGCGACCCGCTCGGTTGAGCCTTCCAGACATGTGACCCCGGTTATTCTACCTGACAGATCATTGTTATTCCTGATAAAAATATTCAGGTTCTGTGTGTTCAACTGGCTGGGATTGACATCAACCCGCTGATGCTGGTCCATATCCTGGTTATTATACTGTATGCTTTCCTTGTCCAGCCTGATTGACCTGTCTTCCCCTGTCCTGACTTTGGGCTGCTCTTTCTGAGGCTCCATTACCACCACCCCTTTCTTTGTGCCGTATCTATATAGGATGGAAGTGGGGATATAATCCCCACTCATTTGATCAATACAACTTCTGCGGCTTCTTGTCATCAGCTTTGTCGCCCTTGCCTTCAATCTCGGCCTCGCCCTCGGCTTCAGCCTTGGCATAACTGTCGGCATCGCTATCGGCCTTCTGTCCCTGGCCCTGGTACTGCTTCTGGGTCAGGACATTGTAGTTGATCTGCTTGTTGAACTGCCGCTGCCTGTTGTTCTGGTCCTCGTCATCCCAAACAAGATCCAGATCGGCCTTTATCTCTGCCTTGATTTCGGTCTTAAGCGTTTTTCTCAGTTCGTCAAGTTCGTATTTATCCATTTTTTCGCCCCCTTTCCCCACAGGGATGTTTGTCCTACTTCATATTATGCAGACAGGCCATGATTGCTAATGTCTTTTGGATTGCCAAAAGGGTGCCGACAGCAGGAAAAGAAAAAGGCCTGTCCGGCTTGGACAGGCCTTTTACGTATGAATCTATGAACGAAATATTTCCAGCGCCTGGTTTTGGGCCGCGATTATTTTATCGCAAAAACTATCAAATTCCTCATCGGCAACCTGCAGTTCGGGATGGGACAGGATATACTCGATAGACAGCCTCACGCCCTGGTCGAAACGCATGGTGGCAGTAAAACCCGGAACCAGGCGCTTGATCTTGCTGTTGTCAAAGACTACGCTGTAGGTCTTGTCCCCCAGGAGGGATCCGTACAGTTCAGGATCGCACGCCGCAAGGAAGTCCGAGGAAACATGGACCTTTTTTACAGTCACTCCCAATGCCCGGCCAATACAGTCATATATGGAGTTCCAGGTAAGGGACTCGTCGGAGGTAATATGAACCGCCTCGCCTATGGCCGCGGGGTTCGCCATGATACCCACGAATGCCTTGGCAAAATCGGTATTGTAGGTAAGGGTCCAAAGGGATGATCCGTCGCCGTGAATGATGACCGGCTTTCCTTTTATTATGCGATCGATTACCTGCCAGCTCCCTTTCCTGCCATGGACGGCCAGGGGTACGTTCCTCTCATCATAGGTATGGCTCGGCCTGACAATGGTTACAGGGAATCCTTTCTGCCGGTATTCCAGCATCAAACGCTCCTCGCAGGCAATCTTATCCCTGGAATACTCCCAGTAGGGGTTGGCAAGGGGTGTGCTTTCGGTGATCCTGTAATGGGAAAGGGGCTTTTGATAGGCCGATGCAGAGCTTATAAATATATACTGCGATGTCTTGCCTGTGAACAGCCGGATATCGCGCTCAACCTGCTGGGGCACATATGCAATGAAATCGGCCACCACGTCGAATGTCATGCCCCCGATCAACCGAACCGCCTCTGATTCCTGGTCTATATCGCACTGTATAACCCTTGCGCCGGCGGGAACCCTTTCAGGCCTGCTGCCCCTGTTCAGAAGATAAAGCTCCCATCCCATTTCTGCCGCCAGCCTGGAAATGGCCGAACTGATGGTGCCAGTACCGCCTATAAACAGAGCTCTCATAATACTCCCTCCTTGCATGCTTTCCTTCATTATATAAGACATGGACGGTTATTAATATAAATTTCTTACTGTAGTATTGAAATCTTAAGATGAAGCCGGAGCAGGAATCCGGGTGGGAACTGCCCTGGTTTCATTCCAGGCGTTCGGGGCTCTGTCGCTCATGATATACATGAGCCTTTTTAAAGCAGAACAAAAGAAGTACGGCGCAAAACAGGGCGGAGTGTAATCTCCGCCCTGTGTTATCGCATCTTCGCCTCATTTTGCCTGGATGTATCCTTCGGCCTTGAGAAGCTCCGCTATGAGCACGCCGCCTCCGGCAGCGCCCCTTACGGTGTTATGGGAAAGGCTGATAAATTTGTAATCCAACAGGGTATCCTCGCGAAGCCTTCCAACCGATACTCCCATACCGTTTCCAAGATCACGGTCCAGTTTGGTCTGGGGCCTGTTGCCTTCCTCATAGTAGGTGATGAACGGCTTGGGAGCGCTGGGAAGATCAAGCTTCTGGGGAACGCCTTCGAATGAACGCCACGACTGGATGATCTCATCTTTGGAGGGTTTCTTTTCAAAGCTTACATAAACCGCGGCCATATGCCCGTCGGTTACCGGAACCCTTATACACTGGGTGGTGATGAGGGGTTTATCAGCACTGATAATGGCGCCGTCCTTGATTTCTCCCCATATCTTGAGGGGTTCCTGTTCGCTTTTTTCTTCTTCCCCGCCTATATAAGGAATAACGTTGTCTACCATTTCAGGCCAGTCGGCAAAGGATTTTCCAGCGCCTGAGATGGCCTGGTAGGTGCATGCCACAACCTTTACGGGACCGTATTCCAAAAGGGGATGGAGCGCGGGCACATAGCTCTGGATGGAGCAGTTGGGTTTAACTGCGATAAAGCCGTTCTTTATCCCCAGACGTTTTCTCTGTGCCTCTATTACATGGATATGGCCAGGATTGATCTCCGGGATGACCATGGGCACGTCAGGAGTCCAGCGGTTGGCAGAATTATTGGAAACAACAGGTGTTTCAGCCTTTGCATAGGCTTCTTCCAGCGCCCGGATCTCATCTTTTTTCATATCTACGGCGCAAAAGATGAAATCAACCTCGCTGGCCACCTCTTCCACTCGGGATGCGTCCTTTATGACAAGGTTCTTTACCTTTTCAGGCATTTTGGAAGAAAGCTTCCACCTGTGGGCAACCGACTCCTCGTAGGTCTTTCCCGCTGAGTTTTTGCTGGCCGCAATGGTGGTGACCTCAAACCAGGGATGGTTTTCCAGGAGGGCTACAAATCTTTGCCCCACCATTCCTGTTCCGCCGACAATGCCAACCTTCAATTTTCCTGCCATAATCAAAACTCCTTTCTTGCCGCGAAAACTGCTTCTTTGATTTCTTTGATACCGATTGATGCATTTACTTGATATATATGCTGCTCAGGGGTGCCCGTACCCTTTATGAAGAAATCCGGTATATAAGGGTGTTTATTAATAGCATTATAATGTATAAGACAATGATCTTCAAACATTTTTTATGTGTTTGCAAAGTTTGGGGCTCCATGTTATAATAATACGTCGTGAATACAGAGTGGTCCGCTTCCGGCGAGAATGATACACACGATTAATACCGGTATGAACACTCTATGAATTGGAGGAAAGTAAAATGGACATTATTCGTGCGCTCGAGCAGGAAAGCATGAAGAAGGATCTTCCCAACCTGAAAATCGGTGACTACTTAAGGGTCAACGTAAAGGTTAAGGAAGGGAGCCGTGAAAGAATACAGTCCTTCGAAGGAACAGTCATCGCCATGCGCGGCAGTGGAATAAGAAAGACCATTACTGTTAGAAGAGTTTCCTACGGCATAGGCGTTGAAAGGGTCTTTCCGATCCACTCCCCGAAGGTTGCCTCGTTTGAGATCATCCGCAGGGGTAAGATCAGAAGGGCAAAGCTCTATTACCTGCGCGAAAGGGTTGGCAAGAAGGCCCGGGTCAAGGAAGACCTTACGGCAGCAATCGATTAATACCAATGGAAAAAGAGGACGCAAGTCCTCTTTTTATTATGGATTTTCCCAGTGTTATGGAACAGACACAGATTTGATCAAAGCCTGGTTTAGAGATAAAATAAAAGGGCATGGTTATTGCTGAGAGGGTTTGCGAAAGGAGACATCTGCCTTGAATATTCAATGGTTTCCCGGCCATATGGCCAAGGCCCGAAGATTGATCAGGGAGAATATGAAACTGGTGGATGTGGTCATCGAGCTGTTGGATGCCAGAATACCCCTGTCCAGCCGCAACCCTGAAATAGATACGCTTGTGGGCCAAAAGCCCAGGATAATAGCCCTCAATAAAAGCGATCTCTCGGATCCCGGAAAGAACAGGCTATGGGCCCAGTATTTCATAAAAAGCAATACTGAGGTAATATACACCAATGCCATAACCGGCGCCGGCATGGAGCAGCTGAAGGACAAGCTGAAGGAGCTTACCCGCCGCAAAACCGAATCGGCGGCCGCCAGGGGCCGGATAGGCAGGGCTGTGAAGACCATGGTGGTTGGTATACCTAATGTGGGGAAGTCTGCCTTTATCAATAAGATTGCCGGGAAGGCCAGCGCCCGAACCGGCGACAAACCCGGCGTAACCCGGGCCAAGCAGTGGGTCAGGATCAATCCGGAGATCCAGCTTCTTGATACCCCGGGCATACTCTGGCCTAAATTTGAGGATCCAAATACCGGCCTCAACCTGGCCTTTACGGGAGCTATCAAAGATGAGATCATGGACACCACCGAGCTAGCAGCAAGGCTTATGGAGCGGCTGGCGGCCATGTATCCCGACAAGCTCATGGAGCGCTACAAGCTGGGCCAGGTAAAGGATCGGTCAGGGTTCATGCTTCTTGAAGAAGCGGGGAGGAACCGGGGATGCCTTGTTACGGGCGGAGAGGTGGACTTTAACAGGATAGCTGTAATCGTGCTGGATGAGTTCCGGGGCGGCCGGATCGGTAAGATTACCCTGGAAGATCCGCCGAAGTAAAAATTAGACTTAGGAGGAGCCGCCATGAAAAAGCCAACCCTGAAAGAGATTACCCGAAAGGCAGAGGAGATGCCGCTGGAGAAAGCCCATCGCTGGCTTCTTGAGCTGTCTGAGGAATTCGGGGGCTCGGTTAAAAAGATTGCCGATAAATACTACAAGAAGCTTGAAGCACAGAGAAAGGAAAAGGAGCGTCTTAAGGCCATGATGGCCATTGAAAACGACGCCCGGGAAAAAGGATATTGCTTTATCGGCGGGGTAGATGAAGCGGGCAGGGGCCCCCTGGCAGGACCCGTGGTGGCTGCGTGTGTAATCCTTCCGAAGGAAGCCGTGATTTACGGGCTGAACGATTCCAAGAAGGTTTCTCCCTCAAAGCGGGACAAGCTGTATGATGAAATAAGGGAAAAGGCGGTTGCCTATGGCATAGGCATCGCCGACCATACATATATCGACAGGGTCAACATACATAACGCCACAAAAAAGGCCATGGAAACAGCCATCCTTTCCATGGAGACAAGGCCGGACTTCTTAATAATCGACGCTCTCCGGTTGGATCTGGACATAACACAGATGTCGGTTCCAAAAGCCGATGCATTAAGCGCCTCAGCGGCGGCCGCGTCAATCCTTGCCAAGGTGACCAGGGACCGCATCATGGAAAAAATGGACATAAAATACCCCGGATATGGTTTTGCCAGGCATAAGGGCTACGGCACCGAGGCTCATATTGAAGCAATAAGAAGGCTGGGACTCTGTCCCATACACCGGAGAAGCTTTACCTCCGGCCTGATGGGGTCCGGAACCGCGGTATAAGACTATTGCCGCGGCGCGTCAGCGGGGTGTATAAAGTGAGGATCGACGGGCATTTTCCCCAGCATTATTTCCATATAATATCCAAAGCGGCTCTTGAAGGCCTGAATGCGGGCGACCTGGTCCAGGGCAGGGTGACCGCCATGGAGAATGGGCTGCTTCTAATTAAGTTCCTGGATGGTTCAAGCTTTTCGGCAAGTATCCCGGAAGGCCTCGATGTGTCTCCCGGCACCATGCTGACCCTTCAGATCGGAGAGCCGGCGGGGGACCAGGCCACCGCCAGGATCATCAGGATGGACACCCCACCTATGCAGGAGGCCGAATCGAATGACCAGGTATCCAGGCAGCTCCGGCACCTGGGAGTCAAGGCAACAGGAGCCCTCATTTCAAAAGTGCTGGACTTGATTAAGGAAAACCCGGACCTTGGGGTTGAAAAAGCAGCGTTTTTGGCCGCCAACAGGATGGAATCAGACCCGGCCATGTTGGAGATGGCGGTGAAGCTGGCAGACAGGGAATTTGACCTTAACGACAATCTCCAGGCTTTAAGCCGACTTATTGCCGATACGCTTTCACAGGCGGATAGGGTAAGCCGGGAGAGCGTGTTAAAACCCCTTCTGTTTGAGCAGGAGGCGGAGCCTGTTGTGCGAAGCCTGGCAGAAAAGCTCGCAGAACCGGAAAACGAATTTTCGAAGGAAGGATTGGCTTCCGGTCAGGAGGCAAGGCTTTTTCTTGCGGGAAAACTTATGGATGCTATAAAAAATTCCATAATCGGGCGGGAGCCGCCGGACAGGGAACAGGTTTATGATGCAATCAAGAATGCATTATCAACACTTGACCCCGGCAAGAGCACCCCGACCGGGAGTCCGGGTGCTGGTAAAAATCCCCCGATGGGCGGTTTGAGCATTGAGGATAACCAACTGGACGAGGTTCTAAGGGGTTTTACTGGAGAAATCCTGCATATAGCGGAGAAGATCAAAGGTTTATTCAAGAAAGAATCCCCTGATATTAAGACCATCGTAGGGAGTATTATCGAGAAAGCCTATGTCAGGGCGGAAGACGGCAGGACCGAAGCCATCGACCTGGAGGAAAAGACGGAGGCCCTAAAAAAGGTCCTGAGCCTTGCCTCGGACTCGGCAAAACTGGCCGGCGAAAAGGGAGGCCAGGCCATCCGGCCGGTGGTCCAGGAACTGTCCAATGCCCTTCGCTTTTTCAGCCAGGTCAACACGTATCATGTGTTCATGCACATCCCGCTCATAATAAACCGGCATGAAACCGCAGGCCAGCTCTATATCATGAAGCGAAAATCAAAAAAGGGCAGGATTGATCCTAACCAGTTCACCTTGTTTATGTCCCTCAATACCCGGAACCTTGGGCTGGTTGAAACCTTTTTGAATGCAGCCTACAAATATGTGACCGTCCATTTCAGGGTGGAAAGCGATCATCTTGCGGATTTTGTGGAGGCCCAGCGCAAGGATCTTTACGACACCCTGGAAAAAAAAGGCTATAAACTGGCCGAGATGAAGTGCAGGGTTTTTGAAAGTGAGCCGGTAAACCTGCTGAATGCCGGGAACGTGACCGAATCCGCGCTTGGCATGAATGCCCGCGTTGATCTGAGGATATAGGGAGAGAACAGGACATGAAGGATAGACCTGATAAAATAAAAAAAGCGGCTGCGCTCTCCTATGAGCCTGGAGAAGACAAGGCCCCGAAAGTGGTGGCCTCAGGCAAGGGGGTCATGGCCGAAAAGATAATAGAAAAGGCGAAGGAGGCCAGGATCCCTGTATATGAGGACGAACACCTTGCCGAGGCATTGACCGATATAAAGCTGGGATCGGAAATACCATACGAACTCTACGAGGTTGTGGCGGAGGTCCTTGCCTTCATCAGCAGGCTTGACGGCAAATACTCACGGTACGGGAGTTAATAATATGGTCAATAACAATGGGATGGCTGAATATGAATAACAGGGTACTGGGAAAAATCGGCGAGGCTGCCGCAATGGAATACATAATGAGCCGTGGGATGAAACCCCTTGCCAGAAACTACAGGGTGAGCCGTTTGGGTGAGATCGATATTATCGCGAAGGATGGCGACACCCTGTGTTTTATTGAGGTCAAAGCCAGAAGGGGAGACCGTTACGGCACGCCGGCGGAGGCCGTATCCTACGCTAAACGAAATACCATAACCAAGGTCGCCCAGGTCTATGCCGTAAGAAATGGAGTCTATGACATGCCTTTGCGCTTTGACGTGATTGAGGTGTATATGGGACCGGACTGCAGCATAAAATCCGTGGAGCATATCAAGGACGCTTTTTAAGAGGTATGGCGGCGTTCAGGCAAAGGACGCCGGCGGAGGGGAGAACATATGCGGATATTCGACGGCCATTGCGATACATTGTCAAAAATCAACCATCCCGATGAGCTTATCAGGAACGGCTTCCACTGGGATTTGGAGCGAGCCGGAAAGTACGGCGCCTATGTGCAGGTTCTGTCTTCCTTTGCCGGCGACGTCCAGCGGTACGATCCGGCGGCGGTAATGGAAAGCCAGCTTGAAAAGGCAATAGCATTTGAGAGCAATCACCCGGACCGTCTGAAGCTGATTCGGTCGGCATCGGACCTCAAGGCCTCTGAAAACGGCGGCGTTTTTGGTATCCTCGGAGCCGAGGGAGCAGAGATCTTCAAAGGGAGCATAAAGGAGCTGGAGCGTTGGTTCAGGAAAGGCCTCAGGGTTGTAACCCTTTGTTGGAACTATGATAATGAGGTCTGCGACAGCGTGGCCGGACGGCGCACCCATCGTGGCCTTTCACCCTTCGGCCGGAAGGTGGTGGAAAGGATGCAGGAACTGGGCATGGTTATTGACCTTTCCCATACCTCCGATGAAACATTTGAAGATGTCATATCCCGTGTGAGTTCCCCGGTCGCAGCGACCCACTCCAACTGCCGCGCAATATGCGGTCACCCAAGGAACCTCACCGATGAACAGATTCGTGGAATCGCCGGAACCGACGGCGTGATAGGCATCAACTTTTACGCATATTTTCTTACTGGTTCGGGAAAAGCGCGAATTAAGGATATAATTAGCCATATAGAGCATATATCCGGGCTGGTTGGAACCAGGCATATCGGGTTGGGCTGCGATTTTGACGGGGCAGATCCCATGCCGGAGGGAATAACGGGAGCGGAAAGCCTGACCCTGGTGCTGGAGACCCTGGCAAAAGCCAACTACAGCGAGCAGGACATCCGGATGATAGCCGGGGGAAATTTTCTGAGGATTTTTACACGGATTTTAAGATAATATTTCAGTAACATGCCGACTATATTGCACAAGTTGTGAATAGCTTTAAAATATTGTATAATAGTTCTGCCGTAAACAGCCATTTACGGCTATCCTTCGGGGGGAAAGGAACCGCCGTATGATGGATAGAAAAGATCTGTTGGAACTGGAGGCGGAGGAGCTCAAAAACGAGCTTGTCGCATTGGGCGAAAAGCCCTTCAGGGCCGGGCAGATTTGGAAGTGGCTCTATGCCGGGCAATTGGATTTCCGGGAGATGAGCAACCTGCCTCTTAATCTGAGGGAGACGCTCTCGGAGCGGTATAAAGCCGGAGGCGTAAGGATAAGAAATAAGCTTACATCCAAGGTGGACGGAACAAGGAAGTACCTGTTTGAACTGGATGACGGCAATATTATTGAAGGCGTGCTCATGCAGTATCATTACGGGTTTTCAGCATGCCTGTCCACTCAGGTGGGATGCAGGATGGGGTGCGGTTTTTGTGCCTCATCACCGCTGGGGTTCATAAGGAACCTCACAAAAGGGGAGATGCTGGGCCAGGTACTGTGCATGGCCCATGACATCATAGACAGGATCAGCCATGTGGTACTGATGGGTATAGGCGAGCCCTTCGATAATTACGAAAACGTTGTTGGCTTTTTGAGGCGCATCAACAGGGAGGACACCCTGAACATAAGCTTCAGGAAAATGACGGTATCAACCTGCGGAATAGTGCCGGGAATCCTCCGCTTTGCCCGTGAAGGTTTCCCGGTGAACCTGTCTGTGTCCCTGCATGCGCCCAACGACCACATCAGGGCCAGGATTATGCCCATCGCGAGAAGATGGCCCATGGACGAGCTTCTGGCGGCTTGCGAGGAGTATGCCAGGTTTACTTCAAGACGCGTGACCTATGAATATGCTCTGATAAAGGATGTAAACGACTCCATCGGCTACGCTGAAGAGTTGGCGGGAAGGCTGAAAAATACGCTGTGCCATGTCAACCTGATTCCTGTTAACAGGGTAGAGGGCGCGGGGTATGACAGGAGCAGCCGCGAGAGGGTTGACAGGTTCAGGGCGGCCCTGGAAACAAGGGGCATTGCCGTAACTGTCAGGCGCGAGCTGGGAACCGACATCATGGCCGCATGCGGCCAGCTGCGAAGGGATACCTTGCGGCGATCGGGGAAGGTGTAAGATGTGAAGTATTCGGCATTGAGCGACATCGGACAGAAAAGGGAAAAGAATGAGGACAGCTGGAATATCATACTGGATGCCGATGGAAACCCGGTAGGCTTTGTCGTGGCCGATGGTATGGGAGGATACCTTGCGGGAGAGGAAGCCAGCCGCATTGCCGTCCAGGAGATCTCATCAATGGTCATGGAATGCGTTGAAGCCAAGGATATCCCCACCATGCATGAGATCATCAATAACCGGATAGAGGCCATAAACAGGCAGATCATGGAGTACTCCAGCAGGAACCTTGGTGGGATGGCCTCCGGTACCACGCTTTCCATAGGCATAGTAAAGGGACAGGAGCTCTTTATCGCCCACATAGGCGACGGAAGGGTGTACCTTATCCGCGATTCCATGATCCGTCCCATCACCCAGGATCACACCTACGTGGCGGAACTTGTCAAAGGCGGAATTATTTCGTCCAACGAAGCCCTCACACATCCAGAGAAGAACAAGATCACAAGGGCATTGGGATTTAGCGAGAACTACCTTCCCGATTTTTACCGGGAAACCATAAATGAAAACGATATTTTCGTTTTTTGTACCGATGGCCTCTATGAACACCTTTCTGACGAAGAAATCCTTGAGATAGTGCGGAAAGGTCCAATAGAAGAGGCCTCATCAGAATTGATAAAAGCCGTGAATCAGCGGGGTGGAAATGATAACGTTACCGTGATAGTTGCCTGGTCTTAAGGCAGGGTAAAGAGGTGTACAGATGGAAGGAACAGTTTTAGGAAACAGATATAGCATACTGTCAGAAATCGGTTCGGGAGGCATGGCCAGGGTTTACAAGGCCCAGGACCGTTATCTCCAGCGTCATGTGGCAGTAAAAATCCTAAAGGACGAATTCAAGCATGATGTTGATTTTCTTAAGCGCTTTGAGAAAGAGGCACAGGCTGCCGCAAGCCTGACCCACCCGAATATTGTCCAGATATACGATGTAGGAACCGATGACGACAATTACTATATAGTCATGGAACTTGTGGAGGGTATCACCCTTAAGGAATACATCAGGCAGGTGGGCGCCCTGGATTGGAAGGAAGCCGTAAGCATCACCATTCAGATCTGCAGCGCCCTGAGCAAAGCCCATAGCAGAAACATCGTCCATCGGGACATCAAACCCCAGAATATTCTCATAACCTCCGACGGCATCCCCAAGGTGACCGATTTCGGTATTGCCCGGGCAGTATCGGCCGATACGGCTACCATGAAGATAGACACCATAGGATCAGTGCACTACTCATCGCCGGAGCAGGTCCGGGGAGGATACATCGACGAGAAGTCGGATATCTATTCCATCGGTGTTACATTTTTCGAGATGATAACCGGCAGACTGCCCTTTGACGGGGAGTCCTCTGTTTCGGTGGCTTTGAAGCACATACAGGACATTCCTCCGCTTCCCGCCGATGTCAAGCCCGGCATACCTTCGGCTTTGAACATGATTGTTATGAAGGCCATGGCAAAATCCAGGAAAGACCGCTACCAGTCCGCTTCGGAGATGATACAGGATCTTGAAAACCTGATGGGGAAACCCAGCGACGCTACTGAAATCCTGTTACCCAACGTGAAGCATGAACGCAGCAGGTATGACACCAGAAAACTCGAAGTATTGGAGGAGGATGACTTGGCCAGGATGAACCGTAAGCCTTCAAGGAGAAGTCCCAACAGAACCATGCGGGCTGTGCTTCCGTTCCTCTATGTGGTCCTCATTTTGGTGATCGCAGGCGGAATCTATTTGTTTATCAGCGCCATTATCAACGAATTCAAACAGGAGGTCCGCCAGCCTGAGGCTATTGTGGTGGGCACTTATCTGAACCGCAACATCAATGAGGTTATAGCCGAACTGGAAGAAAAGGGGATAAAGCCTTACGATATTGTATACAGGAGCAGCGATACGTTTGAAAAGGATATCGTTATGGATCAGAGCATTCCCCCCGGAAACTCCATAAAGGCGGGCAGCATATATACCACCCTTACCCTTACCGTAAGTCAGGGCGCTGATATGGTGACCATACCTTACGTCAGAATGCAGGATCGTGCCTATGTATATTACCTGCTTAAGGATGAATATGGCCTCGATGTTGAAGAGAAGTCCGAGTACAATGAAGAGGTGCCCGTAAATATGGCTATTCGGACCGAGCCTGATGCCAATACCCAGGTGAGGCGCGGAGACAAGGTGATCCTGTATTGGAGCCTTGGCCCCAAGAAAGAGGAAGTCGTGGTTCCGTATCTGATCGGGATGACCTATGATCAGGCTCTGGCTCTTCTCGACCAGTCCAAACTGAAGATAGGAAGGACATATCCGGAAGGCCGCGAAGGTTTCCAGGGTGTGGTTATAGACCAGTTCCCCAAGTATGGAGACATCGTGCTGGAAGACACGGCGGTGGACATCACATTTGAAGATGACAGCGTGCCAGTACCTCCAGGAGATCCGCCGCAAGGTACTCGCCCGGTTACAATAGTAGTTCCTCTGCCGCCTGGCGTAGAAGGAGATACTGTTTACGTCAGGATGGTAAAGATAGACAACGCCACCAATGAGGAAACAATACTCATTGATAACGCCCATATCAAGGCCGACGAGTTCCCGCATAATGTCGTGGTTAATATACCCCAAAGCGGCGGCTGCACCATAAGGGCTTATGTCAACAATATCCTGGTAACCGAAAAGATCTATTAACAGCATGGCAGGGTGATGGCTTTTAGGGAAAGTATGGACAATAAAAGACAAGGTATAATTCTCAAGGGAGTAGGAGGTTTTTACGAAGTCATGGACAGGGCGGCAGGTTTGGTATATACCTGCAAAGCCCGGGGTGTCCATCGCAAAGCGGGAGGAAAATCGCCCCTCCCGGGAGACAACGTAACCTTTAGAGTGATAGATGAAAAGGACCGGACAGGGTTTATCGACAGGATAGGCGAGAGGAAGAACGAATTTGCCAGGCCGCCTGTGGCCAATATAGACCAGCTCGCAATTGTTCTGGCTGTTAAAAGCCCGGAACCCGACCTGAGCTTGGCTGACAAGCTGCTGATTACCTGTGAGGCAAAGGACATTACTCCCATTATCTTGGTAAACAAGGTAGACCTGGATGAAGGCGGCATCGCTGAACACATAGGCGGGATATATCAGAAGGCGGGATACAGGACTATCCTGATCAGCAAGGTGCTGGATGCGGGTTATGATGAACTTCACCAGGAACTTAAAGGATATAAGACGGCATTTGCCGGGCAATCCGGCGTTGGAAAATCAACAATCCTGAACAGGATACTAAACTGTTGGGTCATGGAAACCGGTGAGGTAAGTGAGCGCATCCAGCGCGGACGGCATACCACAAGGCATGTTCAGCTTTTTGAGCTGGATGTGGGCGGGTTCGTGCTGGATACGCCCGGGTTCAGCGCATATTCGGTCTGTGATGTGGAACACACCGAACTGGCCCACCTCTATCCCGAATACAGGAAGGTCATCGGTGAATGCCGATTTATAAGCTGCAGCCATATCAATGAACCCGGATGTCGCGTCCGGGAGCTTGTTGAAAAAGGCGAAGCCGATACCGAAAGATATAAGAGATACGTTCAGTATTACAGGGAGCTTAAAGAAGCTTACGACAACAGGTATAGGAGATAGCAAAATGATTAAGATCGCACCATCCATCCTATCAGCAGACTTCTCATGCCTCAGAACAGAATTGGAGAAGATTGAAAAATCGGGAGCCGACATGGTTCATCTGGATATCATGGACGGACATTTCGTGCCTCCCATCACCATAGGCGCCATTGTGGTGGAAGCCCTGCGGCCCCATTCCAGGCTGCCTTTCGATGCGCACCTGATGGTCAGCAACCCGGACAGGCATATCGAGTCATTTGCCAAAGCCGGGGCGGACAGCATCACAATCCATGCCGAGGCCGCATCGGACCTTGAAGCGTTACTGGCAAGGATCAGAAGCCTGGGCGTAAGAGCGGGGGTATCCATAAGCCCGGAAACAGATGATAGTGTAATCCTCAATATCCTGGATAAAGTTGATATGGTCCTGGTCATGACGGTGCGCCCCGGCTATGGCGGACAGAAATATATAGAGGGCATGGAAAGGAAAGTCCGGAATATCAGGGATGCCGCCAACCGGCTGGATATTCCCCTGGATATCCAGGTTGACGGCGGGATTAACAGCGAAACCATAAAAACGGTAGTTTCGGCGGGAGCAAATGTGATTGTCACCGGGTCTGCGTTCTTCAAGAGCGAGAATCCCGCCAAATTCGTGTCTTTGCTAAAGAGGTCTGTGTAGAATGAGGGCAGTGATTGTAGGCAGCGGGGATCCTGTTGATCCCCGGCTTCTTAAAGAGCGCTGCGAAAACGCGGATGTTATTATTGCCGCCGATGGTGGAGGCCTTTATTTATATGAGGCAGGCATTATACCTGATCTTCTCGTAGGCGACTTTGATTCAATACCGCCGGCTGTCCTGGATTATTTCCGCGCTCAAAAGCAGGTTACCATCAAAAGCTTCCCGGTAAAAAAGGATTTCACCGATACCGAACTGGCAGTGGAAACCGCGGCGGACATGGGAGCCGACGAGATTTGTATTCTGTCTGCCACGGGCTCGCGGCTGGACCACTCTGTCGGGAATATACTGATCCTGTCAAGCCTTCTTGAGAGGAACATAAAGGGCTGGATCGAGGATGACAATAACCGGGTTTACCTTACTGGAGGAAGAATGGAACTGGAAAGGCTGGATAACTGGAAGGTTTCCCTGATTTCTCTTTCGCCAGAGGTCAGGGGACTCACCACCGAAGGCCTTTTCTATCCCTTGAAGGACTACACCCTGAAGCGTGGAAGCAGCCTGGGTATCAGTAATGAGTTTGTTTCGGAAACGGCGGTAGTCAGTTTTGATAAAGGGCTCCTTATGGTGATTCTCAGCCGCGATGATAAAGATGCTCCCGGCGAAAAAAACTGACGGTCCAGGAATCTGAAAGGAACACAAAACCCGGAGTGGCTCTCCGGGTTTATTTGCGGTTTTATCCGCCTCGTCGCCATTTATACATCGATATCATCGATATCCTCATCCAGCTCCTCATGCTTGATCTTAAGCCTGGACCGGGATTTCCTGGTCGATGGTGATGCGATCGCTATATCCTCCTCGGGAAGCTCAATCATTTTACAACTGCCCTGGAATATGGCGCCCTCATCGGTCGCGATACTGGATACTTCAATATCCCCGTAAAGCCTGGCCTGGGCCTGCAGGTGCAGGATACCCTTGGCCATTATGTTTCCCTTCACCCTGCCGCTTATATAAACATTGCTGCCATACACATTTCCTGTTATGGATGAAGATGATTCAATGTAGACGTCTCCCCCGGCCTTTACGTCACCCTCAACCTTTCCAAGGATCTTCAGGGATCCTTCGGTATCCACGTTGCCGGCAAACGTGGTATATTCGCCGATCACGGTGTCCATGGAAGCAGGTGAGCTTTTCCTTTTCTTCAACATTATTGACCACCTTTCTTATAATATCAGGGTTCAATATAATACAGAGGGTCGGTGGGTTTTTCATTCAGCCTGACCTCAAAATGCAGATGGGAACTGGTTGACAACCCCGTTGACCCAACATGGCCGATCTTCTGGGCTTTGGAAACCCATTGGCCTTCCTTAACCAGTATCTTGCTTAAGTGAGCGTAATATGTTTTAAATCCATTACCATGGTCGATTATAATTACATTTCCAAAGCCGCCGTTCCAGCCGGCAAAAATGACCTTGCCCTCTCCGGAGGCATATACGGGGTCCCCCGTAGAGCCGGCCATGTCTAAACCGTCATGCATTCTGTACCGCTTGTAAATGGGGTGAAAACGCATACCAAACCCGGAGAAGATTGTCCTTGAATTGACGGGCCAATAAGTGGGAAGGGCATCAAGATAGTTGTTGAGCCGGGCTTCCTTCTGTGCTATTTTGCTCGTGACGTCATCTTCGGAAAGCTTGGCCGATTCCACCAAAGAGATGAGTGCGCGAAGTTCCGCAACGTCTTCTTTGAAGGAAGAGGGTTTTTTATCGCCGCGGCTTATGGTTCCAATGTTCTTGACATCCTTGTCGATGTATGCGACGATCATGTTTTCATACTGTTCCTTGTAATCGTCGATGGCCTCTTCCGATATGGTCTTGATGGATTGCATGGTTGTAATGATCTCGGCATTGTCGGCAAGCTCTTTTGCCTGTTTCGCGATAAGGGCCTGTAATTGTTCTTTTTCGCTCATGATGTCATTTATTTCTTCCGCGTGTTTAACGATCATGTCATTGTTCTGTCTTACCACAGAAAGGGTATAACCCGTCAGCGCCAAAAGAGCAACAAGCATGAATGCGAAGGCAGTGAGAAGAATAGTCCTGTAATGGCTTATTCTGATTGTTTTGACTCCGCCCTTGTGATGAGGAATATACATTATCGACAAATACTTCCTCCTGGCAGACATCTTTCCTCTCAGATTCCTCATGTCTTCACTCCCTAAACCGTTATATCATCAACAGTTTTGTCACATTTGTGAAATAATACCGTAACACAGCCGATACTATTATAATATATTATCTTCCAGAATAGAAGAAGTTTTATTTTATTATTGCCACAGAATTCATTTTTGTTTCAGGAAACTGGTTTCCATCGCATTTCCTATACCCCTTTACGATCGGTTCGCCAACTTAGCCTTACCCCCTTGAGGTTATAAGAGTTGAAGAAATGTGTCGAAATGTGGTATCAATATTAAGAGCGGTAATGCTTTGTGAGCAGGAGGAATAGACAGTGAGGAAATATTCTCTGTTGTTGCTCTTTGTCTTTCTGATTTCTGGGGTATTTTTGGCAGCGAATCAGATAACATCCTATTCAGATGAAGGAACAACCGATTTCACCAAATATGAAAAGACTTCGGATGGTCTGGCAGAAGTACTTCAGGAAAAGGATGAAGCAATGCCCGATCAATCTTCTCATGCAATGGCTTCAGCCGAACCCGGGAGCCCTGTCAATAGTTCAGATTCATTGGAAACTGCTGAATACACAGGCATGACAGATTCGGAAAAGGAGTCCGGACAAGCATCCGAACACTCTACAACGCCGAATCCTAAAAAGGCTCCAGGACCTGCATCCACCCAAAAGCCCGGAGAAGTACAAAATCCTGCTGATGCGCCCAAGGCTGAGGAAACACCAAGCCCTGAAAGCGTTCCGCCTAAGGAGGCATTGGAAGAAATTCCTCAGGAGTATTGCGAACTAACCTATTTTGATCAGGATAAATACGAGCGGTACCAGGTATATAAAGCCAGGAATCCTGGATTTGGCTATGAAAAAGTGATTCTTGATGTAAATATTGGGCTGGACAACCCTTTTTATACTGGTATCGTTACCATAAAGGATCCCGATGCATTGAATGTACTGGTGAATAAGTACCGTAAGCTGCCCGATACATATGCGCCTGAGCTTGTGGAACTTCCGAAAGAATTATGTGTACCCGGTACGGCAAAACAATATATGAGGAAGGAAGCAAAAGAAGCCTTTGAAAGAATGCATTACGATGCCAAAAAGCTGGGGCTGAACATCACTGCATACGGTACCTATAGAAGTATTAAGACCCAGCATGATATTTGGAACAGAAAAGTAAATTCAGGAAGAAGCATTGAAGATGTGGACAGGCTGAATGCCAGGGGAGGCCACAGCGAACATAATACCGGGCTTGCAGTTGATGTCATCATAAATGACTATGAAGTAGAAAAGACAAAAGAGTTTGAATGGTATAAGGATCATGCCCATGAATACGGGTTCATCATCCGGTATCCCAAGGGCCAGGAAGGGATTACGGGCTATCTGTACGAACCCTGGCACCTTAGGTATCTTGGTGTGGATCTGGCCACAAAGGTCTACAACAGCGGTCTGACCTATGAAGCCTACTACGTCATGGAGATTGAGCCTTATCTTGAATAAATGTCTATGGTATGAAAATCCCGCTCTGTAAGCGTATGCCTGATCTTTTTCAACATTCACCCCTTGACTATTATTACGTTTAGTGATATACTACAGTAAACGTAATAATATTACTCCGGGAAGAGGTTGCCTATGCGTGATAATGTCAAGGGAGGAGCGCTGACCGAAACCACCTTTTTTGTGATGCTGGCTTTGTATCGTCCAAATCATGGTTACGGCATCATGCAGTTCATTGAGGAAAAAACCAATGGGCGCCTAGCCCTGGGCGCAGGGACACTGTACGGCGCTATCAACAACCTGGCAAGCAAGGGTTGGATCGCCCCATGCGGCGAAGAGCCGGGCAGCGCAAAAAAGCTGTATGCTATAACCGAGACAGGGAAAATGGTAGCCGAAAGGGAACTTGAGCGCCTGATAGAGCTTTGCGGCATTGCCCGGGAAATAATTGAAGGGAGCGGTGGTGGAAAATGAGGGTTTTTCGTTATTTCGGAGGATTCCTGGAGGCACAGGAAAAATGGCTGAATAAAATGGCGGAAAAAGGCTACCGGCTTGTACGCACCACGAGTCTTATGTACGAGTTTGATCTTTGCGCGCCTTCGCAGTATGAATACCAGATTGAATTCATGGCCGGCAAGGACCAGTCGCATGTCCAGGATTACCGAAGATTCCTTGAAGAAATGGGTTACCGCACCTTTACAAAAAACATAAACCTGAACTTCTCCATAGGCAAGGCGAGGTGGCGGCCCTGGGCGAAAGGAGCCGCCCAGATAGCCACTAATCCGGGGAATTATAACCAGGAGCTGCTGATCGTTGAACGTGAAAGGGATGGAAAGCTCACGAGTCTTCATACCGGACAGGATGCCGAGGCTGTTGCCGCGTATTTGAAAAGACTTATGAACACCAACTTCTATTATGGGCTGATACTTGCCATGGGCTGTCTGTTAAGCATTTTCGGAGGCGGCTCAAAAGCAGTAGCAATACTGCTGGGAGTTTTATCCGTATTCTTTTTTGTCCAGGCAGTTATTTTTGTGCTTGCCCTGCGCCATGCAAATAATAAGAAGGATAACGAGGGAGACATAGAAGGAGTATGAATAAAAAGGGCATCGAGGGGACGGACCAGAAATGATCGCGAAAAACCAGGTCTTTGAACTTGAGATAACCGGCCAGACCCATGACGGGCTCGGTGTGGGACGAAAAGACGGCATGGCCGTCTTTGTTCAGGGAGCCATTGCGGGTGAGAAGGTAAAGGCAAAAGTCATCAAGGTGTTGAAAAACTATGCGATTGC
Organism: Clostridiaceae bacterium; assembly: GCA_012728015.1. Lineage (GTDB taxonomy): Bacteria > Bacillota > Clostridia > DSM-8532 > DSM-8532 > Thermoclostridium_A. The sequence goes on along the minus strand of JAAYFY010000009.1, from coordinate 2,079 downwards.
AAGGATAGAGGAGTTTATCGAAACAAGCCCGAACCGGGCTGAACCCTTCTGCCCTGTTTACAGGCGCTGCGGCGGCTGCAGCCTTCAGCACATGAACTATGAAAGAACACTCCGGTTCAAGCGCCAGGTAGTAGCAGACAACCTTGAAAGGATCGGCGGGCTGGCAGACATCGAGGTTATGCCCACCATTGGGATGGAAACGCCAAAAAGGTACCGCAATAAGGCCCAATACCCTGTCGGCATGGGGGATAAAGGGCCTGTTGCAGGCTTTTTTGCTCCCCGCAGCCATGAAATCATAGAATCCGGGGAGTGCGGGATCCAGCATCCTGTAAGCGATCTGGCAAAAGATATCGTGCTCGAATTCATGAGAACCAATAATGTGCCGGCTTACAACGAAACAAAACACAGCGGGCTTATCCGCCATGTGGTGAGCAAGGTAGGCTTTTCAACCGGAGAGGTTATGGTAGTCATTGTTTCTGCCAGGCCGGACATACCAAAAAAAGACAGGCTGGTATCCCTTCTTAAGGAGAGAATACCAGGCCTTAAGAGCATCATTCTCAATATCAATGATAAAACGGGCAATGTCATAATGGGCTCTGAAAGTATAACCCTTTACGGTACGGATACCATTGAGGACAGGCTGGGAGATCTTGTCTTCGAGATTTCCCCGCTGTCCTTCTACCAGGTAAACCCGGAACAAACCCTGGTTCTTTATGGCAAAGCCGTTGAGTACGCCGATCTTACCGGCGAAGAAACCGTCTTCGACCTCTACTGCGGAATTGGAACCATCGCCTTGTTCGCGGCCAGGAAAGCAAAAAGGGTGATCGGAGTCGAATCTGTTCCGGAAGCTGTGGAAGCCGCAAGGCGAAATGCAGAAAAGAACGGCATTAACAATGCGGAGTTTTTCTGCGGAAATGCCCAGGATGTGGCTTCGGAACTGTACAGCCAGGGTACAATAGCGGATGTGGTTATTGTAGATCCGCCGCGCAAAGGCTGTGATGAAGCTTTGCTGGAAACAATTGCAGATATGGCTCCAGAGCGCATTGTTTATGTCTCCTGCAACCCCTCGACCTTAGCCCGTGACCTGAAGTTCCTCAGCGGGAGCGGCTATGATGTCAAAGAAGTGCAGCCAGTTGACATGTTCCCGTGGACGGCGCATGTTGAGACGGTAGTAATGATGTCAAGGGCAAAATAGCATGAAGTCTGCAAACCCTGATATATCAAGGTTTTCACACATATGAGTTTGAAACCCAAAAAGCAAAAATAACATTTTTTCGCTTCGTGGAAACAAGTCAAGAAATGCCCTATCAGATAGTTAAGTGGTCAGGTTAGATGTCAGTGCTCGGTGAGTGGTCGATTTAGATGTCAGCCTTCGCGAGTGCACGATTTAGATGTTTTTTCGGAATTTTTTAAGGTTGTGTGAACAGGTTGGATGTAGGGATAAATACGTTAAAAATCGACAATTCAACATGGCCATAGGCAAAGTTGGAAAGTGGAATAGTTGTTAGAGGAAGGCGGTATGAAAAATGGAAGAAAAAACAGTTGAAAATGGCTGGTCAATGTTGATGAAATTTGGTTCTAAGAAAAACCTGAAAAAGCTTCGTGAAGGGCAGCTTTATATGAAAAACCTAAAGTATTATGTGGACTTAGAGAAAACAACTGATGATGAAGACGTTGGCGATAAATACGATGGACAAATGGTGCTACGGGATGTTAAGATATCTATGGTAACTGTTGACACTAATGAGTTAGTTGCTCAGTTTAATGCACCATCAGCATCAAGGAACTTAGGTTATTTGGGGTGTCCAGTATTCTGTATGTTTATGTTTGATCACAGAAATCATGTTGATGAGCAGTTGGCTGGAGATATATTAACTATAAAATACCAGTTCACCAAGGAACAGTTGGAAAGAATACACAACTTCGGAGATTCAGTTTTAATTATTAAAAATGGTAACGAGTTTATAAAACGAGTAAAAGATGGATTGTTGAAGTCCGGATATGGATTTACAAGAGACCATGTTCAATATTATGGATTTAACAATATAGAGCATCTGAAACAGGTGCAAAAGGATAATT
>JAAYFY010000073.1 GCA_012728015.1 Clostridiaceae bacterium | reverse complement strand
GTTATACATGAAGATGTCACCCTTTCGTTGAGTTTTTGTTGCAAATTCTTATCTTAACAGGATGACATCTTCTTTTCAATTCCTCTGGTCTTTTTTCCCATTTACCCTACAGTAACTTTACGCTAAGCCCTTTTATTTTATCCGCCCCGAAGCCCCGCATGATGCGCCGCAGACCAGCCGCCTCAGTCACGAGACTTCTTTAACGTCCTTATTTACAAATGATTCTATAATAAATGTTGGGGTGCCGAAGGGAAATAACTTCGGTGCTCCGACATTTTTTTGTAAATAAAGAGAGCATGGAGTTGAAATCTCAAGTAAAATGGAGTTGCACAACCTACCATTTGAAAGGAGATTCAACCATGCTCTACAAAGATTATACGCAAGAATTGATAGGATTTAAAGGAGTAACTATTAATTTTTTAAAAGAGAAGGAAATAGGCTCCGCAAAAGATCTGCGGAGCCTCACAATCATTTTCCGGTCTAAGGCCGTCCTTACGCCATCACTCCATTTCCAGGTAGATGTTGCCAAGGTACCAGTCTTCGGTCTCGTATGCATCTATATAGAGAGCATAGTCCTCAGCGATGGGCACATATCCCTCGGCACCAACTATAACAGAATAAGAATCGCCAACGGGAATGTCCTCGCAATAGAAGAAACCATCAGCGTCGGCTTCAGTATAATACAGGATCATGCTGTCCTGCGGGTCATTCACAAACTGATCAATGGTAACGCCCGCACGCAGGATAACAAACATGGCGCCTTCTATGGGTTCAAAAGTAAATGCGTCTACGATAAAACCATATATATCAATCACGCTGGACGGACTGGATGGACCTGACGGACCGGGTGTCACCGGAACGTCGGGCAGTCCGCTCTGGGCATAGGCGGCTTCCAGTATTTCAACAGCCTGGTTTATGGGTTTCAGAAGGAACATGATGTCGACATCCATCCCTATCAGCTTTTGCGTGGGAACGCCAATCATCTCACCCTTGCTGTTTATTGCCGTTCCACCGCTGTTGCCATGGCTGATGATGGCATCGGTTTTTATCCAGTCTATCTCATCGTCATAATTCTCATCGACAAATCCCGATACCTTTCCGGCAGTAAAGGTAATGGTATCCCCTCCCACCCCGGGATATCCGAGAATGTTGATCTCTTCTCCAATATTAAGGGCATCCGAGTCCCCGATTTTTGCAGGTGTGAGTCTCAGGTCCGCGGCTGATACCCTGTTTCCGTTCAGGTCTTCGGTGATCTGCACCACGGCAAGGTCCAGGAACGGATCACCACCCCTGAACTGGGCAAAATACTGAGGCTGGGCGTTGGCGCGGACATCATTGGTCAGCGCAATTGCCACATAGCCTTCGCTGTTGTACAGCCCATAATCATCGCCCACACAGTGATAATTTGTCAGTATGTATCCCTGTTCGTTCATAATGGTGCCCGATCCTGTGCCAATACAGACAAAATCATCATCCAGCACATAAAGGCGCACTGTGGACTTGGCCAGCCTGTTCATGTCCCTTGTGCCTTCCGGCTGGGAAGGTTCAACGGGTTTTGACGGTTGCTCCGGTTCAGGCGTTACTTTTGCCTCAATGGACCCTTCATCGACCTTTACGGTCTGCCTGACACTCTTTGACGACTTGTTTCCTGCCTTGTCATACGCGACGACATAATACTCGTATTGCTCACCGGGAACAACATCGGTATCGTCATACTGGGTTTCCTCAACACGTGCCAGGACATCGCTGTTGCGATAGAGCCTGTATTCATCAATACCGCTGTCGTCGTAGGATTCGCTCCAGGCAAGGGATACCCGGTCGCTCAGGACTTCTTTGACAGTGAGCACTGGAGCCGTAGGCGGTTTATCATCCTCGCCTCTGACAGAACATGAGGAAAACAACATGACCACCGCCAAGGCCATAACTGCAAGGAATTTCCGCTTATTTACAGATTTCAGCATGCAAAACCACTCCTATCCGTTTAAGGGCATGCCCACGATCATTAATTGCTGCTAGAGATAGTTATTTTCTTCAGATTATCTCTCTTAAGGACCCATTCGTCGTAGCCGGTGGAAACGGTGATAATGTAAACACGTTCCCCGACTGTCATGATAATATCTCTCGAATAACCAATACCCGGGCCTGAGCTCCTGGAACCCGGCATGGACGATTTCTTGTCTGAAACATAGATATATTCGGTTATATGGGCATCCTGGCCGCTGAACTGCATCGGATAGGTCTTAACCGACTGATAGAACTTGTAATTCCTGCCAGTCCTGATGGCCCAGGCGGCACCTAAATCCTCCAGTTCGGGCGCTCCCTCATCGGATCTGAAACTAATGAGGGAACCTATATCGGTTTCAATGACACTGACAAAATTCTGCCCGCCGCCTGCCAGTAGATCGCTGGCCATGAAAACGGCGTCCCCACTCTTCGACTGGGTCCATAAGGCTGGATAAGTGATCCGTATGCCTCCATCCAAATTTACGGCCGCAGTTTTCTCCGGAGCGTTCTTGATGGCGAAGCCGGTTATCAGCGCGGCAACCATGAGAACCCAAACAGGAAGCACCGACAGGAAGGACTGCTTCTTGCTCATCACAGGCCCGGCTTCCTTGCCCGGACTCCTCGATGAAATTATCACCAGTATCCCGAAGATCACTATTGCCAAAAGGGCAGCCGGTATGATTCCCAGTATGTAATTCATTTTGAACCCGTCGCGTACCAGTTCTTCTATAAGGATTCTTGACGCCGCGTTCAAAGTTGTGGCTATGATTATGGCTGCCGGCAGCCTTATCATATTGAATTTGCTGAACTTGGAGATACCAAGGAAGTAGCAGCTAAGGCCTGTGATACTGGCATGGGCAAGCGACTCTATTACTACTATTGAGGAAATTACCGTTAAAACGCTTCCTCCGTGACTGATTATCAGGTCAAGATTCATCATGGCGGCAAAACCGAGACCCAGTGCCGAACCATAAATGATTCCATCAATTTTTTCATCAAATTCGTCGCTGACATAAATACTGTACCTGACCGCCAGCAGTTTCATGGATTCCTGCAGCAGCGCGACGAGGATAACTGAGAAGATATAGTCAGTAATTATTGGTCCGGTTTGCGCTTCCGGCATCACGATATTCATGATGGGAACATAAAGGGCTTTCTGAACCAAGGCACCCAGAATCAGGGTTTTAAACACAAAGCTTTTTGGTTCGGGTTCAAGGCGGTCCTGCCTGTAGAATACGGTCAGCCAGATAAGCGGTGGAACAAAAGCGATAAACAGTGATATCAGGCTACGGAGTACAGAGTTGATGGACAGATCAAGCGTTCTTTCGACTATGTACGAGAACAATACGACCAGAAGCAATCCAACAATAGATACGGTAGTGGATAACCAAAGCCCCGGTCTGTTTTTTTGACCTGGTTTCATAACGTTACCTCCAAGTATATGCAATTCCATCCACAGTTTAGCACAATACCGATATTATGTCTATTATCATAATTATTCGCATGGCAGGCCGGATACGTCACCGGCTTACCGGCACAAAGAAGTGTTCAGGATCATGGAACTGTCACGGCGCGGGGTTTCACAGTATCCTTAGAAAGGCCTTAAAACTTCGATGGTAAGAATGGTGACATCATCATTGATTTTCTCAGAGAATTGTTTTACGTCCTCCAGGATTTTTTGTGTCATCTGATTTGCATTCCACTTTCTATGACGCGATATCAGGTCTTTCAGGCGTTCTTTGGAATAAGGCTGCTTATCGCGGTTAAGGGTTTCCACAAGCCCATCGGTATACAGAATCAGCTTGTCGCCCGGGAATAGCATAACCTGGCGGTTTGAGAACTTGGGAGAGATGAAGTCGCCCAGCTTGCAGATGGCAAAGCCCTCAGAATCAAGTTCCTGGATGGACCCGTCAGGTCTGAGCCTTAAAGGCGAGGTGTTAAGGCCGCCCGAAGCATAGGAAAAGATGCCTGTGTCGATGTTATATACGCCATAGATCAGCACGATATATAACTCCTCACTGAAATTGGCGGCATTGAAAGAGTTAAACAGGTGTTCAAGCACCATGGCAGGTATTGTCATGCCTTCTTTCCCTATTTCATCAACGAGGGACAGTATTCTCTGGAAAGTAAAAACCGTGAGCATGGCAGCCGAAACGCCGTGGCCGGAAACATCTCCGATATATATCCCGTAATGGGAGCCATCAATCCTGATAACATTGTAGAAATCTCCGCTCAGGTTCTCTGCCGGCAGATATCCCGAAACAAATGAAACGTACTCATTTTGGGGCAAAACCGAGGGCAGCATTGCCTGCTGAATACCCCTGGCCACTTCCAGATCGGCCATGAGCCTTTGGTTTACCTGCTTTAGCTCATGGGTACGTTTATCGACTAAACGGTCAAGTTCAAAAGCATATTCGTTAAGTTCCTCCTTGGCTTTGGAAAGGAGCACGTAGGGCCGCTTTATACCCTGTATGTAGAAAACGTAAAAGAACAGAAGGAAGGCCGTAAATTTAAGGATGCAGGACAATAGCACCCTGATATCATGCAAGCTGACAAGGCCTATGGTGATAATCTGGCAGAAAAACATGATTATAAAGGCGCAAGCCAGGGTCTTATTCAAGGGATCACCGTTTTTTCTCGAGCTTATGATCATCCGGCAGGTATTATAGCCATAAATGGCCGCAATAATGGCGAGAATTATGTTCCAGGCGGGCCTAAGGCCAACGGGACCATAAATCCAGCCAGACAAACCATCAAAAAGGTATACAAACAGGACTGTTGTGACGATGAATAGCAGGGAAACTACGAGTTTCCAGCCTCTTCCCAGCCGGTCTTTTCTTTGTCCGGACACGTTAATCAGCAGGAGAAACCCTATAGCGTTGACAATCCTCGCCAAAAGCCAGAACAAGACCGACTTTCCAGATGGGTCTGTTATACCTGATATGCCGGACATATCGGTATATGATAAAAGACAAACGATATCGAAGGTTCCCGAGATTAAAAAGGTGAAGCCCACAATAGCGAGGCTATTGTTCATCATCTGGTTATAGGTGTAAAAGGTGACGAGAAAGATAGAGAACGCGAGTATTGAGGAAATAAGGACAAGACAGAAGCAATAAGGCATCGCGCTTTTTATTACGAAGTTTCCGCCATGTTTGTTTTCCAGAAGGAGCACTGCGATGAGAAGCGAAATACAGCCGAGCAACACATAGAAGATTTCGGTATAACGCTTAAAATCCCTACGAAGTCCTGATTTCAGGTCTGGGGTTATCATATGTGGCCCTCCGGAATTTTATCTATGGTAAAAAAACAACGAAAACTAATATTTATATATTTTTGATAATCATATCAGCTTTATCAATATTGTAACACAAAAAATCCTTTTTTCAACTTAATTTCTGCATATTTCGCTTTTCCTTTACATAACTCCCTTATTCCCTGAAACAATCCCCCAGATTCAAATTTACCACGCTTCGTTACATTTCTTTATCACTTATCCTTAAGGAGCTTCTTCAGCTCGTTCATAAAGGTGTTGATATCCTTGAACTGGCGATAAACCGACGCAAAACGAACGTAGGCAACTTCGTCAAGATCCCGGAGCTTTTCCATAACAAGTTCGCCAATAAACTCACTTGTGACTTCACGTTCCAGCGAATTATAGATATGAGATTCTATGCTGTCCAGCATCCTTTCTATCTCATCAGCCGATACCGAGCGTTTCTCGGTTGCGCGGAGTATGCCCTTCCTGACCTTGTCACGGTCATAGGGCTCCCTGGAACCATCCTTTTTTATAACCATAATGGGAAGATGTTCGACTTTTTCATAGGTGGTGAAGCGTTTGCGACAGTTTAGACATTCCCTGCGCCTTCTTATGGTGGCGCCCTCATCTGTTGGTCTGGAGTCGATAACCTTGTCTTCCTGGCAGGAGCAATACGGGCACTTCATATAGCCTGTCCTCCTTTATCTTATGTTTCAGGACAAAATCTGCATATCCAGTTTCAATATCTATATCGGGTTTTGTTATAGTATTGTTTAATTATTTAGAAGGGAGGTTCTCACCTCTCACTTCTAACCTCCCACCTCTCACCTCCAGCCTCTAACCTCCAAGCTCTATTTTCTATACATACTTCTGCATATGCTTCAGGGCTGATTTTTCCAGGCGGGAAACCTGGGCCTGGGAGATGCCTATCTCCTCGGCTACCTCCATCTGGGTCCTCCCCTGGAAGAAGCGCAGGTCTACTATCTTCTTCTCACGCTCGCTGAGCTTGCTCATCGCTTCAGAGATGGCGATGCTCTCCAGCCATTTCTCATCGCTGTTTCTCTCATCGCTGACCTGGTCCATGACATAGATGGCATCGCCGCCGTCATGGTAAACCGATTCGAAAAGGGAGATGGGTTCCTGGATGGCGTCCAGTGCCATAACCACGTCCTCTTTGGATATGTTAAGTTCTTTGGCTATATCTATTATTGTGGGCTCACGAGACTCCCTTCCTATCAGCCTGTCCCTCGCCTGAAGGGCCTTATAGGCCGTATCCTTCAATGACCGGCTGACCCTGATGGGGTTATTGTCCCTTAAGTACCTTCGTATCTCACCGATTATCATGGGAACCGCATATGTGGAAAACCTTACATTCTGGGTAACATCGAAATTATCGATCGCCTTGATAAGACCAATACAGCCTACCTGAAACAGGTCATCCGCGTTTTCTCCCCTATTCCCGAACCTTTGGATGACGCTTAGCACAAGCCTCAAGTTGCCATGTATAAACTCCTCCCGGGCAGCCTTGTCACCCTTTTTGATCCTGACAAAAAGCTCATTCATCTGTGAACTGGAAAGAAGCGGAAGTTTGGATGTATTGACACCGCATATTTCTACCTTGTTCATCATAGAATCAACACACCTCGCTCGCGGACTGAATAGGTTTCGCTCACCTACAGTCTTGTCCTCCCGAGGTGTGTTTTATGCGGAATAAAAGCTTGAAAATATTTAAAAAAAGCCTTGACAGGCCAATCGCATGAAAGACATGGCTTTACCGATCACAGCATCCTGCATATTTCCCGTTTCAGCCTTCCAAGTATCCTTTTCTCCAGCCTGGATATGTAGGATTGGGAAATTCCCAGCATGTCAGCTACTTCTTTCTGGGTTTTTTCAAGATGGTTATTGAGCCCGAACCTTAGCTCCATAATCTTCTTTTCGCGTCCGCTGAGCTTGTTCATGGCGCTCACCAAAAGTTTTCTGTCGGTTTCCTCTTCCAGGTTTCTCTGGATGATATCGCTGTCGGTTCCCAGGATGTCCGAAAGCAACAGTTCGTTTCCGTCCCAATCCACATTCAGCGGCTCTTCAAAGGATATTTCACTTCTAGCGCGGCTGTTCTTCCTCAGGTACATCAGTATCTCATTTTCAATGCAGCGCGAGGCATAGGTGGCAAGCTTTATGTTCCTGGCGGGATTATAGGTGTTGATAGCCTTGATCAGCCCAATCGTCCCTATGGATGTCAGGTCTTCTATATCAACACCGGTGTTTTCGAACTTCCTTGCTATGTAAACCACCAACCTCAGATTCCTTTCTATCAGCACATGCTTAACAGAATTATCACCGGTTTCGAGCCTCTCGAGGAACTCGGCTTCTTCCTGCGCCTGCAGAGGCGGAGGCAGTATCTCATTTCCGCCGATATAGTAGATTTCATTTACTGGCTCATCGTTTATGGAAACAAAATTGAAAAAGAACCCAAATACCTTTTCAAACATATACTCCATCCCCTTCCTGAAGTAACTTCTCTGCGGACGCTGATCAGGCTGCTAAATGTTGACAAGGGATGCCGGTCCCAAAAGAGCTGTATATCTCGAGTTGCTGGAAAGCTTTATGCCGCAGATGCCTATGATAGCGTTCTTAATCTCCTTGAAGCTGTTCCCGTGAAGGACCCTTATGGTATCGGGCCTGAATCCCGCCAGGATCCCGTTTTCCCTGCCTATGGATTTGAACGGTATCAAGTGCATCCTGCTTTTCCATAACGGGTTTATATCGGTTTCCATCTTTCCGCCGGGCACCCTGTTGGACAGAAAAAACTCATAGATATCCGGAGGTACGATGTTTTTGACCGACTCGGCCTCAACGATGATGACAGGATACCCTGTCAGCGGGTCTACCAGCGAATTACCGGTATCAATCAACGCGTTGAACCGGGCAGACCGCTTTCCAAGTATGACATTCACCAGCACGATGTTTCCTTCCCTCACCGCTTTGCCCGACAGTATCTTGCCTATGGGCCGGACAAGCACAATACAGATCCCGGCCGCAAACAAAAAGGCTTTAAGCACACCTTGAGGGCTCAGGTACATCAAACCGCCGTAGGTCAGCATGCTTCCGCCAAATATGCCTGAAATAGCATATGTACCCCCGCCCAGCATGAAGGCAACCAGCAGCATGATTCCCCATCTCCTCAGGAAGTCTGCCGCGCTCTTTACCCTGAACGCTATCAGCACCATAAGCATGGAGAACAGGATCTTGGCGGGCAATGAAGCAATCAAGGGGTTGGACCGGCAGATTACGGCAAATACGGCATAAAGGGCCCCTGCGGATGAAGCCAGAAGTATTCTCCAGAGCTTTGCGGGAATGCCCGACATCATGCTGGTCAGCTTCAGGATAAAGCAGTTGGCGAGTAGGTTTTCAAAAAACAGCAAGTCAGCGTAAACCACCATTCCCGCTCCCCTCCCCTGGCTTGATGGTTTCATTAAAACTATTATTCAGCTGTCCATGATTTATGAGTACTATCCCTGCCGAGCCGGAAGTTTTCTCGTTGTCTCGGTCTTTTTGCCGGTGGTTCCGTCTGAAGGTGATTATAAAAGCAGCCGCGCGGATTTTCTGTCAAATCAGGTTATAGCCCGATAAAAAATATGTCGTAATGCCCTGGATCCTTCAAAACGAGCTTGTATGCAGGTTTCGATTTCCCGTAACACTCCATTCCGGCACCGAATATGATGTCAATGTATCACCTGCTGGAGTGATTGTATGCCCGGGATAGCCGGTATTGTAAACCCCACGGCAGATATAACCCATCAATGCAGTCATATCTGCCCGGTTTCGGATGCTGTTCGCGAAAGAGGCCCGGTTGGCTCCAGCCTGTATATCTCCTCCCATTCCGTCATGGCCTGCAGGATTGCCAGCGAATACAATGCCGGCAAAACCCCGTGGGTTACAAAAATAAAACAGCACGGCAAGGAATATATCATAGTCATGGACGGCACAATCTACAACTACAGTGAGCTTCGATCCCAGCTGGAATCCTGCGGCTGCATTTTCCGGGAAAACAGCTGCTCCGAACTGGTGGGATACTGTTATGCCATATGGAACGCGCCTTGTTTTGTGAGACTTAACGGGCTCTTCGCGCTGGCCATATGGGTGGCGGATGAAAAAAAACTGGTGCTGGCCAGGGATCATATAGGCGCTAAACCGCTTTATTACACACTTATGGGCTCCACAATGGTCTTCGCTTCCGAGATCGGTGGAATCATATCACACCCCCTGTTCAGGGCAGAGATCAGTGTTGAAGGCTTGTCTGAGCTTATCTGCCTGAGCCCTCGCAATACCCCCGGAAGCACTGTGATAAAGGGAATCCATGAGCTCAGACCCGCCCATTACCTAACCTTCAGTCCCGATGGAACGGTCGTAAAGCGTTACTGGGTTATAGAGGAAAGGGAGCATACCGATTCGGCGGAGGAAACTGCAAGTCAGATCAGGGAACTGATCACCGAATCTATAAATATGCAGGTAAAAGCCGATCTCCCAGTATGCGGCCTTCTGTCGGGCGGGCTCTATTCCAGCCTCATCACCGCGATCATCTGCAAAAACAGGCGCAGCCTGTTCAGCCACGTTTACAATACCTGGTCGGTGGAATACGAAAAGGGAAGCAAGCTGACCTCCACAAGCTTTCAGTCTGATTCGGACATACCCTGGATACGCTGGATCTGCAGGGAGCTCGGTACACGGCACCACTATATTCTGCTGTCAACAGAGGATTTGCTGGACGCCCTGTTTGAGGCGTCCGAAGCAGGAGACGCGCCGGGAGCCGGCGACTACTACAGCGCGTTAACGCTTTTATTTCGTGAGATACGCAAGGAGTTTCCCATCATCATCTCGGGTGACTGCTCGGATGAACTCTTCGGGTACGGCCTTAAAGCCCCCGACCATTCATCAACGGGCAAAAGGCGTTTTCCATGGGCATCAAACCTTGCGGAGAAGGTCAGTGTCTTTTGCACCGAGATCATGGAGTTGGTAAAGCCCTTTGAATACGTGGACAAATGCTATGAAGAAGCCCTGGTTGAATACCCGCGCTTTGCCATAAACGCCGCGGGCCTTAAAAAAGACTATGAACCGGAATGGTTCAGCCTCTACTGGAACCTTCCCTGCATCCTCAGCCGCCTGGATCGCGCAAGCACGCTTTATAACCTTCAGGCCAGGGTCCCCCTGTGCGACTACAGGCTGATCGAGTATCTGTGGAACGTACCCAATGAGATGAAACGTTATGATGGCATGGACAGGGGAATTCTAATAAAATCGGCGCAGGACCTGCTTCCCCGTGAAATCCTTGAGAGAAGGAAGCGTGCCTTTCCAAGGCCATTGGATCCTGTTTATGGAGAAAAGATAAGGAATGCCCTTAAGGAATCAATCTATGATACCGGTTCGCCTCTGCGCTATCTCCTGGACATCAGGACCCTTGAGTCCATGATGCGCCAGCAGGATGCCAGCAAGCGCCAGACCTCCTACCAGCAGCTTTTTATCTGGCTGATCCAGCTGAATGGTTTTCTCAGAAGCCATAATTTCAGAATTCTTTAATTGCCTGGACAAGGGTTTCAACTATTATATCCTCGTCAACCCTTTTTACGATCTGACCTTTCTTAAAGAGAACGGCACAGCCATTACCGCCTGCAATACCGATGTCGGCCTCTCTGGCCTCGCCCGGGCCATTGACCTCGCAGCCCATGACTGCCACCTTGATGGGCTTGTCAATGCCCTCCAAAGCCTTTTCCACCTCGGTCGCTATCCTTGCGAGATCGATCCGGGTCCGGCCGCAGGTCGGGCATGATATGAACTGTACGCCCTTTGAGTAAAGCCCGCAGGCCCGCAGGATCTCTTTCGCAGCGCGGACCTCCTCAACAGGATCACCGGTCAGCGACACCCGCAGGGTATCCCCGATACCGTTCAGAAGCAGTGCTCCTATTCCCACAGCGGACTTTATGGTTCCCCTGTATGATGTCCCCGCCTCAGTTATGCCTATATGAAGCGGATATACGGTTTTTTGGGCGATCAGCCGGTAAGCGTTGTAAGACATGACCACGTCCGAAGATTTGATGGAAATCACGATATCATGAAAGCCCAGATCCTCCAGTAAAGCAGCATGGTTTAAGGCGCTTTCGGCCAGCGCTTCGGCGCATACCCCTCCATACTTGTGAAGGAGCGGCTTTTCAAGGGACCCGCTGTTCACGCCTACCCTTATTGCTATTCCTCTTTCGGTAGCCATCCTCACAATTTCCCGTACCCTGTCTTTAGAGCCGATGTTACCGGGATTGATCCTTATCTTGTCGGCGCCGTTTTCCATAGCTTTCAGGGCAAGCCGGTGATCGAAGTGGATATCGGCCACCAGGGGAATCCCGATCTGTTCCCTGATGCTTTTTACTGCCGCGGCCGATTCCATATCGGGCACGGCTACCCGTACTATATCGCAGCCGGCATCTTCCAGCGCCCGGATTTGGGCAACTGTAGCCTTAACGTCACCGGTAAGGGTGTTGGTCATGGACTGTATGCTGACAGGCGCTCCGCCCCCGACAGGCACCTTTCCTACCATAACCTTTTTCGTGGGACGCCTGATCATGGGTTCTTCCGCCAATCATCCGACCTCCCCTCTAGAAAAACCACCTGGGTATATCATTGAAGAGTGTTGCAATCAAAAGACCGATCAGAAGCATGAACCCGATCAAGGATATCATTCCGACCTTCTCCTGGGGCAGCGGCTTTCCACGGATCTTTTCAATCAGCAGGATCAGGAGTATGCTGCCATCCAGCGCCGGTATGGGCAGAAGGTTCATAACCCCCAGGTTGATGCCGATAAACGCGCTTAGATAAAGCAGGCTAAGCACTTTTTCGGAAACTGGCTGCCTTTCCTGCACAACGCTGCCAACCGAGCCGATAATGCCCACAGGGCCGGACAGTTCCCGGAAGGAAACCGTGCCGTTAAACAGCCATCCCAGGGTTACGAATACGTTGCGTATAGTGGAAACTGAGAATCTCCAGGCAGCCCCGATGGTACCGAAGAAATTCCCTTTCTGGCGCTCAAATCCCAGGTCCAGCGTGAACTGCGAATAAGGATAGGGCTTTATGTTTTCAAATACGTGGATCTGGCCATTACGCAGAATCTCAAGGGTAAGCGGGGCCTCCTTGTCGGGCCGGGTCTCATTGAGCACCTTCTGTATATCGCTGGTGCTGCTGACCGGGAATTCATCAATCTTTACAACAATATCGCCCCTTCTGATACCGGCCGCGCGTAACGGGGAATCGTCCTCTATCATCTGGATCTCATTGGTACCGGCGCCGTTTTCGGAAACGGCCGTAAAGCCCAGTCGCCAGATGGTTCTTGTCCTGGCCGGGGTGATGACGCGAGTTATCCTTTCACCGGTATCGGCATCCTTATAGACAATCTCTTTCGGAGAGCCGTCTTCTCCATACAGAAATATGCCGATGTCAGATCCAGGTTCGAACAGCCTTTTACCAGCATAGGAGATGAGTCTGTCCCCTACCTCCATGCCCGCGTCTTTAAGCGGTGAGTTCTCCCCGAGATAGGAGACCCTGTTTGTGGTATAGCCCACCGAAGACAGGACTATGGCAGCCAAAAGAAAGGCCAGCATGATATTCATGGCAGGTCCTGAACCTATCACAAGGGCTCTCTTCCATAGCGGCTGCCTTGAAAAGGAGCGTATATCATCGGAGGCTTCATCCTCACCCTCCATTTTCACAAAGCCACCCATGGGTATCAGCCGCAGGGAATAGACTGTTTCACCCCTTTTCACTGAAAAAAGCTTGGGCCCCATGAAAATGGAAAACTCCAGGACCTTGATGCCCACAGCCTTTGCCACCAGGAAATGTCCAAGTTCGTGTATCAGTATTAAAATGCTCAGCACAATCAGCGCAACAAGTATTCCCATATGTTGTCCTCCGCATAAACGGTCGTCAATTGATTAATACCCATAATCAGGGCTCCTTCAACGTTTACCGTACCTTCTTATGATATCCGCGGCCATTTCCCTTGAGGCCAGGTCAGTATCTATTATATCGTTGAGGGTTGGCCGGGTATTCACCCGATGTTCATCCATGACCCGCCCGATGATATCGGGAATCTGGTGGAACCGTATCTCTCTTCTTAGAAAAGATGCTACAGCCGCCTCGTTGGCCGCGTTCATGGCCGCAGGCATGGTCCCCCCTGTCCTTGCGGCCAGGTAAGCCATGTTAAGGCATGGAAAAACCTCCATATCCGGCCTTTCAAAGGTCAGGCTTCCAATCTCGGCCAGTGAAACGCGTCGAAAAGTGTTTTCAACCCTTTCAGGCCAGGTAAGGGCGAGTTGGATGGGTATTCGCATATCCGCCGCTCCCAGCTGGGCCATGATGGATCCGTCCACAAACTCAACCATGGAATGGATAATGCTTTCCTTGTGGATAACAACCTCTATGTCATCGGGGCTCATGCCGAAAAGCCACATGGCCTCGATAACCTCAAGCCCTTTGTTCATCATGCTGGCCGAATCGATGGTGATCTTGTCGCCCATGGACCAGTTGGGATGCTTAAGGGCCTGTTCCAGCGTCACTTTTCTCATCTGTTGCGGGTTAAATCCCCTAAAAGGGCCGCCTGAAGCCGTAAGGATGATTTTCGTTATGTCCTCTCTCCTGTTCCCCGCCAGGCACTGGAATATGGCCGAATGCTCGCTGTCCACCGGCAGGATTTCAACCCCGTGCTCCTCCGCCTTTTTCATCACTATGGACCCGGCGGTCACCAGCGTTTCCTTGTTGGAAAGCGCGATGTCCTTGCCTGCCTCAATGGCCGCCAGGGTTGGAACAAGGCCGGCGATGCCCACAACCGAGGTAAGAACTGTGTCCGCCTCCTCATGGGTAACCGCCTCGATAATACCGTCCAAGCCTCCCAGGATCCTGCATGGCAGGTCGGCGGCAGAAAGCCTGAACTCCGCCGCGGCCTTTTCATCATACAGGGCCGCAACCCTGGGCTTGTATTTCCTGATCTGTTCCTCCAATAATGAGGCGTTGGAGCCGGCAACAAGTGAGACAACCTTAAGACCCAGCGTTTCACAGACCTCCAGGGCCTGCTTACCGATAGATCCGGTAGAACCCAGTATGGATATTCCCTTCAACCTGTTCATTATCCTTAAATACTCACATCCTGCTAAAAGAATAACCTGATATAGAAATATATCACCGGCGTGACGAAAAGATAGCTGTCGCACCGGTCCATAATGCCCCCGTGTCCCGGAATAATGCGACCAAAATCCTTGACCCCGGCGGCTCTCTTGATGGAAGATGCCGACCAGTCGCTTACCTGGGACAGGATACCGCAAAAAAGCCCTAATATCGCGAAATGGAAGGCATCAACCTGGAGGGCGGCGGCGTGGTTTATGGCTATAACACCATAAAGCGTCATGACCGCGGCGCAGCCCACTACCCCGCCTATGGCGCCTTCCACAGTTTTTTTCGGGCTTATGGCGGGGATGATCTTATGCTTACCGAAGAACGTTCCGGCAAAATATGCGAATATATCGGTCACAGACGCGCCGATGATCACAAGCCATATGTGCTCAAATCCGCGTTCCATATTCCTGATCATTATCGCATGGGACAGGAGGAACGGTATATAGGCGATGGCCAGCATCGTATGGGCCGCATCATCCAGTTTCAGCTTCCGGCTTCCGAAAAGGACCCTGCAAAACAGGAAAACAACAGCAAGAAAGACCAGGGCGTACAGTGCGGTCTCCGAAAACCAACTGTCCATGATATGTGGCGGTCCTGATCCTTCATGGCCAGGGGAGGTGGTTATATAAGCACGGGCTGTCAATAAAACAGCCGCGATAAAGGATACCCCCAAATCCACTTTGATGCCCCTGTGTTTCATAGCCCCTGCATATTCATACAGACCGACGCAGGAGATAATTAAAACGGCAATGGCAAGGATAACCGGCGGGAGCAGCAGAACAGATACCAAAATGGCTGCGGCGGCAACCCCGCTGATAACCCTGGTTAGCATTTCAAAGCCCTCCAAATCTTCTTTCCCGCCTCTGATAATGCGCGATTGCATCATGGAGGTGTTTTTTTCTGAAGTCCGGCCACAAGGTGTCGGTAAAATAAAGTTCCGAATAAGCACACTGCCAGAGGAGAAAATTGCTGAACCTGATCTCTCCGCTGGTCCTGATCAAGAGGTCAGGGTCGGGAATGCCAGCCGTCCAGAGCCGTTGGGCCAGGGCGTCCATGGTGATCCCTGATTCCCCTATCCTGTCGTTTTTATAATCATCCAGCAGGGTCCGGCAGGCATTCAGTATATCCTGCCTTCCTCCGTAATTGATGGCAATTATAAGGTCAAGTCCATCAATATGCGCGGTGTTCTGCTCTACCCGCCGGATCTCTGATACCAGTTCCTCAGGGAGGCCGGATTTGTCACCTATAACCCTGATCCTTACCGGCTTGCCCTTAAGTTCTTTCTCCGAGTTTTTCAGGTATTCCATCATGAGCCTGAAAAGCTGATCAACTTCTTCCTGCGGCCTGGACCAGTTCTCGCATGAAAAGGCAAATACCGTCAGATACCTGATGCCAAGGTTGTAGCATTCCTCCACTATTATTTTCAGTACCCTTGAGCCTTCCCGGTGCCCCATGCTCCTTGAAAGGCCTCGCTTTTTGGCCCACCTGCCGTTGCCATCCATGATAATGGCGATATGCCGCGGCATGGCTTCAGGGTTAAGCTCCATTTTCCTTTCCTTTTTGGCTCCCATTCATATGATCCTTTTTTCGGATATTATAAGGCCGTTCGTTTCTTTATCAGACGGCCAACAACAACATCATACCAAAAAGAGATGATGTTTGCCATAAATAATATCCACAAAAACTATCATTGGGTATCATCTGGAGTTTTCATGCATTTCCCCGGGCATTTTCCGGCCTGAATACCCTATCAGCCTGTAAAAAAGCTTTAGCAGCTTCATTCTGCGAAAGTTAATCCTGACCATACGGTTATTGTATCTTAGGATAAACATTAAATTTTTCAGCACCGAAGGCATCACCCTCAATAATTAAGACTTATCAACATAATAAAAAGTCTGATCCTTTGCCGGACCAGACACAGTAATCATTATTCCATCGGCCTTGCATAATTATTCCTAAAGCGCGTTATGGGTCCTGAACCCCACAAGGCTGACATTTTCTACGCCTTCAACAGCGGTAAGGCTGTCGGTGAAAGCCGAATCTCCCTTTTTAAGCCGGACCTCGTATGTGAACTCCGATTCCTGGGCGAATGAGGTTTTTGCCTTAAAACGGTACTTGCTGACATGTTTCTTCAGGATTTCCTCAAGCTGGCCCTGGCTGACCTTCTGACTCGCGCTGACCACCAGGACGTAAAGGTTTTCCCGGCCGGTGAACCTGCTCATTGCCAAAAGCACAATACCTATGGCCAGGCAGCCCACGGTTGCTATGAAATAGAACCCGGCACCGATGGTGATGCCCGCGGTGATAGCCCAGAACATGTATATGATATCGATGGCCTCCTTAACCGCGGTTCTGAACCTGACAATGCTCAGGGCGCCCACCATGCCGAGGGATAGCAGGATATTGGATGTTATGGTGGTAATGACCAGGGTGGTTATCATGGTCAGCGCCACCAGGGAGATGGAAAAGCTGTTGACAAAGGCCGGGGTGTTGTCGGATAAGCGATAGATCAGGTAAATAAACATCCCGGCCAAAAAGGCAAAAATCAGGGCTATCAGCACCTGGCTCAGGGTTATGCCTTCAAAGGCCTGTGAGTTTAGGAAATTGTTCTTAAAGATGTCCTGAAAGGTTAAAGGCTTGTTCATGGGTTCCTCCTTTGAATGTTTCGGTCAGACCGCTGCTTCATCGGTATATGCCAGCCATTCTGCCCATGGCGTATTTGGATATGGACTGGCGGATGCCGGCCTCCTGAAAGACTGCTCTCAGGTGATCCGGGAACATGCCGGTATACTTCACTTCGAACACAATGTTCTCAGGCGCCGGCAGATTGATAAAGCAAGCGGGTCTGTACAGACACGGGTTTTGATTTATGCTGGTTTTTATATCGGAATCAATTGTTATGCGCACGTTCCCCGGCTTATAAACAAAGGCCTTTCGACGGTAACTTATGATGACCCTGGGTTTCAGGGGCCTTGCCTGAAGCTCGGGAAACTCATGGGAAAAACTCCGGCTGCATTCAATGAATCGAAAGTATTCATCATCATTTATCAGGATGCTCTTTTTGGATACTATATCCCCGCGTTTAAGCTTACGCTCAAGCTTCTTAAACTCAAGGCAGTCGTTATATATCCGGACACGGAATTTTGGAAGCTTGAACGTCCCGTCCATCTTGCCGGAAAGCGCCTGGTCGTAAAAATCGTCGAAATAGAGGGATTTCACATTGTAAACACCATCGGTGCCGTTCTCATCATATGGAATGATGTACTGAAGCTTTTTTTCAAGTATTGCCGCGTTAAATGGCGGTATATGGAACTTGAGCTCATACCTTAAAGTGCCGGTCATGCTTTTACTCCGTTAAACTCATTCAGCCCAGGTTAGAAAGGCCTTTGTCTATTATATATAAACCATGCAAAGATTAGCAACTCATTATTCCCGCTGACAAAAAGGTTCAATGCAAAGAAGCCTTGCCGCGTTCTTCCAGAGAATGGACTCTTTCTCCTCTTTACTGAGATCAAGCCTGTTAAAGATGGAAAGCTCCCTGTCATGGTAGGTGATTGGATAATCTGTTCCGAAAAGAACCCTGTCAACACCATGCTTCCGGATGATATCCACCGCCCTTCCGGGCTCCATGAAGGCTATGGCGCTGGAAGTGTCCAGCCAGAGGTTTCTTCCTATAAGGAATTCCTCGGCTTCTTCCCACTTTTGGTGGCCGCCGAGATGGGCGGCTATGATCCTGAGTTCCGGGAATTTTTCCATTACATGCGCGATCCTCCCCGGCGAGGCATGGTCCAGTTTTTCATCGCCCGCATGCATAAGAACCGGTAATCTCGCGCCAATGCATCTGTAGATCCTGTCCATCATGGGACTGTCAGCATCAAATCCCTGGAAATCAGGATGAAGCTTGATTCCCTTAAGTCCGGCCTCTATCAGGCGTTCAATCTCTGCCTCGGGATCATCATAATCAGGATGGATTGTGCCAAAGCCGATCATCATGCCGCCGCTGTTACTGATGATCCAGTCATTTACGCTGCGCACCTGTGTGGGTTTTGTGGCAGTGGAGTGGAATACAACATAATCCACTCCCGACCTCTTCGCGCTTGCTTTGAGATCGCTCAAAAGACCGTTCCCGGCCATTTTGATCCCATAATGGTTCCCTATTTGACGGACAGCTTTACTTGCGATGGACTCAGGAAAAGCATGCGTATGAATATCTATAATCCCCAATTGCAGCAACCTCCGCCGGTTCTGTCCAATGCTCGCTCAATGGCAGATATTATCACGGCATATCCATAATACACCTTTATCCGGAAAATTGAAACTCCTCATTTGCAAGCATGAACCTGTCGCCGCTTTTTATGGGGTGTTCCATGTTGGGATCAATACGCGTCCCGTTAATATAGGTTCCATTTCGGGTGTTCATGTCGGTAATGTGGTATCCTTGCGGCCCTTTGGTCAGCTCGGCATGGATCCTGCCAATGGCAGGGTTATTCACACAATAATCCACTTGTCCGGCCATCCTTCCGATACGGTACGGCCACCGCCTGATCGCAACGGTTTCCCCATCCCCTCCCAGCCTCCTGATTGAAGGCATTACATCACCCTTTTGGGCGAGCAGAACGGTGCGATCGGCGGCGCATGCTGCCTGCGCCGACTGGCAGGAACCCTCGTCGGATCGGTGCTTTCCAACGCCGCAGGATTGGAATGCCGCAGCCGAAGACCAGTAAGAATTCTCATATCGCGTTTCCCGGGCGGCAGGCTGCGTTATGGACTTGTTTACATATTCCACTTTCACGGGTGCGTCTTTTAGCGGCGTATGCCCGGTGATATCGCTGCCCCTGGCTTGGGCCGGTGTTTTGTTTATGGTTTCATGAATCTTTTTTTCCACCAGCTTTTCAACCTTTTTATCCTTTGCAAATGCCTTTGAACATACCAGCCAGATAACTGCCCCGCTTATCAGGACCAGCGCGGCGACTGTTGTAAGCATATCGGGATTTCCCGGTTCAAGGGCGCCCTTTATTATCATGACAGCAATCAGGGCAAGGATCGCGGCAGCGGCAGAACCAAGGAATAGCCAGGAGCTTAAGGGGTATACCATCTTCTTCTCTGTTGCGGTTCTTATACTCGCTTTAGCAATTTCAGGCTTTTCCCGCAATGAAGGCTTCAGACCGGGACCAGGCCGAGCATGTTCCCTGGTTATGGCCGGTTCACTTAATGATTGATGATATGCCTTGGATGGCTGGCCGGCATCCTGGCCGCGGGAGAAACATTCCAGCCATGATTTCAACATATTGAGGCTAAAGTCCGGTGTCTTAAGGATCTCTATGAGACGCTGGATGTAATTGTCGGCATCCTCATTCTTGAACTTCATCTCCCTGATGATAAGATGGGTGACAAACTGGCGCAGAGATTCATTTATATCATGCTTCGAACCTTCTATCGGAAGATACACAAAGAAAATCCTGTCATCGGCGGGGGAACCATAGATCATGCCGCTGTCCAGCATCAGCCCGCCATAATCCAGCAAATGGTTTTCCAGCTGATCAAACACGCCTGTTACCTGGCGCAGGTACCGAAAGAACTCCCCCCTTCCTATCTCCTTTCGCTCCAGTATCTTTTTCAGCGGGATCAGGGAAGTGATATCATAGGATATCCTGATTTCCTGATCCACTTTCAGAATATCCGGCTTTAGGAGCATTGGTATCCGGTTATTGTTTAACATCTCCAGCTGATACTCGATAAGCCTGCTTTCATCCTTAAAAATAAAACGCATCACGCTTTTGCCGGATTCGCTTTTAAACTCCTGGACCCATCCAGTTATTCTGTCATCCACCAGTATCACCAATCCTTTCTCTGTATAACCGGCGGGCGTTTATGCCGCTTCTTCCCGGTCTTCACCGTTCTCCCCCGTTCCCCCGTCTTCCTCAGGTTTCGCATATATTCCGTAATCGTACCGTACCCTTACCTCGGATATGCCCATCCTCATAAGTTCGGCCTTCGCTTCATCAAGCAGTTCTTCAATATTGGGCAAGGCTTCCCTGGCGTTTTCCGGCAGGATGATTATAATAATCCTTTCATGGTTCGGCAGGTTCCATACTTCGGGATAGTCCTGCGGCTCAAATTCCAAAAGCCTTTTTCCATGCTTTTTCATTTCGGATTTTATGCGGCCGGGCTGGTCCTGGTAGGTCTTCATAAATGGATTCAGCGTGAAAAGATCGAATGCCTTAACAGTATGATCATCGAACATAAAGGCATCCACCACAGGATATCTTTTGGAGGTTGCCTTGAAGCACATACCCATATCTTTGGCTTCATTGCTGAGCTTTTCCACTTCCAGGTCTTCGATGGCAAGCCCCCTGTCCCAGTACTTTTTCTCGGTATCCATCCGGACCCATACACTGTCACCGGGCTTATCCTCCTGCTCCTCCATGCGCGGCGAAGAACCCCTGCCCGATGTCCAGCCGATCACCTTTACCCGGTTGCTAAGGGCCAGTTTAGGGACCAGGCCAAAGGGAACCGGCGGATTTATGTCATATGTGATTATGAATTCAAGGGATTCATTATCACCGAAGACCTGTGTCTGGTCGAAACTTATATCCTGGATACCCAGGGTCCTTTTGACATCCATGCCTGTCGCTCTTTTTTTCAGTTCCTCCTCCAGCATCAGCCGGGATATCAGGCAGACCATTTCTTTTCTTGCGGCATAGGCGGCTTTTTGCGCGAAAACCGTCAGCAACAGCTTTATTTCCTGTTTTGGATCCTTTATACAGCCTTTTACCAGCTCAATCACATCCCGGGCATCGCCTGCAAGTTCCTTGCCCAGGGCGCCTATGTTTCTTATCCGGGTCTCAAGATCCACCGAAGTATCCTGGCCATCTATGTTGGAAATCAGGCTGCTGAAGGAATCCACCGCCCCGATGATGGTGTCTGCCTGGTTTTTCAGCTCATCGGACGCGCTCTGCCCCATGCTGTCCAGTTTTTCGGAATAATCCTTAAGGCCGGATATATGATAATAGTAACTGGCGTTTGAGATGCTCCTGGCCACACTCTGCAGTGCCGACTGCATCACGTTGTAGGCCATAAACACCTTTATAATGTAGGCCAGGGAAAAAAGCGCTATCATGAATATGGGAATCACCACTGCCGCCTCAACGGCGGCGCTGCCCCTGCAGCTGAATTTTGCACAGCTTCTTCCGGGGCTTTTAACCGAAAGCATGTCAGTATCCCTGGGCCCATTCGACAACAATCATCGCCTCCTTGTCCTTTTTGAACCATTCCTCGGGGATGACCCAAAGGTCGATATCTATCCAGGCCTTTACATAAAGTGCCGTATGATAATCCTTGATAGGGTTCGCGTTATCGGGCAGCGCGGTTTTCATATCGACCTGGATCAGGTCGGCACACCTTAAGGCTTTTTGCTCCGGGGTCACTGTGAGCAGAAGCAATCTCAGGTAATCGACATAGTCCATCATGATCAGCCGGCCAAGCACATTGGTGGCACCGCTGGAATTTCCGCCCGATCCCCCCAGTACTCCTGAGATCTTGTTGGTCACCGCGTCAAATCCCTTTTCTATGGTATCCTTCGCAAAGTCCTTCACCTTTTCCTTAAGTCTGCTGAATGCGGACGATTCGCTGAAAAGAAAGTTACTGATCTTATCCAACAGCGCTTTTTTACAATCAGTTATAACCTGTGATCCTTTATCCCTTATGCTTTCACAGAATGATACGAGCTTTGAAACCATATACTCCCTGAGGGATTCCAAAAAGCTTTCCACAGTCTCTCCCGCAATATTGGACATGTCACTGAAATCAATGCTGTTAACAAGGGTTTCTGCTTCCTGGCTCACGGTTTCGGCCGCTTCGCACCAGGTTTCGGTGATTCCCGAGAATATATCATCCAACTGGCTGTTGATAAAGGCCATAACCGTCTCCTCAAGGTATTTTGCTCCTTCATCGATAATCTCCCCGGCCTTGTCAGCTACAAAATCCTTAACGCTCCCGATAACGTTGCTGATAAGGTAATCATAAAGTGTATCCCAGTCCAGGAACCATGACTTGCTGGTTTTTATCAGTGGAACCTGTTCCCCTGCCATCAGCTTTTCCGCGTCCAGCCACGATTCAGCGGCAGCCCAGCTGATCAGCAGGAAATTCTGTACTATGGGTACTCCGATAATGGTCCACCCGGCGATGGTTGAGGCAAGATTGAAAGTGGAAGCAAGTTTCTGGGGATCTGTATAAACATGGAGCAGGTTAAAGACCAGCCGGATTATCGTTATGGAGCGCTTTGCCGCGGCGATATTGCTCTCCTCGGAAAACTGTCCGAATACTATGTACTCCACTTCAGCCCTGTCAAAGAAGCTTTTGTCGAGGGGCCTTAGCCATCCGATATCATGTTCCAGTACATTTCCGACCGTGGTATAGTTCTTAAAGGCCGAAACGATATACTCGTTCATATAAAGGCTTTTCACCAGGGATTCACCGGCACCCTTAAGCAGTTGGCCGATGGTGCCGAAGAACTTCCTGATTCGCTCCAACGCGTTGTCGAAAAAGCCCTTGTCTTCCTCATTTACTGTATCAGCACCCTCTATCGGATCCTGCAGCGGATTGTTTATAACAAACTGGTCTGTCTGCGTCTGCCAGACATGCTCCGAAATCCGGGCAAGGCTCTTCTCGGAACTTGAACTGCCCCCGTGTGATGGCAGGAATTCCCCTTCCATTATTGCCTTGTACACTATGCTTTCCTTATTGGATTGGCCGTTCTGTCCGCCATCGCCGGCCTCCGCCGCGTTCTCTTCCCCTTGGTCCCCGGCAATGGCCTCGGCAGTATCGCCGGTCTTTTTCCTTGCATTCGCAAGACCGGGGTTTTCGGGTTCCTCATGCTGCCCAAGGCTCCCTTCCTCAAAGGTATTGGCATGCCATATGTCGAAGGCTTCCTGTTCCTTCTCTGTGGCCGGCGGAGTAAGCCTATACTCGGGAATGACATAGATCGCCCTTGTCTTCATATTTGAATATGTGTCCATATCCTTGAGATTTGTTGTCAGATTATAATGATATGACGTAATGTAGTTAGTACCTGTATACATAGTGATGATATTACCACCATCACCCTTATCATTAATGAGCCCTTCAATCTTTTTAATCTCGGCATCCAATGCCATGTCTATTTCCAGGTAGGAATTATATGCTGCTTCAACCGAGAATCGCCACGCGGAAACCCTGATTTTGTTGTTTTCAAGCTGTCCAATTATCTGCCCCAAGTGTTGAGGATCCACACTGAGAAACTTTTTTTCCAGGTCCGCGTCTATCTGCTGGGCAACTGCGCTATCTGGTCTTTCATTCATAGTGCCTTCCAGGTCTTTCTTCTCTTCCTGGATCTGCTGTGCCTGTGTAACTATATTTTGGCCCAGGTCAATGGCATGGGCGCAGTAACTCTCGTGCAACAACAGATGGTTTTTCAGCGAAAAAAGCAATTCGGTTGAGAGGCTCGTATAATAATACATTGCTTTATAACGGTTCAGAAGCCTTTCGAGGAGTGTATCAAGAGTTTTCCCCATTATTACCATCTTGTCATGCAGGCTGGAATATGTATTCCATGAACTTTCCATGGCCGACTTCTTGCCGTCGTACTCAGGCTGAAGCTTATTGATTTCTTCTTCGAGACTTTTGATTATCGAATCCTGGGATGAATCAGAGGTACTGTCCTGCTCATCACCTTTCCCTTCTCCTTCTTCCGATTCGCCGCTGCTCTTTTTTCCCTGGCTTAGTTGCTCCTGTAAATCTTTCATTCTGCTTTCTACCGATTTGAACTCGTTCCGGGCGTTATCATATACGGCATATGCTTCGTTGCGTTCGGCCATGGCATTCCTGTATTCAGCCATTTTGTTATTAATGTCGTCTATGTCTTTCTGATCAGGCCTGCTTTCCTGTTCTTTCTCATTGTTGCTTTCAACAGCCAAGAGAGTCCAGTAAGCTAAGTTATCCATTCCATTATTTTTGTTTATGTTCTCCATCTTCCGGTTCATGAGCAGCGAAAAATATATCAAACCCTTCCGCAATCCGTTGAGAAGCTTGTCCAGCGTCATATTGCGCTCCACTATCTCCCCCTCTTTAGCAAGGCTTGTCATGCTTTTCAGCTTCTCTAAAAACTCACCGACAGCCTGAATGGGAGCCCTGTATTTCATGAATTCGGCTATATGCTGTTCCAGGACATAGGGTTCTGACAGGTTATATATTGGTATTACTTCAACGCGCCTTACCTTAAAACGATATAGATCTGTCACGCTGCCTCCGGCGTCTTCGGGCGTGAGATTATCGGACAATAACTCATATATCTCCTTTTCCAAGGATACCGCGTCCCGCGGATGCATGGCCAGAAGCCCGAACTGCTCTTTCATCTGCCTGTCGTAAGCTGCCAGCATGGATTCGGCGCATAGTCTGACAGAGGACTCGGCTATTTTGACGGCTTCGTTGTAACGGGCCAGATCCATTAAAATACCGCTCAGCGGTATGAGGACCGACAGCAGTATGCAGATGAAAACAGTAATGCTTCCCCTTTCCCGTTTCATTTCGCATGAACCGACCTTTCTGGCGGAAAGACCCTACTCCAGCATTTTCAGAGCCTTTTTCAGCGGCGATGCAATCTTTTTAAGGAACTCCCCTGCCTTGCTTTCCATGACTTTTTGTATGATATAATCCGATACATTTATCATTTCTTTCTGATCATATACCGGGGCCTCGGCATGGCACCTGATGGTAAGAATATCGCCCAGTCCGATGTATTTCAGCGCGGCAGCCCCCGGCAAGACATAATGGGCTGTTATGGTCACCTTGATCTTGCTCGTTGGAAAGCCGTAATGATAGCTTACAGATACTTCGGCATTTTTGTCCTCGATTTCCTTGAGCAGACCGATGCTTTCAAGCTGCTTTTCCGCCCAGCTTCCGGCTGTTCTGGTCTTTTTGCCGCTTTCTATTGGCGGGACCTGCCAATAGAGCTGCCGGTTATCAAAGCTTTCCCTGCTGTACGCGCCCGAGGCGATCTCCTCCTCCCTGATCGGGCTGTACCCCCAGATCATGGACAGCCCTTCAGCCGTTGAATCAGCCAGCGCCTGGATGGCCGACTGCTGATACAGGCATTCAAAAACCATGATCACTGCCACAACGCACGCAATGACTACCGGCATGATAATGATATACTCAATTGTCGCGCTTCCCGAGAGCTTTCCGGCCTTTTTCAGCATCATGGATCTCCGTTCAGAAGGAATTGCTCAGTTCCATCAGCGCCGGCATCATGCAGATCATTATGATGGCCACGAACATGATCATTAATGGCAGCATGAGCCTGGAAGAAGCGGTTTCGCCCAATTGTTTAGCCGTATTTTTTCTCATATCCCAGCATTCGGTGCCAAGACGTTTCAGCTCATACAGCATTTGTCCCCCGCCGAGTTTCATGCTCTGCAGGAGTATGCCCACAAAGTTCGTGATTTCTTTTATCTTGCACCTTTCGGAAAAATCAGTGTAGGCCTGATGCTCTGTAAGCCCGCCCCGTATATCGTTTAAGGTTATGAATAATTCCCGGTACAGCGGGGTTTCGCAGCCCCGGTCACGAACTATGCGCTCGATGGCCTGCCGTGTGCTAAGACCGGCATTGACCAGCAGCACAAGCCCGGAAACAAAATCCGGAAATTCCCTTTTGATGCTCATCACCTTTTTCCTGTACTGATCGTCCAGCATCTTGTCCGCCAGGAAGAACAGGCCGACGCCCGCGCCCGGAACAATCAGATACCACTCCTCACCTTCGGCGCCGCCCAGGAATCCAAGCAGCCCGGCAAGGATGATGCCAAGGAACAGATAGAGTATCTTGGAAGCCCAGTGTATCTTCATGTGGAATGCGGCGTACCGGCTGCCATTCAGCATTACGATCTTCTGGTGCAGCCAGCCGAAATATCGTCCCGATCCCTTTAGACGAAGCCGTTCCTCTATCCACAGGCCTCCTGCAAGGATAGGCTTGAAATAATACTGCTTCCTGTCCACGGGCTCGAGAAATTCCTTGTATTTGCCGCTCTGACACAGCTGCGGGATCATATATAGGGCACCGGCGACTGAAGCCATAAGTACGCAAAATGACTGCATCTTTCCACCTATACCTCTATGTTCATTATTCTTTTCGAAAGCAGATAACCTGCCAGAAGAAGCAGCAGGGCAACAGTCATTACCATCCTTCCGGCAGCCGTGCTGAAAAGGGGATCGAGAAATCCGCTGCTGGAAGACTTGATAACATAGACCATTAGGAACGGAGTAAGGCTCAGGATCTTCTGCTCAAGCTTCTTTCCTGCTACAAGGTTCTCTATTTCCTGCTTAACCTCGATCTTTTCCCTGATCATATTGGATGTGTTCCTGATAACTTCCACCAGGTTGACACCTGCCCGTTTGGAAATGGTGAAGACATCCGCAAAGTTTTTGATTTCCTCCACCCGGACTCGATCGGCAAGATCGGCCAGGGCTTGCTC
Source organism: Clostridiaceae bacterium (assembly GCA_012728015.1). Taxonomy (GTDB): domain Bacteria; phylum Bacillota; class Clostridia; order DSM-8532; family DSM-8532; genus Thermoclostridium_A. Next base: position 8,015 of record JAAYFY010000073.1, on the reverse strand, counting down.
CACCGAAATGTTCATGGTTACCCTGGCGTTGATCAGTTCCAGTTCCTTGATTATCAGCGCGTTTTTGTCGGGGTAAACCCTCTCAAGCGCCCGCTGGGCATCTACAAGGGCTGTTTCAAAAGACTTGCCTGAAGACAGCGATACCGATATGAAATAGAGGGCGTCCTTAAACTGGAGTTTCACAAGCTCCTTTCTGCGCCTGGCCAGTTCCTTTTTTCTGCCCGGTATCCAGGCGATGCCAAGAAGCGACAGGAGCGATGAAATAATCAGGTGGTCATAGAATATCATCCCTACCAGGAAACAGAATCCCATTGCCAACAGCAGGCTAAGGATGAATTCCCCTGGCTTCATCCGGTACGTGTCATACCGGATAGGCTCGTGGTCCATGTTTGACACCTCCTACAGCGTGATGCCCCTAAGTTGGGCTTTCCACAGGTTTTTCATGTTGCTGCCCGTCCGCTTCAGGCGTCCAGCCACCCTTCCATCGGACTCATCGCTTCGGTGTTCGAACAGGAACAACGGGACGATCTCAATCATGCCATTTTTATAGTCCAGGACCTCGCTGATCTCCATGGTGCGCCTGGAATGGTCCCGGAGCCTGGACAGGTAGATGATGATATCCAGGGCTGAAGCTATCTGCTTGCGGATAGCTTCCAGGGGAAGGGGCGCCGCCATAAGAACCATGGTTTCCAGCCTTGAGAGCATATCCCGTGTGGAATTTGCATGCCCGGTGGACATAGATCCGTCGTGGCCTGTATTCATAGCCTGAAGCATGTCCAGGGCCTCTTCGCCCCTGACCTCGCCTACAATTATTCTTTCGGGCCGCATGCGCAATGAGGTTTTGATAAGGGATTTCATTTTGATCTCCCCCTTCCCCTCGGTATTGGCGTTCCGCGTTTCCAGCCTCACCAGGTTTTCGATGGAGGAAAGCTGGAGCTCCGCCGAGTCCTCAATGGTTACTATGCGCTCGCCGGAAGGTATCAGCCCGGACAGCGCGTTTAAAAAGGAAGTCTTTCCGGAGCCCGTTCCACCGCATATGAAGATGTTGTACTTGGATTTCACCAGCTTGTCCAGGAATTCGGCCGCCTCTTCGGTGATGGATCCAAGCCGTATCAGATCATTGATGGTCATGGGCTTGTCGGGAAACTTGCGGATAGTTACGATGGGCCCGTTGAGCGCCACCGGCGGCAACACCACATTTACCCTGGAGCCGTCTTCCAGCCTGGCATCCACGATGGGCTCGGCTTCGTTGACAGACCGGTTTACCTTGCTCACTATGACCTGGATGATATCCTCCAGCCTCTCCCGGCTCTCAAAGCGGACATCAGTCTTATGAACCTCACCGTTCTTCTCTATGAATATCTTGTCTGGCCCATTTATCATGATCTCTGTTACATCCCGGTCATTGATGAATGGTTCAATGACATCCAGCCTTCGCATCTGGTTGAAAACCAATTCTACGACAGCCTTGATCTCCAATGGGCTTAAGTACCCGGAACCGGCCTTTTCGAAGGTTACGTTTTCGATCAGTTCCATAAGTTCCCGGTCAAGCTCGAATCCGCTGAACTCCAGGGCCAGGTTCCGCCTTAAGGCAATCTCCTTTCTGATTTCCTTTGCCAGTTCATCCATCTGCCGGTCATTCATGGTATTAACCCGCTTTATCAAAACTTTCCAGTATGGAAGCCAATGCCGAAAGGCCGCTCTCAGACGGAACCCAGGCTGATGAAACCGACTGGACGGGATGGGGCTCCAGGATATACCTCTGTATATCGGAGAACCGGCCAATAAAGCCGTCAGAATGGCAAGTGTTTACCAGGATCAGCCTGAGCTTTTCCTTAATCCTTCCGGTGCCGCTGTTCCCCTTATCCAGCTCCTGGAGAAACCTTTCCATCCTGATCGACGAAGATGCGGTATTGGGAGCGGCCGCAAAAACCCGCGATGCTTTCTCCAGAAGAACAGGGATCAGGTGAAACATGCTCAGATCGGCTGCCAGGACAATCTCATCGAAATCCCCCTCACTGCCCGCCGCAAACAGAAGCCTTTCTATATCACAGGGATCGATGGTACCGGGCGTCAGAAGGCCGCAAGGCGCCGAAAGAAAATGGATACCGGTTGAAAAATCCTTGCTGAGGCAGGTTTCAAGCCTCATATACAGGTTGTCCCTGTTGGACTTAACGTAGTAAAGCACCTCATTAAGCCCTTTTGAACCGGAGCCGCTGAAGAAGAGCGAGGTGGTTTGGGCCTGCTCCAGGGACAGATAAAAGGTTTTTCTGTCCATTGCGCTGTAAATATGGGCTATGGCAGGAGCGACCGGGAAAACCGCGTCGGCGCCGTCCAGGTAGATAACCAGGGTGATATTCTGCCTGTGCCTTTCCCTGGCATGCATAGAAGGCATCCTGTCGGCGCACAGGGAAAGGATATCCTTTACCAGTTCTTCTGCCGGCCTGTATTTGTCAACCCGCGGGACCTCCAGGTCTAAAGGCCCATGGGTGCCGTCGTCCAGAATAAGGACTCCTTCCTTTGGCAGGTATTGCAGTACCTCTATTACCATATCAGGGGATATGACGATAAGATCGGCTCTGCCCCCGTTTTCAGCCCATTCCCGGAAGCTTTCCCAACGGGTCAGGATCTCTATGGAAAACCGATAGGGCATATACTTCTGAATCCATGCCGCCAGCTTTTCTATGTACCGGGCGTTGGAATCCGCCAGGGCAAGACGTATGAACATGTCCCGTATCTCCTAATATCTATTCAATGTTACTTATTTTGGTATAGTGATATTATTTTACTATACCTTTGGAGACATGTCCATACTAAATTATCACAATTTTACATTTTATTTATTTTATTCTTGCGATTTTTGTTTTTCGTATATTAAAAGGCGCCTGGTTTGCGGCAAGAAAAGCTAATGTTCGTAATTAACTCTCATCGCTAAAGGCCGTGCGCGCAACAAAAAAGGCGGCTTTATCCGCCGCCCGCAATATCGTTTCACGCTGTTAATCCAGAAAATCTTTAAGCTTCTTACTCCTGCTGGGATGTCGAAGTTTTCTTAAGGCCTTCGCCTCTATCTGCCTTATCCTTTCACGGGTTACGTTAAATTCCCTTCCCACTTCCTCCAGGGTGCGCGCCCGGCCGTCATCCAGCCCGAACCTCAGGCGAAGCACCTTTTCTTCCCTGGGTGTGAGGGTGTCCAGAACGTCTATGAGCTGTTCCTTCAGAAGGGTATACGCCGCCGATTCGGCAGGCGCCGGCGCGTCTTCGTCGGGAATGAAGTCTCCCAGGTGGCTGTCCTCTTCCTCACCGATGGGGGTTTCCAAGGAAACCGGTTCCTGGGATATCTTCATGATGTCGCGCACCTTGTCCTCCGACATACCCATTTCCTTTGCTATCTCTTCAGGGGTGGGATCCCGGCCGAGTTCCTGGAGAAGCTGCCTGGAAACCCGTATCAGCTTATTGATGGTTTCAACCATGTGGACGGGAATCCGGATGGTCCTGGCCTGGTCTGCGATAGCCCTGGTTATGGCCTGCCTGATCCACCAAGTGGCATAGGTACTGAACTTGAATCCTTTCCCGTAATCAAACTTCTCAACAGCCTTGATCAGACCCAGATTACCTTCCTGGATCAGATCGAGGAACAACATGCCCCTTCCCACATATCGCTTGGCAATGCTTACCACAAGCCTCAAATTGGCTTCCGCCAGGCGCTTCTTTGCTTCCTCGTCCCCCTGTTCCATGCGTTTTGCCAGTTCTATCTCTTCGTCTCCCTGCAACAGAGGTACCTTGCCTATCTCTTTCAAATACATCCTCACAGGGTCATCAATGCTGATACCCTCGGGCACAGATATATCCATCTCTTCTTCAGCCTCGGATTCCTCCTCAGCCTCCGAAAACTGGAAGTCCTCAAATTCTTCATCTATGTTGTCGGCTATTATCTCGATCCCCAGTTTTTCCAGGGCTTCATAAACATTTTCAATCTGCTCCGGTGTAATATCCACTTTTTCAAAGGCGTCCTCAATCTCACGGTAAGTGAGCATGCCTTTTTCACGGCCCATATCGGTCAAATCCTTCAACGTGCCTTTCAGGTTCTTCATCCCGTTTTTGGGCGTTTCCGCCGTTGCTTCGGCTTCTTCGGTATTAACGGCCGTATTCGCGGGAGCCGGATCTGCCGGGTTCTCTTTTCCCGTTTCGCCAGAATCCGGTGTTTGGTTCAAAGCCTGCTCATTTTTTTTCTCTGGTTTTTTTACTGTTTTTGCTGTGTTTTTCTTTTTGTTTGCTGCCATTTCAGGTAAACTCACCCCTCGATAAAATTAAAGTCGTATCTATATCATTTTTTTCAATTCGGCTATTCTCTCAGCCCGTATACTGAATTCCAGTCCCAGCTGCTGCCTTACTTCACCGTCCTGCTCGTTCTTGATCCTTTCTATGGTCTGTTTCTGCTGATCTTCCAGCTTCAGGATCGCAAGCTTGTTCAGGATCTGCCTGATGGCCTTTTCAGGTTCTTTTATTTCGCCTTTTGTCTGGGACAGCCGTACAAGATAGGAGGCGCTGCCCGGGTCCATGTCGCTCACTAGTTCCGCCAAAACACAGCTATTGTTTTCTTCCAGCTTCCTGTACAATTTCCGGGCTATCTCTCCTGCCTTCTTGTCTTTGTACGATTCAAGGCCGTAGTTCTCTGAAATCAGGTTAAAAAACCTGTTCTCCTGGCACAGTATAACGAGAAGCATGTGCTCCAGCTCAGAATAGCGGATATCTGAGTCTTCACTTATTTGGGCCGCCAGCGTTCTGCCCCTTCTGTCCCTGACCGACGCGGAATAACCTCCTGCCCTGTTCTTGCGGCTCATCCTTTTGTTTACTTCTTCCTGCAGGGATTCATAGGATATTCCATATTTCTGAGCGTAGTCCTTCGCGTAGAGTTCACGCTCAATGGGGTTGTCATGCTCCGACAGGATATCTGCAATACCGTTAAGCAGTTTTAGTTTATCTTCAATGGTATCCAAATTATGCATGTTCCGCCTGACCATGATTTTATAGTCCAGCAGTGATATTGCCCTGTCTATAAGGTTTTTAAACTTTTCAGGGCCGTTATTTCTGACGTACTCGTCGGGGTCCTTGCCTTCGGGCATGATCAGAACCCTGACATTGCACCCGGCTTCCTCCAGGATCTCAAGCCCCCGCAAGGTGGCTGCACGCCCTGCGGCATCCGAATCATAAGCTATGATAACCTCTTCGGAGTATTTTTTCAAAATCCAGCCCTGCATCTTTGTAAGCGCCGTTCCCAGGGATGCCACCGCAAAGTCTATTCCCGCCTGATGTAATGAGATAACATCCATATAGCCTTCAACAATAAGCAGCCTTTTGGATGAGCTCGTTCTGGCATAATTGAGGCCGTAGAGCTCCCGGCTCTTGTTGTATACCGGCGTATCGGGAGAGTTCATGTATTTGGGCATGGAACCGTCCAATACACGTCCGCCGAAACCTATAATGTTCCCCCGAATATTGAATATGGGGAACATAATCCTCCCCCTGAAGCGGTCTATGAGTTCGCCGCTTTTTGACCTGACCGAGAGGCCGGACTCCAGCAGGAGGCTCTCAGGATATTTGTTTTCCAGGAGCATCCTGGTCAGTTCGTCCCAGCCCGCCGGTGAATATCCCAGGCCGAATTTTCTTATGGTTTTATCCGACAAACCTCTTCTATACAGGTAATTCCTGGCCTCAAGCCCATTGTCACCGGCAAGGCTGCTAAAAAAGAATCTGGCGGCCAGCCGGTTCAACTCGATTATTTTTTTCCGTCTCCGGGCCCGTTCCCGCTCTTTCGGGTCCTCGGACTCGGGGAGCGCAATGCCTGCCCGGTCGGCCAGAAGCTTCAGGGCATCAACAAATTCCAGGTTCTCAATGTTCATTATAAACTGGATTACACTGCCGCCCTTATTGCATCCGAAACAGTAAAAAAACTGCTTGTTTGGCTCAACGTGGAAAGAGGGGGTCTTTTCGCTGTGAAAAGGGCACAGCCCCCAATAGCTTCTCCCCTTCCTTTCAAGCTTCACATAGCCGGATACAACCTCTATAATGTCATTTCGCAGCCTGACTTCCTCGATAACCTGTTCAGGATATAACATACAAAAACCCCATAGCAGTATTATTCGACATATTGCCCGATTTTCCTTCTATGCGTCCAAAAAAAAGGCGCAAAGGCTTCCCTGTCTTTATTCCAGCCATGATACCGGCACAAAGATTTCCATGAACTTTTTTTCGGCATAGCGGTCGGTCATGCCTGCCACATAATCGGTAACGCTTTGTTCAAGACCGGCCTCTTCACTGTTTTTCAGAAAATCGGCGGGAAGATAGTCCGGATGGTTCATAAGCCAGGCGAATAGCTCCCGGAGCATCCGCTCGGCCTTAGTTTCCTCTTTTTTTGCCGCGGAACCGATATAGACCCTCTCAAACATGAAATTCCGGAGAAGATCGGCAGCCTTCTGGAATTCCGGGCTCATACGTATTCCCTTACCGTCGGCGCTGTTTTCAATGATATTGACAACCATGTTATTGATGCGTTGGGACGGGCTCTTTCCCAGTATGGCCGCGGCCTCATCGGGAACATCCTCTTCCTTAAGGATCCCTCCGCGGATGGCGTCCTCTATGTCATGGTTGATATAGGCGATCTTATCGGCGTAGCGCACGATCTGCCCTTCCAGCGTGGAAGGAAGCCTTTCCCCCGTATGGCATTGGATTCCATCAAGGACCTCCCATGTCAGGTTGAGGCCTTTTCTGTCCTTTTCGAGATAGGATACTACCCGGACGCTTTGCTCATTATGCCTGAACCCGGTTGAAACCATCCTGTTGAGGACCCGCTCACCCGCATGTCCAAAGGGAGTGTGACCGAGATCATGGCCGAGGGCAATGGCCTCAGTCAGATCCTCATTTAGCCTTAGGCCCCTGGCTATGGTCCTGGCTATCTGTGAAACTTCCAGGGTATGGGTAAGCCGTGTCCTGTAATGATCTCCCTCGGGAGATATAAAGACCTGCGTTTTGTGTTTCAGCCGCCTGAAGGCCTTGGAATAGATAATGCGATCGCGGTCACGCTGGAAATCTGTCCTCACATCACATTTTTTCTCAGGTCTCATCCTGCCCCTGCTATTTTTGCTCAGCTGCGCGAAAGGGCTTAAGGTTTTTTCCTCCAGTTCTTCAATATAAGCGCGAATTGACATTGAAAACCTCCCCTGACACCATATGGCGGTCCGGCCTGGCGCCCATACACTATATATACCCAAAAGACGGATCCACATATTACGTTTCAGTCTCAATCGGTGCCCGCGACGGATGGCCGGATAAAAAAAAGGCGGTTTTGCCGCCCGTTCATATAGTCAGGAGTATATGTCACATATCATTAAGGCAGTCCCTGCAGACGGTCTTGCCCTTAAAGTTTATGACATCATCCTTTGCGACATCGCAGAAAACACACCTTGGAACATATTTGTCCAGTACTACGTTCCCATCGTCATCCACATACATTTCTATATCGTCACCTTCATTAATATTCAGTTCCTTGCGAAGTGACTTGGGAAGTACAATTCTTCCAAGGGAATCCAGTTTTCTGACATATCCAGTAGCCCTCATATTAAAATCCTCCCGAATAAAACTGTATAACAACAATACACTATTGAATTATATCATAAATTGACATAAAGTGAATAGAAAAGTTTAAAAATATGCAGATAATTTGAGTATTATATGGCAGCGTTTCCATTATGCAGTATATTATCCGCTTCATTTTGCCGTTCATGGATAATACTCCCTCAATCCGGCTTAATGAACGGTGAAGGATGAAAAGCGCTTTCATATTTTAGGTATTGAGATTTATTGAAATATGTTTTATAATAATCACTGTCGTTTGTCGGGGTGTAGCTCAGGTGGATGAGAGTGCTTGCTTGGGGTGCAAGAGGTCGCTGGTTCAAGTCCAGTCACTCCGACCATTGAAAATAGCGGGTCTTGCTGTTTTATCACTGTAGCAAACTGTT
>JAAYFY010000072.1 GCA_012728015.1 Clostridiaceae bacterium | reverse complement strand
GTTATAGTAATATTAAACTGAGCCATGGTTCATCCTCCTCGGTTTGGTATTTGTTTAGCAACTATATTTTACCGAGGTATGAGCTTTGGCTCAACTCCTTTTTACACCATTATATAGACTTAATCGTCAGGAGGGAATGCATTGCTTAAACTAACAAAGTTGAGAAAGAAGATAAACTGGAGAAAAGTTACAGGAGCATTGCTTTTCGTGTCCCTGATCGCATCAATTGTGTACATAGTTGTTATGTTCATACTGTCACCCGCGGGCATTACGGCTTCAGAAACCCCTGACCATGTAAAGGGAGATTATGCGCTGATGCTGCTCCAGTGCATACTTGGACTTGTGGTTATGATGCTTCCTTCAGTGATTGAACGGAAATGGTCCATCGGCATACCAAATTTTATGTATGTGCTATATTTTATCTTCCTTTACTGTGCCATCTATCTTGGAGAGGTACGGGACTTCTATTATGTGATACCCTTCTGGGATCTGATACTTCATGCATTCAGCGGCGCCATGCTGGGAGCGTTGGGCTTTACAATCGTTATAATGCTCAATGACAAAAAGGGGATAAACCTGCATCTGAGCCCGTTTTTCGCATCGGTTTTCGCGTTTTGCTTCGCCCTCACAATCGGGGCTGTATGGGAGATCTATGAATTTGTAATAGATTCCATACTCGGCCTTAACATGCAGAAATACATGCTTAAGGATGGCACACCGCTGATAGGTCGGGATGCCCTGATCGACACCATGGAGGACATAATCGTTGATGCCATAAGTGCTCTGGTAATTACGGCAGTCGGCTACATATATGTAAAAAGTAAAAAGCTCTGGGGTCCGGACAGGCATGAAAGCCCGGATAAAACGGCCGATCAATAAAGGCTTCAAGGGTGCCAAGCACCCTTGAAGTATAATCTCATCAACGGTAATCAGAAGCAATTGAGACAGAGTACTGCCAGTATTGCAGCGACTACACCGAGTCCTATCGAGGTTAAACCGATGATTCCCGGCAGGGCGATGATACCGCCGATGATCAGGAATAGTGCAACCAGCACAAGTGCGAAGCACAGTATCCTATTGTTGCGAAGGAAGTGGCTTACGCCCAGAAGCAGCAGCAAGAGGACTCCTGCGATGATTGTTCCGATAATGATAAAATCAACGCCAATGCCAAGACCGAGCAGAACCACGCCGAAAACAATCAGCAGAAACCCAAGTATGCCGGAAGCTATGAGGACCGGGCGCTTACAGGATCTTCTTACTTCGTCCATAACAACACCTCCAAGAAAACTTCTCTCAATACCAATATATTAGACAAGCACTTAGAGTGTGTAAGTCAGATATTCTCATCGGTTACGTATTTTGTACCTGCGCTTCGGCAGCTTGGCGCGGATAATGGCATCCAGGTGTTCGTCATTTTTTTTGTCAAAAATATTCTGTTTTTCGCATCCGGCATCAAGAGCGATCCATATGGCTAAAAACGCGTTGAATGACGCATTGACCAGCAAACCCAGGGAAAAGCACAGGATGCCCGTCACCCTGGAAAACCCGTCTGTCCGGAGACAGGATGCCAGGCCGGATGTCATCAGGAAAACCAGGGCCAGGTTGAGTATGATTATGTTGAGTAATACCCGCTTCTCCTGGCGCGGGCAGCAGAATGCAACCAATTGACCCATGCCCAGGACGACCAGGCCTGTTGTTACAAACATCACAGGGTACGCCAGTACCAGCAGCACGATTCCAAGGGAAACCATGATGAACCCGATTATCCCCAGGCATATAAAGACCGCACGAAGGAAAGCCTTCCCGTGCATCTCCCGTCACTTCCCGCGAAACGGTGAATCTCGCCATGAATGTGTCTGAGTACATGGCTTGCACCTGATAACAGAGTATTCCGGATAAGCGGAACAGGTGTCTTTCCGACTTCTGTTATGCGGTTAATACATGCTGCAGATCCATTGCCTTTTCATCAAATGCATCCGCATGCAAAGGCTGTGCCGGCAGGATATTCAGGAGAACAGAACCTGTGAGAGAAAGAGAGAGAAAAAAGCAAACTTTCTTACTTTTTTTAATAATTTTTATTATATACAAATGGAAAAAACACCCTGATAATGGGAACATCCGCATGTGACCAAACGATGCTGTAATTTAATGGCTCCTCTGCCAGCGCCATTGGACCGGAATTTGTAAGAGGCCTGACGATTAACAGTTTAAGGACTGCTCACTTGTCATGAATCAGCCGGATAACGTTGGTTTCCGGAATGAAATTATAAATACAAGGAGGTTCTTTGCTCATGAAAAAGCTTGTTTTACTGTTTCTGACAATTTGCCTGCTGATTCCGGCCGGGATTGTCGCCTTTGCGGACGCTCCGGCAACCCTGGAGGCCCCGCAGTTTCCCAGCCTCCGTTGGGTGAGCGGGGCAATCATGTACCGCTACACAATCCCGCAAAGTGTCGTTGATGCGATGGAGAGATATAGTGGACATGGAGACTTGATAGTTTGCGTGGACTATAAGGTCAATGACGGCCCATGGCACTATGATGACCCCGTGGTGACGGAAGATACCTATGATATAGGCGATGGTATTGACAGTCAGTTTGTCTGGCTTGTGGGCAACACATTTATGGATGATAACAATGTCCAGGAAGAAAATTTCGTGTGTTGGGACTTTGGATACAGCAGCGAAGAAGAGATCAATTTATCGAAGAACAAGTACACATTCCGGGCCCGGTTTGCTTTCTACGACTATGACAAAGGGGAATACGTAACATCCCCATGGTCCGAAGAAGTATCCATCGGAGGAAGCGCCGGGGTTCAAACATTAAAATCCCTTGAGGCGCCTGCCGATATCAAGGTTGAGGTCAAGGTAAGACAGGAGACCGGCCTGCCTTATTTCTACCTGACCTGGACCAATCCCAAATCGGTTATTGAAGCCAATAAGAAATACCCCATCAAGGTCAAGGTTGACATGAAGGTTGGCGACGGCAAGTGGATTTCGGAAACCATAAGCCATGATTGGTGGAGTTCCGACCCCTTTACAAACCAACTCGAATTTGATGCTATTGTAAAAGAATACGTGGATCGTATTGAGGTAGAGAAAAACACCTATTACCTAAGGATCATGTATGCATATGAGGAGTATGAAAACCTGGTATACTCACCGTTTTCCAATACGGCTGCGATAGGCGTTGAGGAATTCTTCTATTCCAAGGCTTCTCCCTGGGCAGAAACGCACCTTGAGAAAGCCTGGGACCTTGGCATTATAACCGACAGGTTGACCGGCGAGGATATGACCCTGCCCATTACCAGGGAAGAGTTCGCGGAAATAGCAGTTAAGTTCTATGAAATGCTGACTGGCAAGAAAGCTACAGTAGGTGATAAGAAATTCCTTGATACAAATAATCCTGAGATCCTGAAGGCTGCCAATGTGAATATCACTGCCGGTGTTGGCGACGGCACCAGGTTTGAGCCCAATGGGCTGCTGCAAAGGCAGCAGATGGCTACCATGATTGTAAAGACACTCCAGGCATGCTACCCGAATATCATAATAGACATAAGCGGCCAGCCCGACTTCAAGGACCAGGCGCAGTTTGCCGACTATGCGATAGAAAGGGCCAAGTTTATGGCAAAGTACAATATTACCGCTGGTGACGGAAAGGGCAACTTCCTGCCAACCGCTACCTGCACCCGCCAGGAAGCCATCACCTTCCTGGTAAAGGCGTACGATGTGCGGAATACCTATAAATTCGGCGACTGATCAGCCAACGAATTAATGAAAGTCCCCGGAATAGCTCCGGGGGCTTTTTTCTGGATTGAGCGGCCTTTTTCCGGCGCTTTGGCTGATCAACAGGCGGGTTGGATAGTCCTGCGCCCCGGACCGGCAATGTTTTTCGAATGCTGTATTTATGTTATAATAACTGGAAATCTTCATGATGCGTGTTGGTCCGAATGGATTTGAACAGGGAGATGGTAGAAAATGCTCAAGGTCGGATTAATCGGTTATGGAAGCATGGGGAGCATGCTGGTGGCGTCTTTGATCAGGTCGGGCCGGATAAAGCCGGAGGAGATGATCGTATCCACAAGGACAAAGAGCAAATTGCAGGATATAAAAAACCTTTGGGGGAGAATCAATGTTACTGAAGACAACTGCGAGGCTGTCCGCGAAGCAAAATACATCTTTATTTGTGTAAAACCGCTTCAGGTAAAGGAAGTGCTTCTTGAAGCAAAGCCTTATATAACCCCGGACACAAATATCATATCCATCGCGGGAAGCGTGCCCATGAAGTTTATTGAGGAGGTTTCGGGAGCAAAGGTGACAAAGCTTACCCCAAGCCTTACCTCCGAGGCAATGGACGGCATATCCCTGGTATGCCATTCCGATTCTGTGTCGGAGGAAGAAAGGCAATTTATCGAAACGCTTTTGGGGGGCATAAGCACCGTAAAGACAGTAAGGGAGGAAGGCCTGGAACTTGCGGCTGAGCTTACAAGCTGCATGCCCGGATTTATAGCCGCCATCTTCAGGAACCTCACCGATTCGGCCATGAGGCAGGGCAGCGGGATTACGAGGGAAGATGCGGAAGAGATGATCATAAGGACACTGTACGGCACAGCAAAGCTCTTTGTCGAGAAAAGCATGGGCTTTGATGAGATGATTGAAAGGGTGGCCACAAAGGGCGGGATAACCGAAGAGGGCGTAAAGGTCTTTGATGAGATGCTGCCCGGGGTATTCGATGAGATGTTCCGAAGAACGCTGGCCAAGCGCAGAATTGTGAAAGAAAAAGTGGAATCAGGCTTGGGAATGAAATAGAAATGTCAGAGTTATTAGAACAGGATATCCTGTTCTTATTATTATTTTGAAATATTCGGCGTATCTTACGTGTCTTAATATATGACCGAAGAAAAAGAGGAGGTGTTTTGGTGGATGACAGGGAGCTTCTATCCAGGGTAGGTCAGGGCGATGTAAAAAGCTTTGGGAAACTGATCGACAGGTATTCCAGGTATGTGACCGCAATTGTCTGCAGGGTTGCGGGTACTGGCCTTGCCAATGAGGATATTGAGGAAGTGGCGTCGGATGTCTTTATCAAGATCTGGCAGAACAGGGAGAGCATCGTTCTGGAATCCGATTCCTTAAGGCCTTATCTGGCAAAGACAGCTAAAAACATGACATTGAATAAACTAAGGAATTCCAGATATCGCAATGACTTGCCTTTGGATTTGGAGATTGGTCTTGAAGGATGCAGCCAGGACCTGGAGCAGATTGAAACCATGGAGTCCATCAACTCTGCAATCAACAGGCTGGATGAGCCGGACAGGGAACTCTTTATAAGAAGATACGTCTTCTCGGAACCGGTTAAATCCCTGGCCGAAAGATTTGAGCTTAACCGAAATACTGTAGCCACCAAACATGCCAGAGCCAGAAAAAAGCTGGCCCAGTTTTGGATGCGGAGAAGGTCAAGGCCATCTATATCAATGATCAGCTCTTCTGGAGCAAACAATAGAGTTCAATTAAGAGTTCAATTAATTATTCAAAAAGGCCTCTGTGCTCACAGGGGCCTTTTTCCAACCTCAAGATTGGTCAGTTAGCAATGTGAATCGCTTCCCCTGTCATATCCAGTATGGCCTCGGACATTGCCTCCGACAGGGTAGGATGGGCAAAGATTACTTGTGCTGCCTGGTCGATGGTTATACCGCAGGTCACAAGGGTTGAAGCAAGGCTGAGGAGCTCGGTTGCACCAGGGCCTATTATAGTTGCCCCAATGATCATGCGCGTTTCTTTGTCCGCGATGACCTTTACAAATCCCTCTGCTTCCTGCATGGCCACGGCCTTGCTGTTGGCCCGGAACGTGAACTTTCCTGCCAATAGGTCCATATTCTTTTCCCTGGCTTCCTTTTCAGTGAGCCCTATATGGCCGATTTCGGGGCAGGTGAATATTGCGCTGGGAACAGGACGCTGGTCCAGCCCACCCGTCTTTCCGGCAATATGATCCGCGGCGATGATTCCCTGCCGGGACGCGGCATGGGCCAACATTACCAGGTTTGTCACATCCCCTACAGCGTATACCGCGGGGTTGGTGGTCTGCATAACCTCATTGATCCTGATGCCATCCTTTTTGTCGTTGAGTTCAACGCCTAACTTACCGAGATCAACAGCCTCAAGGTTTGCCCTGCGACCTGCGGTAATAGCCGCTTTTTGTACAACAAGGGATCCCTGCTTCCCTTTCCGCTCCATACTTATCAGTTTTTTCCCGTCGGGAGCCGTTTCAATGCTCAAAACACGGGCCGATTCGAGGATCGCAATACCCATCTTCCGGGCCGACCTTTTTACTATCGAAGCCACATCGGGGTCTACCAGGTTCAGGATTTGAGGCATGGCCTCCACTACATGGACTTCGCAGCCCAGGGCGGCATAGATAAAAGCAAACTCCATCCCGATAATCCCCCCGCCGATAATTGCAAGGGATCCGGGGACCTCCTCAAGCTCCAGCAGGTCCTTGCTGCCAAGGATATCTGGTGCGTCGGCGCCAGGTATGGGAATCGGAACAGGGACCGATCCGGTTGCCAGTATCAAATGCTTATAGCGGACCCTTTGCGGGCTGCCTTCTATGTCGAGCAGGCCATCTTCCGCAACAACTGCTTTGCCGGGGATAACCGTCACCTTGTTCTTTTTCATCAGGAATTCAATCCCCTGAACCAGCGAGGAAACTATCTGCTGCTTTTTATGCCTTATCTTCTCCAGAGAGTATTGATAGCCCTGGACCAAGATCCCAAAGTCATCGGCCCGCTTAAGCTGGCTTAAAAAGCCAACCACAGAGACAAGGGCTTTTGTGGGAATGCAGCCCTCATTTAGACAGGTTCCACCCAGACGGTTTTTCTCGATCAAAACGGTTTTCAGCCCGTTCCGGGCACAACGGATCGCTGCGACATAGCCTGCAGGACCACCTCCGATAATGGCCGCATCGCATGTTATCTCGGTCTTGTTGCCATTGTTTATTACGCTGCTGTTTTGATTTTCGCTGCCCATAAACTGATTCCTTTCCTATATTGATTATCATACGGTTTTACCTGTATTCTTCTTACAAACCCGTCCGCGCTATTTCAACCAGGAGGATTTTAGCCGCGATAATGGCCGATATTACGAAAAAAACCGCTTTCCGGAATTTCTGATTCCTGATGAATAAGCATAAAAGAGCGCAAAGGATTGCAATAGCTCCTCCAAGGCTTCCAAGTATCGACTGGGCGGTGTCCGCGGCAAAAAGACCCGGCGGTACATCCGGATTGGCGGATGCCTGTACCGACAGGTGATAGCCGTCCCTGGCCGCGGCAAAGACGCAGGCTGTAAATCCCCATGCTGAAAGGATCGCCACCCTTTTCCCCCATAGGGATATCCTTCTGCGATAAGCTATGGTAACACCCATAAAACCAATAACGCCCATTAGCAGGAGAGTGGTCAGGGTACACAGCGCATCTCCGAAATAGCAGGACAAGACAAATCCTCCCTACCGGCAGTTGTCAGATTCATCATATCCAACTGGCGCGGTACCGTCAAGAGAACCGAATGACATCTTGCCACGCTCGTTATCACTCGCTTCCAATGACAGTTCCTGGGGATTACTTTGTTTTTCTGTAATGACAGAGGTGGCTTATTAATAATATAAGAATAAATATTCATTTTCAGCGGGTTTTGTATTGACAAATGTCCAGGGATAAGGTAATTTATAAATATACGAGTTATGCAGCCCTTATGCATAATTATGCATCATTGGATTAAGGAGAGATTTATATGAAAAAATTTACAGCTCTATTGATTATTGTTGCAATGATGGCTGTTGTACTGTCAGGCTGTGGCGAAAGCTCAGGGGTCAAGGTCATTAACATCCCGCTGACACAGGAGGAATATGCTTTTGGCGTAAACAAAGACCAGCCGGAACTGCTTGAAAAGGTGAATGAGTTTATTGCCAAGATTAAGGCGGACGGCACCTTTGACAAAATACTCAACAACCATTTTGGCGACGGTGAGCCCGTGCCGGTAACATCTGCCGAACTGGACGAGTCCAAGGACCAGCTTATTGTTGCTACAAACGCGGCTTTCGAACCCTTTGAGTATATGAAGGGGGACAAGTATTACGGAGTGGATATGGAGATAGCCCAACTGCTGGCCGAATACCTGGGGAAAGAACTCGTTATCAGCAACATGGATTTTGATGCCGTTTGCCTTTCGGTAGGTCAGGGCAAGGCGGACATTGCCATGGCCGGCCTTACCATCAAGGAAGAGAGAAAGCAGTATGTCAACTTCTCGGATAAATACTATGACGCAGCTCAGATGATTATTGTCAAGGCGAGCGACAAGAGGTTTGATAACTGCAAAACTGCTGAAGACGTGGAGAATGTGATGAATAACCTCAAGCCCACCACCCAGGTTGGCGTGCAGAACGGTACCACCGGCCAGTTATATGTTGAAGGCGATGAGGAATGGGGATTCACAGGCTACGATGTTAAGTGCGTGGGTTACAAGGCCGGCTCACTGGCTGTTCAGGATATGCTCAACGGCAACATAGAATTAGTCGTAATAGATGAAGCGCCTGCCCACAAGATCGCAGAAGCCTTCAACGCGATGAAATAGTTGGACATGATGGAATAGTAGTATATAATTAATTATGAGGATTTATAATTATGCAATACCCCGCCGCTAATGACCGCGGGGTATTGTGGCGAAAAGGGAAATGATATGGGTAGCTTCAGTAAAAAATTGGAACGTTTCTGGGAAGTCTTCTACGAGTATGACGGATACCAGAGAGTCCTGACAGGGCTTCGCAACACGGTGTATATCGCTGTTTTGGGACTTGTCATAGGAATAATCATAGGAACCCTCATAGCCATCGTGGAGGTATTTCCGAAGTACAAGCGGCTGCCGCGGATTCTGAACAGGTTTTGCAGGTTTTACGTGGGTCTGTTCAGGGGAACGCCTATTGTAGTACAACTACTGGTGGCATACTATGTGGTCCTGCCTCTTATTGGCGTGAACCTTCCCGCTCTCCAGGTATGTGTCATTGTATTCGGGCTGAACAGCGGGGCTTATGTCTCCGAGATAATGAGGAGCGGCATCATGTCGGTGGATTCCGGTCAATTGGAGGCTGCCCGGGCTGTCGGCCTGAGTTACCGGGTTTCAATGATGAAGGTTGTGATACCACAAGCCGTTAAAAACATCCTTCCCACACTGGGCAACGAGTTTATAGTGCTGATCAAGGAAACATCGGTGGTGAGCTTTGTGGGGGCTGCCGACCTGTATGTGGCATTCAACTATATCGGTACGAACAGCTACGAGTTCATGGTCCCCTATCTTGTCATGGCGCTGATCTATTTAGTTATGGTCATGGCCATCGCTTTCCTCGTCAGGATGATGGAAAGGAGCCTGAGAAAAAGTGATAGACGTAATTGACCTGAAAAAAAACTATGGCAGCCTGGAAGTCTTAAGGGGCATCACCACCACCATTAAAGAGGGTGAAAAGGTTGCCATCATAGGCCCTTCCGGAAGCGGGAAAAGCACCTTTCTGCGATGTCTCAACTGTCTTGAGGATCCCACAAGCGGTTCAATCATATTCGAAGGCGTTGACATCGCGGATATGAAGGTAGACATCAACATCTACCGGCGGCATATGGGGATGGTGTTTCAGCAGTTTAACCTTTTCAATAACAAAACCGTGCTGGGAAACATCATGCTTGCTCCCGTATACCTGGGAATACATGATCTTAGGGCTAAGCAGTTCAAAAACTTCTTCATAAGAATAAAGAACCTGTTTTCCCGGGAAAAAGCGCCTCTTTACGAGATAACCAAAACGCGCCGGCAGATAATAGATGAGGCGAAGGAAAACGCCATGCGTCTGCTAAAAAGGATTGGCCTTGAGGATAAGGCCGATGCCTATCCCTCAACACTTTCGGGCGGGCAGAAACAGCGCATTGCCATAATCCGGTCGCTGGCCATGAACCCGAAGGTTATGCTGTTTGATGAACCTACATCCGCCCTCGACCCGGAGATGGTAAAGGAAGTGCTTGACCTTATAAAGCAGCTTGCCAACGAAGGGATGACCATGGTGATAGTAACCCATGAGATGGGCTTTGCCAGGGAGGTCGCAACCAGGGTGATGTTCATGGACGAGGGAAGGATCGTAGAGGAGAATACACCGCAGGAACTCTTTTCCAATCCCCAGCATCAGAGGACTAAGGAATT
>JAAYFY010000008.1 GCA_012728015.1 Clostridiaceae bacterium | reverse complement strand
TAACCGATCCGAATTCCTGTCAGAGTTCCAAAAAAGCTGTGAAAAACCACTTCAGTCCTTTGCTGTCAGAATGCCGTAAAAGCTTCTTAATATCCGCATCTTCCAAGGCCAGCGCCGCGGCGGTGTCCGCCCCCGGCCCATGGCCATGCGCCCTTGTCTATATTACCCACTTCGAAGAACAGAGATACATCACCTTTACAGTCTGCTCCCCGCCATGGTTGTCATAGCAGGCCATGGACGGGCTATCCAGGTCTGAGCCATACCGCCCATGGCGGCACGCTCCGGAAGGAGAGTTCCAGCTCCATTGCGTGCCGATGCCATGGCGCAGTAAAGCCTGTGGGTTCCCCCACGACTGGAACATCGGTGTGAAATATATGCTTAATGTTTTTTGAATAGATCAGTTCAGTCATTTCCGCACCCACAGACATCTACCGGAATTATGTCGGTACGAAGCATGTAAACATGATGAAAGCTGCCATGCGACTGGTCCCGTATGTCCGAAAAGATGTATGGAAAGCGGGACACTAATGTACTCACAGATACATGAAAGGTCTATTATGTCGCACCATTGAAGTATAACACCCGCATGTTGATAGTCAATAATAAAGCAAAAACATCATAGAAAAGGAAAAGAAATCGTAAATATTTAGCATTGTATTCTGGTTTCGTCGATTGTTATAATGTACTTGAATAATCAAGTTAAATATTTATCAATTTTGCCAAATCTGTTATTATCGGGGGGACTTTAAGCCATGCCAATTCCAAAGACGATGAAAGCGCTGGTTGCGTACAGCGCAGACGATTACAGGTATGAGCCCGAATATCCGGTGCCGGAATGCGGGGATGACGACATTTTAATTAAAACAGAAGGCTGCGGTATCTGTGCCGGTGACTTGAAATGCCAGCATGGTGCTGCCATGTTCTGGGGAGACGATATTCAGCCCTCTTGGGTGGAGCCTCCATTCATACCCGGGCATGAATTCATAGGTGTTGTCGCGTATGTGGGGAAAAACGTAAAGGGGTACCAGGTTGGTGAACGCATAGCTGTTGACCAGATAGCCCCCTGCCGTGAATGCCGCTTCTGTAACAGCGGACAGTACTGGATGTGCCAGCCCCACAGGATTTATGGATTCTTTAAGGATTACTGCGGCGGTATGGCTGAATATGTCCGTATACCGGTCAGGAACTCCGTGATACATAAGGTTCCCAAGGAGATTCCTTTGGAGTCTGCCCTGCTTATTGAACCTTATGCCTGCTCGAAGCATTGTGTGGACCGGGCGCAGATACAGTGCGAGGATATCGTGGTGCTGTCGGGCGCAGGAACACTGGGTCTGGGCATGGTGACCTATGCGACGATGCGCAGCCCCAAAAAACTTATCGTCCTGGACCTTAAGGATGAAAGGCTTGAGAAGGCAAAGGAATTCGGTGCCGACATAGTTTGGAACCCTTCAAAGGTCGACGTTGTGGAAGAGATTATGAAACTCACCAACGGCTACGGGTGTGATGTCTACATCGAGGCTACCGGCCATCCGTCATCGGTTGTCCAGGGAATGAAGATGATACGCAAACTGGGCAGGTTCGTGGAGTTCTCGGTATTCTCGGAACCTACACTTCTGGACTGGTCCATCATCGGTGACCGCAAGGAACTGGATGTTTTAGGTTCCCACCTGAGCCCGTACTGTTATCCCTTTGTCATAGAGAATATAGCCAACGGCAAGCTTAAGACCAACGGCGTGGTTTCAAGTACCTTCCCCATTGAAAAATGGGAAACCGCTTTTGAATACGCAACCGGAAAGTATGGTGATTTAAAAGTAGCAATTATATTTGATGATTAGTTGGGGTATCGCCAATGAAGAAATCAGTAATGCGATTTTATTCAGAATTCAATGATAAAATGATATTGCGCGACTACCTGGCGCTGGATAGAACTATCCTGGCAAATAAACGAACGATTCTTGCCTACTTCAGGACCTTCATTGGTCTTGTTGCTTCAGGTACCGGAATGATCAAGCTTGTAGCTACCCCTGTTATAACTGTTATCGGATATGTTTTTATCATTTTGGCATTTCCCTTAATGATAACAGGCATTATCGAGTTTCTGAGAGTAAGCAGGTCTTTATCGCGTATAGTGAAAACAAATGAATAGGGGTAGCGATAATAAAATCGGGGCAGCGGGTTATCCCTGCCCCTTTCAATTTCTAAAAACTGGCTCAAATCCATCCCCTAGATCAGATGTTCAGCTTCTTATCTTACAATTCTACCTTCAAACATCGGCCTTCAGCTCATTCCTCCGGGAGTGCCTGGCCTTGGCGTCCAGCCATTTGCAGGAACGATACCTTACATAGACTATCAAAGCCCTTACGGTCTGGTCCAGAACCAGGGCTACCCAGGCTCCCACAAGTCCCCAGCCAAACACATGCACGAAGATATATGCGACAACCACCCGGAAGACCCATATGCCGAAAGCGGAAGCATAGAGCGGATACATGGTATCCCCCGCGCCCCTTAAGGCTCCTGCGATGGAAAGCTGTGTGGACTGGCCGGGCAGGGCCAGGGCCAGTATCTTTAGAACCGTGCCGGCAAGCGCAACCACTTCGGTCTCCTTGTTATACAGCCTTGCCATGGGATGTGAGAACAGCACGAAGTTCAGTCCCACAAATATGGCCACGGCCATGGCCATGTGGTGGACCGCATTGGCGCATTTTTTAGCCCGCTCCTTATCATTGGCGCCCAGGCTTTGACCCACCAGGGTGGTGGACGCCACGCCGAATGCCATGCTGGGTGAAAAGGACAGGCCTGAGATGTTAAGGCCGATCTGGTGGGCGGCAAAGTGAGTGGTCCCAAGCCCTGAAACCGTACGGGCAAACATCATGAGCCCGCTGTGGATTAGAAATTGTTCCAGGGCGGAAGGGATACCTATGGACATAACAGTTCTGATTACCTTGAAATCAAACCGGAACCTTCCTAACCTGTTGATCTGTATCCGGGTCCTCCCGGAATAGGCGATATACAGGGCGGCTGCGCAGGCTACAATCCTGGACAAAGTAGTGGAAATCGCCGCTCCCGTAACCCCGTATTTGGGGAAGCCCAGTTTTCCATAGATCAGCACGTAGTTGCCAAAGACGTTTAAAAGGTTGCTGCCGATGTTGTAGTACATGGGGACCCTGGTCTGGCCGGCACCCCTTAAAGATGCGGTGATACCCATGGTAACAGCCTGAAACATAAGGCCGCTTGCGACGATCTGGAAGTATACGGTGGCATCCCGGAATGTGTCCTCATTGGCGCCCATAAATGTGACGACATACGGTGCCAGGAATACTCCCGCTATGCTCATAATGAGCCCCAGAAAGACATTTAACACTATGATCTGACGTGTTGCGTCCGATGCCCTGGATACCTTACCCGCACCTATATTCCAGGCCACTAAAGTGGTTGTGCCCACGTTTACGGCCGCAAATACCGACAATAGAAGAAAAAAAGGCTGGTTGGTGAGCCCGACTGCTGCAATAGCCGCCGAGCTCAGCTGTCCGACCATTATCATGTCCACCATGCCAAACAGGGTGGACAGGACCAGTTCTATGAATGCAGGCCAGGTAATGGCCACGATCTCCTGCCCCATTTCCTGGCCAAAGAATCTTTTAACCGAATTCTTTATGCTGTCCCGTTGACGTAACAAACTGCTGACTCCTTTCTTTCGTAAACAATCACAAAAACACACGAACACAATAATATAAACCGCATGATCAATTCCCCGCGCTTCTCATATAAACCCTAATTACAAGCACTAAACGGAACGATACCGGATCGTTCCGTTTCATGTCGGACTGATCTGTTACCTGTATAAAGCCCTGAAAATCATGTTATGCTTTCCTGGTCACTATCGATCCTCCCGGGTGACTGCCGATCCAAGGTTTAAGGTGTGTTTTTCAAGCTCCAGCACGATGTTCCCGATCTCTATAATCTGCTGGGCAGATAGCCCGCTTCCCACGGCAAGATGCGTATGGTAGAGTATTTTCTCAAGGTCGTCATGGATGGAGGAAATCCTGCTCTTTATCTGCCTCAGGGCTTCCGGTGAAATTCTTTCAATCATGGCTTCTTCCACCGAGATCACGGTATCCTTTGAAAGGGTGTATTCTGAATTTCCTCTTACTATGGTGCAGTCGTAGCCCAGGGTATCCTTGACAATTTTGGCGAAAGCCTCCTTGGAATCCTCTTCACCATGGACCAGGAATACTCTTGCCGGCTTCTTCCGAAACCCTGAGATCCATTCCAGCAGGCCGTCCCTGTCGGCATGGCCTGAAAAACCTTC
>JAAYFY010000096.1 GCA_012728015.1 Clostridiaceae bacterium | reverse complement strand
GTACCGGTGCTGTAAGCCCTGCCGCCCAGTGCTTTGGCCATGTCAGCCACTTTGATATAGGTGGATGCCCATTGCTCGTCAGCGGCTTTTATGGCCGCTATCCTCATAGGGTATTCCTGACCGTTGTATATGAACGAGTCATCGGTGAATCGTGCTGACAGGATCTCTGGTACTGCTGCAACACCAATTGACAGGGTTAAAAATGCCCCAAATATAAATCCTATGACAGCTTTTCTCATAATACACCCCCAATTACATTTTGCCTCGAATGGTAAAATTTAATCAAGGATTATGCTGCGGCCAGGTATTCACCGTAACACCTGATGTGGAAATTCTGTCCAAGGTTTGCGGTTGTAGTTCCAACTACTGTGTTGTTGTCACGTATTTGGTTAACTGCTATTGTGGTTCCGGTTATGGTCAAGGCAAGGAATTCAGCGTTGCTATCGAATATGTAGTTTTCGATAGTTGTTATACCGGCGGCACTTTGTAAGGCTAATGGAGCTGGCAAACCCCCTATTCTAAATGCTCCACTAAATTTTCCCGTATAGCTGGATAACTGCATATCAATATCAAAAAAATAACGATTGCTGATTTTCTGATACCGTCCGTTTTGGGTAGAATATACAGCTTCAAACGTTCCTATTCCTGATACACCTGTTATAAATGGAGTAAACTGACCTGTTTCAATCTTTAACCCATGTGCTCCATTACTTCCGGTCACATTCTCTGCCGGATGCGCATCAAACTCCGTCTTGTGGGTATCGTTGAACCACTCTACAAATTCCTTTAAATCCTTGCTAAACTGAGCCTCAAAAACAGGCGTGTCCATTCCTCTTTCTTGTGGTGTCGTTCCTATTTTTGCGATTGTTTCGACCTCGCCTGTATATGGTGTCATTGCCATAAAACCACCCCTTTATCTGTTTTTAACTAAGCCGCCTGTGCGTGTCGGGAGCGTGATAGATAAAACAACCGCGCCATCTAAACCGCCACAAACAAGCCGTATTTTCATGTAGTCTATTTTCTTCGCTTTTAGTTTACTTTCTTTGGCTGTGGGCTGAAGTTAGTTTGGAATGAAAAGTTTAAGAAATCCCATGTATCGAAATTGCTTAAACCATATGAAACGGTCTTAATAAACTTCATTGAGGCGTTTCTGTCGGTTGAAAGATAAATGTCAACATGGGTTGAAGTTAGCGGAAGAATTGAAATAAACATTAATTGAATAGACTTTCTTAACCAATCCGCACCGAAATTGTTATAGCCCATATCCCATGTAGCAATTATTTCTTCACCGTCAAAGGTAGGTAAACTCTCGTCAAACCTCATTATCTGTCCGTCTGTTGTGCCAAAATGTAATTGTTTCTCAACCGTCATAAAGCAAGTCGGTTGATGTGGCAAATCGAGTATGTACCACGCATCTACACGGTAGTTATAAACCCAAATCCGCTTATCAATGCAAATCAGATACAGCCCTTTATCGTCCCAATCCCATGTAATAGCTTTGGTGAGGTCTAAATCGTCAAGGTCACGCTGAACACGCTTAGATAGCCATTCGGCGTTTTTCTCGTTCATTACATAGGTTGATACCCACTTATATACGCCTTTCCATATGGTTACAGGACTGTTTAAAAGGATCTGGACTTGTCCTTTTGCCACGTTGCCAACTTTTGCACTAATAGGGAACACCGGGAAGATTGTCTGATGAATCCCGCTGTTAGGGTCTATATAGTTCTCGTTGGTGGAATACCATGCAGAAGCCCCAGAAGAATCCCCGCTTGTGAATATAAGCTGTTTGTCGTACTGCGTTTTGATATCGGTTATCTCATACTCGCCCACATCTGAATCGGTATACATAGGCCAATATGTAGGGTCACTTGCACCGGCCATAGTCACGCCTGAACAATATCGAGTGTTCTTATGGTTTGGATTGCCGAATATCCAGAATCTAGCGTAATAAACACCACCGTAATAAAGGCAGTTTGTGATAAGGTTTCTTAAATCTTCATCTTCTTTCGTCCATGTAACCTCAACACTATTTGTGCTTTCAGACGGTGGCGAATCAAAAGTAACCGTTCCATTTACAAGGTCAACAACGTAATCTTCACCTACGGTCACTTCAACACCGTTAATCGTAACTAAATCCACGGAATCAATGTCATACTCTGGCAACTGGAATATGATCCCCACGCAGGATAGAAAACTGTCCTTTGAAACTCCGGCATTGTGTAATGAAAAATTAATACGAAAAACACCAAGACTTAAAAGAGAAAATGAAAATCCCGCCAGCGTCGGCGGTATATCCAGAACCTACGCAACCGACAAGTCTAAAAAGGGTGAAACCCTGAAATTTAAAACTGCGTTCAAGCATGAGAAACAGAAATAAACCGACAGTTGCCGCAAACCGGAATGGCCCCGCGCCGTTCCGGTTCCCTGCATTTATAGAAAGAACGTACAGTTCCATAACTGTACGTTCCCTTCTTCATTGAGACCAATTGCTTATAATTCTTCTTTCAGGAGATCGTAACATTCGCCGCAAATATTCTTGCCCTTATACTGCCTGATGTCACGCGCGTTGTCGCAGAAGATGCAAGCCGGCTCGTATTTCTTCAATACGATAGAATCATCGTCGGAATAAAATTCCAGGCCGTCTCCGATCTCTATGTCCAATACTCTGCGAAGTTCAATTGGAATTACGATTCTTCCCAATTGGTCAAGGCTTCGGATCATTCCTGTTGCCTTCATTTTAAGTATCCCCCCCCAGAAATAAATTATATGTTTGAATTTTAACGCTTTGGTCAATTTATGTCAAGATGTGTAGAGATATTTTAACAATAGAGAAAGATTTTGTAGAGATTTATCACAAAATCTGCGATATGTCCCAATGAAAATTGGTGGATTTTAAGAAACCGGTTGCGGCCTGGCAATCCCTGATCAACTTGCCTTCAACTGAATCTTATGTCATAATCTCATTTATAGAATATAAAAACAAAGAGAATCGGGGTAAGATATTTCCTTTCAGAGGAAATGAGTGTTTTGATTCTGGTTATTGGAGGAATAATCGATGAAAAGAGCAAAAAGAGCCCTTGCCTTTCTTCTGGCATTTATCCTTCTGACCTCGGTCCTTGCCGGCTGCGGGAGAAAGGAGGAACCGGCGGATAAAACTGAGGATATTACTGGGGATATAACCGATACCGGCGACGAAAAAACCGAAACGCCAGAGCCGGAGGAAACCCCGCCAGCCACGCCTGAAGCTACTGAAACACCGGATGTTGAT
>JAAYFY010000071.1 GCA_012728015.1 Clostridiaceae bacterium | reverse complement strand
TCTCGGTACAGTTCCAGCCGGAGGCTTCGCCGGGTCCCGCGGACACCCGCTACCTGTTCGACAGTTTTGTTAAAACCATGGAAGAGTTAAAGGGAGGTTCATAAATGCCCAAAAGACAGGATATAAAACGTGTTCTCGTTATCGGGTCGGGCCCTATTATCATAGGCCAGGCGGCAGAATTTGACTATGCCGGAACCCAGGCCTGCCGTGCCCTTAGTGAGGAAGGCATAGAGAGTATCCTGGTAAACAGCAATCCTGCCACCATCATGACCGATACAGAAATAGCCAGCAAGGTATATATTGAGCCCCTTACAGCCGAAGTTGTGAAGAATATTATCCGAAAGGAAAAGCCCGACAGCATCCTGCCCACCTTAGGCGGTCAGACAGGCCTGAACCTGGCCATGGAGCTGGCGGAGTCGGGCTTTTTGGAGGAGCACGGGGTAAAGCTTTTAGGGACTGCCGTTGATGCCATAAGGATGGCGGAGGACAGGCAGGAGTTCAAGGACACCATGCTCCGGATCGGGGAGCCATGCATCCCCAGCAAAGTAGTAAACACCCTGGAAGATGCCCTGGAATTTGCAGAGAGCATCGGGTACCCGGTGGTGGTGCGCCCTGCCTATACCCTGGGCGGCACCGGCGGCGGCATAGCCCATACCCTGGAAGAACTCAGGGATATCGGCATCAACGGGCTGCGCCTTTCAAGGGTGCGCCAGGTCCTGATAGAGAAATGTGTCGCGGGATGGAAAGAAATCGAGTTTGAGGTGATCCGGGATTGCAAGGGCAATGTCATCACTGTCTGCAGCATGGAAAACATTGACCCGGTCGGCGTGCATACCGGAGACAGCATTGTGGTGGCACCTTCCCAGACCCTTTCCAACAGGGAATACCAGATGCTACGGACAGCCGCGCTGAACATCATTTCAGCCCTTGGCGTTGAGGGAGGCTGCAATGTCCAGTTTGCCCTTCACCCTGAAAGCTTTGAATATGCGGTCATAGAGGTCAATCCCCGTGTCAGCCGCTCATCGGCCCTGGCCTCCAAGGCAACCGGCTACCCGATTGCCAAGGTGGCCACAAAAATTGCCGTGGGGTACAGCCTTGACGAGATCAGGAACGCTGTTACGGGCAAGACCTACGCTTGTTTTGAGCCAACGCTGGACTATGTGGTTATAAAGATTCCAAAATGGCCTTTCGACAAGTTTGTGAAGGCCAAGAGAACCCTGGGAACACAAATGAAGGCCACCGGTGAGGTCATGGCCATCGGCAATTCATTCGAGGCGGCGCTTATGAAGGCCCTGCGCTCCCTGGAACTGGGAGTCCGCACGCTGGAAACACCGCTTTGCAAGGACATGGACGATGAAACCCTGCGGGCAAGCCTCAGGAATGTGGATGATAACCGCCTGCTGGTGATTGCCGAATGCATAAGGAGAGGGTTCAGCCTGGACGAGATTTATGAAGTCACCATGATCGACCGATGGTTTTTGAGCAAGTTCAGAAACATCGTGGCCATGGAGGAGAAGCTGAAGTCCCTTACCCTGGAAACATTAACTGATGAAGTGCTGCTTAAGGCCAAGAAGATGGGCTTCCCGGACGATGTAATCGCCAGGTATGTGAAGGCAAAGGGCGGCGACATCAGGAAAAGAAGGCGCAAGGCCGGCATAAGGCCGGCGTATAAAATGGTGGACACCTGCGCCGCGGAATTTGAAGCCCAAACCCCCTACTATTATTCCACCTATGACCAGGACACCGAATCCATACCCACAAAGAACAAAAAGGTCATCGTGCTGGGTTCGGGTCCGATACGGATCGGGCAGGGGATCGAGTTTGACTACTGTTCGGTCCATTCGGTATGGGGGCTTAAGGAAGAAGGGTATGAAACCATCATCGTCAACAACAACCCCGAAACAGTGAGTACCGACTTCGACACCTCGGACCGGCTCTATTTCGAACCCCTCACCACCGAGGATGTGCTGGAGATCATAGAACATGAGAATCCGGAAGGCGTAATCGCGCAATTCGGCGGGCAGACGGCTATTAAGCTTACCAATCCCCTTGCCGACACCGGTGTGTATATCTTCGGCACCAAGGCCGAGGATGTGGACGCCGCAGAAGACAGGGAGCGCTTTGACGCCCTGCTTGAAAAGCTGGGCATCCCAAGACCCAAGGGTACAACCGTGTTCACCCTTGAAGAAGCGCTGGAAGCTGCCAACATGCTGGGCTATCCCGTGCTGGTCCGCCCTTCCTACGTCCTTGGCGGAAAGGGCATGGAGATCGCCTACAACGACGATGACATAACCGAGTTCATGGAGATCATCTGCCGCGAGGAGCAGGAGCATCCCATTCTCATAGATAAGTACATGATGGGAAAGGAGATCGAAGTGGATGCCATCTGCGACGGGAAGGACATCCTGATACCGGGTATCATGGAGCACCTGGAACGTGCAGGGGTCCATTCCGGCGACTCCATATCCATGTACCCTCCCCAGAGCCTGTCTTTTAAGATCAAGAACACCATTGTGGATTACACCGAGAAGCTGGCCCGGGCCCTGAACGTTATAGGCATGGTCAATATACAGTATGTGGTCTTCAACGACCAAGTATATGTTATAGAGGTGAATCCAAGATCCAGCCGAACCGTGCCATATATCAGCAAGGTGACCGGTATTCCCATGGTCAGGATGGCAACCCGGATCATGATGGGCAAAAAACTCTCCGACTTCCCGTTCGGTACCGGCCTTTACAAGGCCTCGGAGTACGTATCGGTGAAAGTTCCCG
>JAAYFY010000070.1 GCA_012728015.1 Clostridiaceae bacterium | reverse complement strand
GGCTGATGACATCAAGGTCCTTCCCGGTCCTGGGATCGAAAAGGTGCATATCGCCGTTATAGTCGCAGAAAACAGCGTAGGTCTTTCCATCGTTTGCCCGGAATGCCACCGGGGAACTCCAGCTGTAAGCCCTCAGGCTTCTTGTCCATACTTCCTCGCCGGTCTTCTTGTTCAGCGCTACCAGCTTGCCATCCATTGTCGAGCCGGTGAAGCAGATGGGGAATATGATCAGGTCGGAAATATCGTCCTTCCCCAGGATGGGCGTCCCCAGGGAGCCTCCGTTGATATAAAACTGGTAGTAGCATTCATAGTCCTTCTGCCAGATCAGTTCCCCGGTCAGCGCGTTGAACTTTCGGATATTGCAGGGCGCGGTTGGGTTCCTGTTGTTCTGGCTTCTCTTGTCAATTTCGTTGGCCGTGTACAGGAATACGCCCTCGGGCGTTTCCTCTATCACCGTGGTCGTATCGGTGGCGTCCCCCACATCATAGATCCAGACCGGCTTTAATGTATTGATGTCAAGGCACATGAAGGTGCCGCCGTTATCGCAGAAATACATATAGTTCTTATATATAGCCGGGGAGTTCTCTATGCCCTGCTCGGGGTTTTTCAGATCCTGGTACCGGAACTTGGTGATCTGCGGGGCGATGTCTATGGCGCCCGCTTCCCTGTCGTAACGCGTGTTGAGCTTCACCTTGTAAATAAGGCCATTTTCAGCTACTTCCAAAAATGTGTCGGTCTTTCGGTCCACCAGGGCGGAAGCGTCAAATGCCCCCCATTCCCTGAAGGCCATAGGGTCACGGCCGAATATGGAGTACAGGGGCTTCTGGTCTATCAGGCTGAATATGTTGTATTTGAACTCGGTTAACCTGCCGCTGTTCTCATTGATCCCCATTCCCGTGTAGAGTATGGGATATCCCCTGGGATCCACCATCCCGGTGCCTTTCATGGGGAAACCGACCTCGATCTTGTCCCTGGTGGGCTTTCCGGTTTCCAGGTCGAGGAAGTAGATATTGCCGTCCATGGCAGGGTATATTACCTCCACCAGGTCCTTCTCCTTGAACTCGGGCTTTATGTTCATGATCTTTCTCTCTGCCTCGGGCCAATGGACGATCAGTGGCTGGCCAGTCCAGCCTGTTCCGGGCCAGTAGCTGCCCTCGGCCGTGATGGCTCCCAGGTCGTGGGTCCACACGATCTCCAGCTTCTTCTCCTTAACGTCCCTGGTTCCCCAGGCGGCCGTATCCCGGTAATGGTTGCCCCTGAATGCTGTAATGCCTTCCAGGGAGGAGTACTGGTCGGGAGAGCCGAAGTATATCTCGTAGTCAGGCTTATATTCAGCCAGCGGCGTGTTTAAACGGAATACCCAGTATTTGATCCTCTGGCCAAAAGCTTCAAACGCATATTCGGGATAAGCGTTGGGTCCGTCAAAAACCGCCGGTGTCTGCCATGAAACATCCAGGACCGCGGGATCGGTGCTTTCCTCGGGCATCGGATCGGGTGTGGGCCAGGGAGTGGGTTCAGGAGTCGGGGTAGGTTCATTGCCCACTGGTTGGTTTATTGTCCCCGGAGGGGCCGGGCTATTTTCTGCGGTCAATTTATCCCCGTTCCCGGAAAACCCGCCCTTTGCGATAAATATGATTGCGGCCGTGATAAGGGCCACCAGCAGTATGAACATGGCAAACCTTGCCTTGTTAAGTCT
>JAAYFY010000069.1 GCA_012728015.1 Clostridiaceae bacterium | reverse complement strand
TTTATGTGCGGAAATAGCTCAGTTTCTTCTCCAGCCAGTCAAGTAGCAGGGTTAACGCTCCCACAAAGGCAAGAAAATATATGCCCGTGGCAAAGAGAGGCCATATAAGCCCTTTGCTGCTGTATTCGCCTGCCATCATTATGATCTCCTTGTTTGCGATGATGCGGGCAAGGGCTGTATCCTTCACCAGGGTAATCACTTCATTTCCAACCGGAGGAATGATGCGTTTCACAACCTGAAGCAATATAACATTGAAAAAGATCTGTTTCTTTGTCATGCCCAGAACCTGGCCCGCTTCATACTGGCCCTGTGATATGCTCTCAATGCCACCCCGGAAGATCTCCGAAAAATAGCAGGCATAGTTGATGACAAATGCCACCGTTGCGGCGACAAAACGGCCGGAGTTTCCGCTTGGCCAGTTAAAAGCCATGCTCATCAGGCCCGGTCCAAAATAAAAAACAATAAGCTGCAGCATCAGCGGCGTCCCACGGATTACCCAGACAAATGTCCGCACCAGCCACCGAAGCGGACCGAAACGGCTCATGGATCCGAAAGAAATAATAAGGCCTAATGGCAGCGAGAACAGAAGGGTTAATGCGAAGAGCCTGCAGTTGAGCAAAAAGCTCTCAGACAGCCGGCTGATAATTACAGAAAAATCATTCATATCAGTCTAACCTCGGAAAACAAGCGACGGGACAGGGGGGATCCCCTGCCCCAGTTTCATACCTATGTACCATAAGCCTATTCAGCGTCAGCAAGGTCAAGCCCGTACTTGTCGGCCAGGGCAGCCATGGTGCCGTCCGCGCGAAGCTGGTCGAAAATCTTGTTCACTTCAGCGCAAATATCAGAGCCCTTGCGGAAAGCTACCCCATAATCTTCCTCAGCCAGGTAATCTACGATTTCAATATCCTCATAGCTGGTGCCTGCACCGGTCATGGTGTTTGCCAGTGTCAGGTCCAGTACAGCTGCGTCTGCAGTCCCAGCCTTCAGTTCCATCAGGCACTCAGTCTGCAGGCTCTTGGGAACAAAGGTAGCCTGCTTAAGGTTATCATCGGCCTTAATGGCGTCCTCACCTGCGGAGCCCTGCTCAGCCACTACTGTTTTGCCTATCAGGGAAGCCGTGCCGTTATATGCAGAGCCTTTCTTCATCAGAACCACCTGGGCATTCTTCACATAAGGCTTGGTAATTTCCATGGTTGCCTTACGCTCTTCATTAATTGTCAGACCGTTCCAGATGCAGTCGATGGACTTCGCGTTCAGCTCCACTTCCTTGGTATTCCAGTCAATCTCCACAAACTGAGGCTCAACACCAAGTCTCTCACAGACAATGATCGAAAGCTCGGTGTCAAAACCGGTAAAGTTGCCGTTTTCATCTGTATAGTTCATGGGCTCGTATACGGTGTAGCCGATGATCAGCTTACCATTTTTCTTTACGTAGCTTAAATCGCTGTCACCCTTAGACTGGCCGCAAGCCGCCAGAACAAGAACCGTGGCTAACGTCAATAGCAGCAATAACAGTTTCTTCAATAAAGATTTCTTCATCTTTATCCCCCCGTATCAATCTTAAAACGCTTTTTCATTATATCACTTTAGCGGGATAAAGAAAAGGATTAATCTGGTGTTTTGAACTGTTAATTATTCGCCGCGCCGGCACTTTCCTGGCTCACCCCTAATCCAGTTCAATCGCGCCTGTGTAAAGCTGATAATATCTTCCGCCCAGGGCAAGGAGCTCTTCGTGAGTTCCCTGCTCTATGATTTCGCCATGCTCCAGCACTATTATCAGGTCGGCGTCGCGCACGGTGGAAAGCCTGTGAGCGATGACAAAGGTCGTCCTGTTCTTCATGATCTGGTCCATACCCTGCTGTATATATTTTTCGGTTCTCGTGTCCACCGAGCTGGTGGCCTCGTCCAGTATCAGTATAGGAGCTTTTGATATGGCAGCCCTCGCGATATTTAGAAGCTGGCGTTCACCCTGGCTAAGGTTTGAGCCATCACTGTCCAGCACCGTATCGTACCCGTCGGGCAGCCTTTCAATAAAGAAGTGCGCATATGCCGTTTTGGCTGCAGCCACAACCTCTTCATCGGTTGCGTCAAGGCGGCCATAACGGATATTCTCCCTGACCGTACCCGAGAATAAATGGGTATCCTGGAGCACCATCGCAATATTGTTTCTCAAAGAATCCTTCCTGATTTTCTTGATATTGATGCCATCTATCAGTATCTCTCCCTCTTCTATCTCATAAAACCTGTTGATCAGGTTGGTAATGGTTGTCTTCCCGGCGCCTGTGGACCCGACAAAAGCATTTTTCTGTCCAGGTTTCGCTATGACATTGATGTTTTTCAATACAACCTGACCGGGAACATAGCCAAAGGTTACATTCTTTAGCGCCACTTCACCTTTTACCACTTTTGCCCCTTTGGACCGGTTAGCTTCGGAGCAGATCCTGATCGCGTCCTTGGGGTCCTTTGTTTCAGGTTTTTCATCCATTACCTCAAATACCCTTTCTGCCCCCGCCAATGCCGCGAAAATGACGTTCATCTGCATAGAGAGTTCACTGACAGGCCTCGAGAACTGTCTTGAATAGTCGGTGAATACAGTAAGGCCGCCCAGATCAAAGTTGGCTGTCAGGCAAAGGATGCCGCCCACAGTAGCGGGAATTGCGTAGCTTATCTGGCTCAGTTTACCCATTACAGGTCCCATAATGCCGCCGAAGAACTGCGCCTTTATCTGCTTTTCGCGCAGTTCATCGCTCAGGAACGCGAATTCTTCCACCGCCGTCTCTTCATGGCAGAACACCTTTATGACCTTCTGGCCGGTAATGGCTTCCTCTATATACCCGTTAACCGCGCCAAGCGCCTGCTGCTGGCCCAGGAAATATTTTCTGCTTCTTTTCCCGATGGCACTGCCCGCATAGACCAGTAAAGGTGTTGTCGCAATTGTGACCAGTGCCAGTATCCAATTGGTGACAAACATCATAACAACAGTGCCAATAAGGGCAAGAATGCCTGAAAAAATATGAACCATGGTATGGCTGAGCATCTCTCCCACAGAATCAAGGTCATTGGTAAAACGGCTCATAATATCTCCGTGGGGATGGGCGTCATGGTACTTCAAGGGAAGCTTCTGAACCTTGCTAAACAGCTCTTCCCGGATTTTAACCAGGGCGTTCTGGGAAACCCTAATCATGATTCTCTGCTGCAGATATGTGCATGTAACACCGACGAGATAGATGCCTGCCATAACCAGAAGACCTGTGACAAGGCTCCTTATTTTCTCTTCCGCTGTAAATCCCGCCGATACCAGGTTATTAATAACAGGCCTCAGAACATAGGTTCCGCCCAGACCCGCCAGGCTGCTTACCAGAACGCAGGCAAACACAAACAGGATCTTGACCCTGTCACGTCCGATATATGAAAGAAGCCTGTTGATGATGGCCGATGCGTTCCTGGGTTTACCAAAGCTCGATATTCCCCGCATCGGTCCAGGTCTGCCAAATCCGCCCGACCTTCGTGGTCCTGGGCCGCCTGGTTTCGTTCCCCCGGGACCACCTTTTTTCATCCCTCCCGTAACGGCGTTAGAATCTATAGTCTTACTTCCATATCTTCTTAGTAATGATTCTTTTCTCTCTTGGCTGATACGACTCATGATGCCTCCACCTTCCTGCCATTTTGCGAGCAATATATCTCGGAATAGGCTTCACAGCTTCTCATCAGCTCCTCGTGAGTACCCATACCAACAATTCTGCCATTATCGAGGACGATAATCCTGTCCGCGTCGATAACCGAAGAAATCCTTTGAGCTATTATTATCTTCGTTGTCCCTTCAAGCTCGTTCCTGAAGCTTTCCCTGATCCTTGCCTCGGTTGCGGTGTCAACAGCGCTGGTGCTGTCATCAAGAATCAGTATCTTCGGTTTTTTCAAAAGCGCCCTGGCAATGCACAACCTCTGTTTCTGTCCGCCGGATACATTGACGCCGCCCTGTCCGAGTTCGGTTTCGTACCCATCCGGAAAAGAGGTGATGAATCCGTGGGCTTGGGCGCTTTCTGCCCATCGCCGCACCTCGTCGTCACTCGCGTTTTCGTCGCCCCATTTGAGGTTTTCCCTGATGGTGCCGGAAAACAGGACATTCTTCTGGAGCACTATACCAACATCGTCGCGCAGATTCTTCAATGCGTAGTCTTTCACATTCACGCCGTCAACCAGCACTTCTCCCCGGTCCGCGTCATACAGCCTGGGGATAAGCTGCACAAGGCTTGATTTGCCGCTGCCGGTAGAACCGATTATACCCACGGTTTCTCCCGGGTTTATTACAAGGTTGATGTTCTCCAGAACCCACTTTTCATTGTTTTTATAGTATTTGAAATAAACTTCCCTGAATTCGATTTTGCCGTATTGAACACCGATATGCTTATGCAAAGCTTCCTTGTCGGTCAGGTCGGTTTCTGTCTCAAGGACTTCGCGAATACGCTTTACTGAAGCAAGTGTCCTGGAACCGTTCAGTATAATGAAGGAAACAAACATCAGCGACATGAGGATTTGGACAATATAGTTTACAAAAGCGGTAAGGACACCGGGAGTCATGCTTCCCGCGATAATCTGGTTCCCGCCGAACCACACCACGGCAAGGGTAGTGATATTCATTGCCATTATCATGACGGGAAAAGTAAAGATAACAACATTCATCGCTCTTATCGTGCTGTCCTTAAGTTCGGTATTCGCTTTTCTGAATTTGTCTTCCTCATGCTGCTCCCTTACAAATGATTTTACAACCCTGATATTGGTCAGATTTTCCTGGGTAGTCACATTCAGCGCGTCAAGCTTTTTCTGCATGGTTGTGAACCGGGGAAAGCCGGTTTTTATTATAAAGTAGATAGCGATTATAAGCAGAGGCAGGACGCACAGGATTACCAGCGCCAGTTTAAAATTCAGCGCAAAAGCCATTATGAGCGCGCCGATGAGCATACCCGGCGCCCTTAAGCCCATTCTCAGCAGCATCTGGATCATGTTCTGAATCTGGGTGATGTCATTGGTTAAACGGGTAATCAGGGACCCTGTGTTAAATTGATCTATATTGGCAAAGGAAAACTTCTGGATCTGGATAAACAGGTCTTTCCTCAGGTCATTGGCGAATCCTGAGGCTGCTTTTATGGCGAACCAGGCTCCCCCAACGCCGCCTGCCATCATGAACAGCGCCGTAAAGACCATGGTCACACCCATCGCTATGATATATGAAACGCCCCTGCCGTCTATTACACCATTATCTATTATTTTGCTTAATAACAGGGGCATCACCACTTCGCCAATGACCTCGACGATCATGAATATAGGCCCGATTATAAACGCGAGAAGATATGGCTTGATATATTTCCAGTAACGTTTCATTGTATTAGTCCCTTCCCCTTCTTGTCTTTATTTCGTCTTCCATCCCGGCCAGGTTCGCATTCAGCTTTTTAAGCAAAACCAGCAAGGCGGACTTCTCTTCCTCGGTAAATCCCTCAAATACTTTTCGGTCTGCCGCTTCGAAAATCCTCTTGCTTTTTTCTACAACACTGTTTCCTTTTTCGGTTATGGTAATCTTATTGAGTCTGTTATCCCCTTCATCCGGTTGTCTTTTAACATATCTTCCCTTTTCAAGTTTTTTCAGCGATACCGCCACCGTCGCCGCGGATACATCCATTATTCGTGCAATATCCTTCTGCGAAGCGTTTGGGTTACGGGAGATTTCCATCAGCAGGCGGTGCTGGGACTGGTAAACGCCGGTTTCATCCAGGTAGTTTTGCATGATTCTTTTATGCTTCACTGCGAAGGTTATCAATTGATGTATGATCTTCTTGTTGTTGATCGTATTTGCTTTATAATTGCCCATATATTCACTCACCGCCATATTCCAAATAAACTATCATCCTGTAAATGGTTATGATCATAATTATTAACTAGCTAACATTCGCTCATTATAGCATCTGCTTTAACCTGTGTCAACTAAGGTTTATATGTAGTTTTGGCTGGCAAATTGGCTCAAGGTCTTCAGTATTTCGACACAATACGCCATTATCCTGAAAATCTATTGAATTTATCTGGAAATAACCATATTATTTATATAAGAATAATTGAATGAGGGGTGCTTTACATGGCTATAGTATGGACTCCTAACCTGTCGGTTGGTGTTGAACACATTGATAACCAGCATAAAATATGGTTTGAAAAGGCCAATGCGTTGTTTGAAGCCGGAAGAGAAAAAAGGGCCAGGGATTACATCGAGACCATGCTGAATTTTCTGGATGAGTACACAAAACAGCACTTCAGGGATGAGGAAGCCTATATGCAAAAAATAAACTACCCCGAGCTTGATGCTCAGAAGAGAGCCCATGCAGGCTTTGTCGAAAAGCTGGCCAAACTGAAAAGCGAGTATGAAAAATCCGGCGGTAATATCCTGGTAATACTTAACGCCAATAAAATGGTTATTGACTGGCTTACAAACCACATAACAAGCATGGACAAGAAAATAGGCGATTATGTGAGAACGAGCCAGTAGTTAGAACCGAAAGAACGCCACCCCGAAGGGTGGCGTTCTTCATGCTTATTAGTCAGGCCATAGTATAACCGTTTTTTAACTGTTTATGGCATAAATACAATCACACCATGGGTGATTTCGTCGTCATCGGCTGGAACGGGAAAAACCACGGCCCTGCTGTAATAGCCGGACGCGGAAGCGCTTCGTTTTGCAATTCCCGGAAACATGGAAAATGGATTCTCCAAACCTTCCAGGTAGAAGGTATCCCCTGAAAAGACACGCGTGATCGCTGAGGCCAGTTGGGTGTCATCAATTCTGTATTTGAGGATGCAATCAACTTCCTTTTCAGGGCTCTCAGCCAATTCTTTTGTTTCCGCTACAAAAGCCTTGTTCGCCGTAACCACCGTATACTGCGGTGTAAATATGGCGATAGGATAAGGGAACAAATCGATTATTTGAGAAAACAGCCCCTCATTTGTCAACAGCAGCTTATAGTCTTTTACCATTTCGCCCTGAACCTGTATTCTTTCCTCCAGTATTCTCTGAACTCCCGCCATTTCCTCAAGCAACTTTTCTTTTGATCTCGCACCCATAAGAACGCACCTCTCCAACATAAACCGCTGCCATTCAGACTGCTGCTTATATTTTAGTTTCGGGTTCGCCTTTAAGGATATACTGTATATGATTATTATTAGTACAGAAATTGTTATTTCTGATAAAAAAAGAGGCGGGTACTCCGTGCTAGCCTCCCTGCTTTCCTTTACCACCCGAGTTTTTATGTACTAATTCCGCATTGACATCTTTTCCGGTATTCAGACGGGGTAACGCCGACCTTCTTTTTGAACAGTTTCGCTGAATAGCCGTTATAATCTATGTTGCAGGCGGCAAATGCCTGGGCTATGGACAGGTTGGTATCCAGCAGTATCTCTTTCAATTTGCTAATTTTGTAATTGATATAGTATTCATGCGGCGTAACCCCGGTATGCTTCTTAAATAGTTTTATGAATTGCGCCTTACTCAGGCACGCGGCTTTGGCCGTCGCAGCCAAATCAAATGGCTCCCGCCAATGGTCTTTTATGTATTGCTTGCCCCAGGTAATTTCTTCTTTACCCCTATATATCTTTTTAAATATAAAAACAGCGGCAAAATACTCTATCTCTTCTTCAGCGTTTACGAGAGGAAAACATGTAATATCTGAGCTGATGGTCTGTATATCCCTGTCAACCACGTTGAAATAACGGATCATGTCCCGATAGGGCGCATTGAAATCAGTGAGGTATACGGTCTTGCCAGTCAATACCTGCTTGACCTGGTCCATAAAACCAAGATGTTGCACGATAGGATCTTCAAAAGCATTGTATTTGCCCACATGGGACTCCATGCTTCTGATACCTATCATCTCCAGCGCGGCCCTGTTGATCATTCTCGCAGTTCCGTCAAGGGAAAAAATCTGGATTGGATAGGGAAAGAACTCAACCACTTTGGCAAAAAGTTCTTTTTCCTTCAAAAGTGATTGGAGTGTCTTGGCCAGGTTATTTTGCGCATTTTCAATATAATCGCTCATGGTTCAGATCTCGTTCCTTTTAGCCTGACTCTTTCGATAATCGGAAGGAGTTACACCGGTTTTTTCCCTGAATATTCTTGCCGAATAACCGTTATAATCCATATAACAGGTCGAAAAAGCCTGGGCTATGGACAGGTTGGTATCCAGCAGTTTCTCCTTAACTTTGCTGATTTTATAATTTATATAATACTCATGAGGCGTTATACCTGTATGCTTCTTGAACAGCTTGGCAAAATGGGCTTTGGATAGGCATACCGCTTTTGCCGCGGCATCCAGGCTGAATTTTTCATTCCAATGGGTTTCTATGTATTCCTTCGCCTTTTCAATCTCATTTCTTCCGCGATAAACCCTCCTGTTAATAAAAAACGCAACTACATACATCACTTGTTTTTTGTCATCAAGAATAGGAAAAAGTGTGATATCCTGATATACAGCTTCAACATCGAGATCCCGTATACCGTAGCGCTCGGCGATTTCTTCCAAAGGTACCCTGACATCACTAAAAAAGACGGTATCTCCCTGAAATGCCCGCTTCAATGCAGGAATCTGGCCAGTCGCGATAACGGCAGGATCTTTGAATATATTGTATTCTCCAATAATCAAGTCCGGATCGCCGACACGGTTTTCTGCCAGCATAACCTTATTTACAAACACCGTTGTCCCATCCGGCGCGAAAAACTCGATCGGATAAGGGAAGCATTCGATCACTTTTGCAAGCAGCTCTTCACTATCAAAGAGCGATTGAAACGGCGCTATTAAATCATTCTCTACATTCCCAAAGGTTCTATCCATTCATATCACCTTTCGATACCAGCCCATCTCCGGGGTTCGCATCCTTGGTGATCAGCCGCATATCGTTTATTTTCCCACTACTTCTGCATTTTTCCCATGATTCTCCCATACGCCGTCCTCGTGTTTCCCGTTCCCAGGCGGCAGCTTCCCAGCTTGTTTACGCTATGAGTTCATCAATTCTTATAAAATATATTATATAGGAAGACAGAAATAAAGACAATGGATCTGATGTTATGGAGCAAATCTTACCTATAACCCTTTTTTCAAAGATGGACGCACAGCAGTCTGACCCCCAAAAAGTATACAAAATGGGGACGGTTGTGTATGTCACTCCAAACTGGTCTGACCCCTGGTCTGACCCCCAAAAAGTATACAGGATAGGGACGGTAGTGTATGATTGAGGTAGGGGGGTCAGTTTTTATGGCTAAGAGGTATTCTGATGAGTTTAAACTAACGGTCATTAAGGACTACTACAG
>JAAYFY010000097.1 GCA_012728015.1 Clostridiaceae bacterium | reverse complement strand
GCATTGCAGCAAGGTAATTTCTTACATGCATTGTCCGGTATAGGACCAAATGGAGAATTGGTGCCATATCATCTTGGCCATTTCTTTATTGCCATTGATCCGGAAGCTTTCATGGGTCTTGATGCATTTAAAAAGACCTGTGGTGACATTTTGCGCGAACTTCGAAATTCTGCAAAAGCACCGGGTCATGATCGCATATATACAGCAGGTGAAAAAGAGTATCTTGTATGGCAGGAAAGAAAGAATAGTGGTGTACCTATAAATAAATCGGTGCAGGAAGAACTAATAAAAATCCGTGATGAACTGGGTCTATCACAGTACAGATTCCCATTTGAAGATTAAGTTGCTATCGATTTAAAATGGAGGTTTCTATGGACGTAAGAATGCAATCTCTTCAAAAACATTTTGAATGGAAGGGAAAAATCGAAGTTATATCACGTGTATCCATCAACAGCAGGGAAGACTTGTCCCTGGCATATACACCTGGCGTTGCGGAACCTTGCCTGGAGATTCAGAAAGATTACAGCAAATCATTTGAGCTTACAAGGCGCAGCAATTTAGTTGCTGTCATAACTGACGGCTCTGCTGTGTTAGGATTGGGGGATATCGGTCCTGAAGCCGGCATGCCTGTTATGGAAGGGAAATGCGCCTTATTTAAGGAATTTGCAGATGTTGACGCATTTCCGATTTGCATTCGAACAAAAGATGTTGAAGAACTTGTGCGTTCAATCTATTTGATATCAGGAAGCTTTGGCGGTATAAACCTGGAAGATATTTCCGCACCCAGGTGCTTTGAGGTAGAGAGAAGGCTTAAAGAAATCTGCGATATTCCGGTTTTCCATGATGATCAGCATGGTACTGCTGTCGTAACTACAGCTGCCTTGCTCAACGCACTCAAAGTCGTTAATAAAGAAATGAACAGAATCAAGGTCATAATCAATGGCGCCGGTTCAGCAGGTATAGCAATTGCAAAGCATTTATTAAATTTAGGGGTAAGGGATATTATTATGCTCAATCGTTCGGGTATCATCTGCGAGGGCATGGCCGGTTTAAATCCGGCACAGGCCGAGATAGCCAATGTGACAAACCATGAACATAAAATAGGCACTCTTGCTGATGCAATGATAGGTGCGGATGTTTTTATCGGAGTATCAGCTCCTGGCATAGTTACTCCGGAAATGATAAAGACCATGGCGGACAAACCGATTATTTTTGCAATGGCTAATCCCACTCCGGAAATTATGCCCGATATTGCCAAAGAAGCCGGAGCTTATGTTATAGGTACCGGCCGTTCTGATTTCCCCAATCAGATCAATAATGTGCTTGCGTTTCCCGGAATCTTCCGCGGCGCGCTGGACTGCCGTGCAACGACTATTAACGAGGAGATGAAAGCAGCTGCGTCTTACGCAATTGCTTCACTGGTAACTGATGAAGAACTGAGTCCCGAATACATAATACCGGATCCTCTTGATAAACGTGTCGTGCCTGTAGTTGCGCAAGCGGTAATCGAGGCTGCCAAAAAGACCGGTGTTGC
>JAAYFY010000002.1 GCA_012728015.1 Clostridiaceae bacterium | reverse complement strand
TGATGTTCGGGAATTCCTGGAGCGACGAGTGAATGATCCTTCTCTCAAAGGGATTCATAGCCTCTAAAGTTATGTTCCTCCTCGTTTTGGAAACCCTTTCCGCAACCTTTCTCGCAAGGCGCTGCAGCGTTTCCGCCCGTTTTTTCCTGTAATCTGCCACGTCCAGTATCACCCGTGTATAATCCCGGGTATAGCGGTTGATTACAAGGCTGAGAAGGTACTGAAGCGCATCAAGGGTTTCTCCTCTCCGGCCTATTATTATACCAACGTCATCACCTGTCAGCCGGATATTGATAAGGCAGTCCTCCATGGTCATTTCCATATCGGCTTCAATGCCCAGCTTATCAAACAGCGGCTCGAGAAAATCCTTGACGATAATATCTATTCTCAGTTTCTCGGTCACTTTGACAACCGCGTTTTTGCCGCCCAAAAGCCCAAGCAGGCCTTTGTTTCCTTCACTGATAACCTCTATATCCGCCTGGTCATTGTTTATCCCCAGTTCTTCAAGCGCCAGACGAACCGCTTCATCAACTGTTTTTGCTTCCTTTATTACTGACCTTAGCAACCTCGATTCCCTCCTTCTCCTTCTTAAACTTTATATTCAGAAGCAGATGCTGCAAATACGACAGAACACTGTTAATGATCCAGTAAAAGGCAAGTCCGCTGGGAGCAATGGTTCCAATCCAGAGCGTCATAATAGGGCTGATGTAAAGCATGCTCTTTCCGGCGCACCCAGCGTTGGGATCCTTTGCCTTTTTGTCTTTCGGGTCTTTCTTCTGCGTTGCATTGGGCATCATGAGCCGTGATGTAAAATACGAAACCACAACCGCAATGAGCAGCAGTATCAGAGCCGGCACATAAACCCCGGGATCACTTTTTATCTTGTTTGGATCGAGGCTGGGCTGAACGCCAAGGTTAAATACATTGAACATCCTGAGATCAAAGTTCTTCAGGAGCTCTTTTTGTTCTTCTTTAAGCGTGGGGTTTTCATCTATGATTTCCGGGTGCTTCTTATAGCTTTCGATAAGCCTGATTTCAAAGTATGGATCGCTGGTATTATACGCCATGTAAACATCTATGGGATTATCCTTTATGGCGTCATAATTCTTGTTTTTAAGTGTATCCTTGGAAAACTCGCCCTTTTCAACAGAAGCTATAACCATTTCGCCAACCGCTTTCGCAGGCAGCTCAAGCATATAGGTCATGGGCATTCTGATCACGAAGAAGAGTGCGAAAATAATCGGAAACTGAATCAACAGGGGGAGACAACCGGATGTGGGATTATATCCTTTCTCCTGGTAGAATTTCATGGTCATCTCGTTGAGTTTTTCCTTATCGTGCTTGTAGCGTTCCTGAAGCCTCATAAGCTCAGGCTGGACTTCCTGCATCTTCTGTGTGTTTTTCATCTGCTTTATGGACAGGGGAAGCAGAATCAATTTGTATACAATGGTAAACAGTATAAGGGATATAACATAATTATGGAAGCCAATGGTGTTATATATAAAAAACATCAGCTTTCCGAAAATCACGCCCAGTGCGCTAAACAAAGCATTCATACGCCATTCACACCCTCCGGTTCCGCGTTTTTATTTTACCGGGTCATATCCTCCCGGATGAAAGGGATGACACCTTAATAGCCTTCTTACCGATAAAAAAGAACCCTTGATGGCACCATACTTTGTAACCGCATCCAGCGCATACTGAGAGCAGGTTGGATAAAACCTGCAGGAAGGCCTTCTTTT
Organism: Clostridiaceae bacterium; assembly: GCA_012728015.1. Classification (GTDB taxonomy): domain Bacteria; phylum Bacillota; class Clostridia; order DSM-8532; family DSM-8532; genus Thermoclostridium_A. The sequence continues at coordinate 11,725 of JAAYFY010000002.1, read as the reverse complement.
TAAAGGAGACATATACTTTCTATAAGCCTTGATCAGTATTATCAGCAGTGCCCTCATGATCCTTGTCCTTTACTAATATATCCAGTTTCTTCAAAAGAAACCTCATTTCTCTGCCGATACTATACAGATTCGCGTCGGGATTAGCTTTCCTTACCACAATGACCAGGTCCATACCGGGAGCAAGCTGATCATGAAGAAGCCTGATATTCTCCCTGATCAGCCGTCTCATCCTGTTCCGCTGAACACTTTTTCCTACTTTTTTGCTTGTCGTTATACCAATCCGGACAATACTGGTTCTTCTTTTTACATAATAGACCACCAGTGTTTCCGAAGAAGCATACTTTCCCTTTCTATAAACCCTTTGAAAATCGCTGTTTTTTTTCAATACCGGCAGCTTACCCATAATCTCGCAATAACTGCGCTCCCGTATCAGCGTATAGATGCCTTCTGACAGGCATCGTGGCAGTAATAAAAGAAAAGACCACATCTATGGTCTTTATGCAGTTAATCTCTTTCTGCCCTTCAGTCTTCTTCTTCTGAGAACCTTTCTGCCATTGGCAGTTTTCATCCTTTTTCTGAAGCCGTGTTCCTTCTTACGCTGCCTCTCCTTGGGCTGATAGGTACGAAGCATCTGTTGCACCTCCAATCGTGCAATGTATATTTCAAATTGTTATCTGCAATTACGGAAACCAAAAGTATTATATAACGCACCCTGTGTATAAGTCAAGAAAAACAAGCAGGGACAGCCTTTTATCTTTGTTTTGACGGTGTTTTCAGAAGGCCTTTTCTTTCGGACGATTTAGTTGAAACACCTATTGAAGTTTGATATATTAAAAGATACGGTTAGGATTTCAAATGGGGGAATACGGAATGGCATCTGACATTAATGAAATATGGAAAGAGGCGCTGGGACTGCTTTATGATGAGATGACAAGCGTTAGTTTCAGCACCTGGATAGAGCCTATTGTTCCTGTATCCCTTAATAATAATGTTCTTTCTCTGGAGGTTCCCACAGAGTTTAATCTTGGCATTATAAACTCCCGTTACAAAGACCTGATACAAAACGCCATACGTGTTATAACAAACAGGGATCTGTCCATCAACCTGTTCGTCAAGTCATCTGAGCAGCCGATAAAAGACGAAACTCCCAATCAGGACAGCTATTCATCCTGTGTTTCCCTTCTCAACCCAAAATATACCTTCGACACATTTGTCAGGGGAAGCGGGAACCAACTGGCCCACGCCGCGGCCCTCGCGGTCGCCGAGTCGCCTGCCGCCGCTTATAATCCCTTATTTATATATGGGGGCGTAGGTCTTGGTAAAACTCACCTGATGCATGCCATCGGCCATTTTATCATTGAGCAGTATCCTACCAAAAAGGTGCTTTATACATCCTCTGAAAAATTTACAAACGAGTTAATCAACGCCATCAAGGACGATCGTAATGAGGAGTTCCGTAATAAGTACCGGAATATCGACGTTTTGCTGATAGATGACATCCAGTTCATAGGAGGGAAGGAAAGGACACAGGAGGAGTTCTTTCACACCTTCAATGCACTCTACGAAGCCAGCAAGCAGATTGTGCTTTCAAGTGACAAGCCGCCAAAAGAAATACTAACACTGGAGGAAAGACTGCGTTCGCGCTTTGAATGGGGTCTTATAGCCGATATCCAGGCCCCGGATATTGAAACGCGCATAGCTATCCTGAGAAAAAAATCACAACAGGAGCGCTATGAAATTCCTGATGAAGTTATTTCATACATTGCTGAGAACATTGAATCAAATATACGCGAGCTGGAGGGAGCCCTAAACCGTGTGATCGCATACGCGTCCCTCACAGGAAGCCCCATTACGCTTGAACTTGCCCAAAACTGCCTCAAGCAGCTTTTAGCCGGGATATCCAAGGCAAACATAAACCATAATACCATAATGAAAGTTGTTTCAAGGTATTACGATATACCGGCAGAGCAGCTGACCACAAAGAAAAGGTCCCGCGACGTGACACATCCCAGGCAGGTGGCAATGTATCTCTGCAGGGAACTTACCGACATGTCACTTCCCAAAATCGGACAAGTTTTCGGAGGACGTGACCATACCACGGTAATGCATGCCTGCGAAAAGATACAGGACGCCATAGAGCACAACAATGATCTAAGAAGGACCATAATAGAGTTGAAAAGAAACATTACCGGAAAAATGTAGCTATCAACAAAAACCTGTGGATTACACCGTGGATAAAAAGTGTAGAAAACTGTCGCAATAAAAAGAAGATTGTTATATTAATAACATCCATGGCTTTTCAACAGTTTTATCAACAGCCAAAACCGATGCGCCCCATCGCGTCGGCAGGGTTTTCAACATAAACCACAGCCCTTATTACTATTACGATTATATAATAAATAATAAAACAAGAGGTGTGACAAGGCATGAAGATTATCGTTCTGAAACAGAACCTGATGGAGGCCATTAACATTGTCCAGAGGGCTGTCATGACAAAAGCCACTCTGCCTATACTGGAAGGTATATATATTGAGGCTGATGAAAAGGTAAGGCTTATAGGAAACTGCTTCGATCTGGGAATTGAGTGCTGCGTTGAGGCGGATATCCAGAAAAAAGGGGCAATAGTGATAGAGGCGAGAATATTCGGAGAAATAATAAGAAGGCTGCCTGACGCGCCTGTTTACATAGAAGTTCTGGATGGATTCAAGGTAAGGATAGAATGCCTTAATTCATATTTTGAGATAAGGGGAATGGACGGCGAGTCGTATCCAATGCCACCCGTGTATGAAAGCGAGCTCTCGTTGAGCCTGCCTCAATCCCTGCTGAGGGAATTGATACGTCAAACCATTTTTGCGGTAGGAACAGATGAAAACAGAAAAATAATGACCGGCGTACTGATGGAAGCCCGGCAGGGCGAAATAAAGATGGCAGCGCTGGACGGTTTCCGAATGGCGGTATGCAGCTCGGTTATAAAGGAAGATATTGATTTCAAGGTTGTCATTCCCGGAAGAAATATGCAGGAATTGCTGCGTGTCCTGGAAACCAGTGACGAGAATGTAGACATTTCACTGGCCGGAAGCCTGACATCATTCGGCTTTGAGAACTGCAGGATCGTATCCAAGGTTTTGGAGGGCGAATTCATGAACTACAGCAGCTACATTCCTACACAGTTTGAAACGGTGATAACTGTCAAAACCCGGGAGATGGAAGAAAGCATGGAAAGGGCGTCTTTGATTACAAGCGATGATAAAAGGTATCCTGTGCGCATAAACCTTTCGGATGACAAAATGGTTATATCCTCCACCACAGAAAGGGGTTTGTCGAAGGAAGAAATAAGTATTGATAATACAGGGAATACTATGCAGATAGGGTTTAACCCAAGGTACTTCCTGGATGCGCTTAAGGTTATCAATGACGAGGAAATAAAGATTTCCTTTACATCACCTGTTGGCCCATGCATAATAACACCTGTCGATCACGATAGGTTCCTGTTCCTGATCCTGCCGGTAAGACTGAAGAATTAGGGGAAGCAATGAAAAGAATAAGTATATATACAGAGTATATAAAGCTTGACCAGTTTTTGAAGCTGGCAGGAATCATATCAACGGGTGGTGAGGCAAAGAGTTTCATCACGGGCAGGGATGTCTTTGTCAATGGCGAAATAGAGAAAAGACGGGGCAGGAAATTAAAACATAATGATGTTATAAAAGTCGACAACGATACTTATGTAATCGAACAGGCCGGTGTGGAAACTTGAGGGTTGAGAGGCTTGAGCTTAAGAATTTCCGCAACTATGAACACCAATCCATAGATTTTGGAGAAGGTATCAATATTCTATACGGGGAAAACGCCCAGGGAAAGACCAATGTTCTTGAGGCTCTTTATGTAACCGCCACGGGCAAGTCCCAAAGGACAAACAACTACCAGGACATGATCAGGAAAGGCACCGAGGGTTTTGATATCTCGCTTTTGGCTGCCATCCGGGACAGGACCAGCCGGATAGATATCCGATATTCCCGAGAAAAGGGAAAATATGCTGAAATAAATGGCATAAGAAGAAACAAGCTTTCCGATATACTAGGAACCATGAACATGATTTTCTTTTCCCCTGAAACATTGGATATAGTCAAAGGTTCGCCTTTGCAAAGAAGAAGGTTTATTGACGTATTGCTGTGCCAGGTGAGCAAAGGATACCTTTACAGCCTGCAGCAATACAACCGGCTTGTCAAAAACAAATCCCACGCACTAAAAAAGGGAAGGAACGACAAAAAATACGATGACATAATACCCATATGGAACGCCAATATTTCCAGGCAGGGCGGAAGAATAGCCTACATAAGGGCCCGGACCGTCAGAATGCTCAATGATTATATGAAGATAGAAATGAAAAGAATATCCAATGGGAAGGAAGAGTCCGAGCTTATTTATAAAACCTACACAGAGAGCCATCACGATGCCGATGAGGCTTATTATGTCGAAAACCTTGAGATGAAGCTCAAGGAAGGAATGAGCAGGGAAAAGGAACTGGGACAGTGTCTTTACGGCCCTCACCGGGATGATATAGAGATCCTGCTTAACGGGATGAATTCCAGACAATACTGTTCACAGGGACAGCAAAGGTCTCTTGCGCTTGCGCTGGTTTTATCGGAATTGAAATGGATTGATGAAATAAAGGGGGACAGGCCGGTTTTGCTGCTGGATGATGTAATGTCAGAGCTGGACCGCAGCAGACAGGAATACCTGATGCTGGCTCTTAAAGATATTCAGACAATTATTACCGCAACAGATGATCAAAAGCTGGCACACGGCGAATTCAACAATGCCTGTAAATACAGGGTGGTTTCAGGAACGGTGACAAGGATAGTTTGACCTATTATTTCAGTAAGATTAAAATAGTATGGGTGATATATGTGTTTCTGCATTTGGGCGGTGATGAGATCGTCCATGTAAAGGATATTGTGGTCATGATGGACATGGAGAAGACAACGATATCAGCAATAACAAGGGAATTTCTCAGGACGGGAGAAGAAGAAGGTTTTATAAAGACCATTCTTGAAGATGAAATACCAAAATCTTTCGTTGTTGCCTACAAGAACTGCATGCAGGTTATCTACCTTTCCCCGCTGTCAGTGTCAACCCTGTACAGGAGATACAAGAAGCTCGAAACGATGCGGAAAAAGTCGAAAGAAAGAAATGGAGGAACTCTTGGATGTCAGAAAACTTGAATGTACAGAATTATTCAGAGGAACAGATACAGGTCCTGGAAGGACGTGAAGCTGTCCGGAAAAGGCCGGGCATGTATATTGGCAGCACATCGTTAAGGGGCTTGCACCATCTCGTCTACGAAATTGTGGATAACAGTATCGACGAAGCACTTGCGGGGTTCTGCGACACAATTGAGGTTACAATTAATGAAGACAACAGCATAACCGTTGTTGACAATGGCAGGGGCATACCTACGGGCATACATCCGCAGCTGAACATACCTACGCTTGAAGTGGTCCATACCACGCTTCATGCCGGCGGGAAGTTCGGAGGTGAGGGATATAAGGTCTCGGGCGGATTGCATGGAGTTGGTGCCTCGGTTGTAAATGCCCTTTCTGAGACAATGGAAGTTGAGGTTTACAGGGAGGGCAAGATCTGGCACCAGGCATATGATAAAGGGGTACCCGTAACAGAGGTTGAATGCATAGGTGATACCGACAGGACAGGGACCAAAACAACCTTCAGCCCTGATCCTGAAATATTTGACGAGGTACAATTCGAGTTTGACATCCTCTTGAAGAGGTTCAGGGAGCTGGCATTCCTGAATAAAAACATTACAATAGTACTTACCGATAAAAGGCGCGACGATGAAAACCAGGAAGACAAAAGGGTTGAACTGCACTATGAGGGCGGAATAGTATCTTTTGTGCAGTATATAAACAGGAACAAGCAAACAATACATCCTGACATTATTTATTTCTCCGGAACCAAGGAAGACGCGGAAATAGAAATAGCTCTCCAGTATACCGATTCCTATGTCGAAAATGTTTTCAGCTATGCAAACGATATCCCCACAACAGAGGGAGGCACACATGTAACGGGCTTTAAAACGGCCATAACCAAGGCGGTAAATGATTATGCGAGAAAAATTAACGCCCTTAAGGAAAACGAGAAGAATCTGTCGGGCGAAGATGTGAGGGAAGGTCTGACAGCCATAATAAATGTTAAGCTCATGAACCCGCAATTCGAGGGACAGACGAAGACTAAGCTGGGAAATGCTGATATACGGTCCTTTACCGAAAGCATTGTGACTGAAAAGCTAAGTTATTACCTGGAGGAGAACCCCAAGACGGGAAAGATTATCGTTGAAAAAACACTGTTGTCCTTCCGGGCAAGAGAGGCCGCCAGAAAGGCAAGAGAGATGACAAGGCGGAAATCTGCCCTTGAAAACACCTCTCTTCCCGGAAAGCTGGCGGATTGTACCGAAAGAGACCCTGCTAAATGTGAGCTGTTCATAGTTGAAGGCGATTCGGCAGGGGGCAGCGCAAAGCAGGGCAGGGATAGAAGATTCCAGGCCATACTCCCGCTTTGGGGCAAGATGCTCAATGTGGAGAAGGCGAGAGAAGACAAGGTTTACAGCAATGAAAAGCTTTCCCCGGTTATAACCGCATTGGGGGTAAACATAGGAGAGAACATAGATCTGTCCAGGTTACGCTACCATAAAGTAATAATCATGGCCGACGCCGATGTGGACGGGCAGCATATAAGGACACTGCTTCTGACATTCTTCTTCAGGTATATGAGGCCACTGGTTGAGCGCGGACATATATATATTGCGCAGCCGCCACTATACAGGGTGAAGAAGGGCAGAGAAGAACACTATGTCTATAACGACAGGGAACTACAGAAGCTGCTCGCCGAAAAGAATTGGAAAAGAGAAGACAGCGGCCTTACCATACAGAGGTTTAAGGGCCTTGGTGAGATGAACCCGGAACAGCTTTGGGAAACGACCATGAACCCCGAAACGAGAACCATTATCCAGATCCAGGTAGATGATCCGGTGGTTTCGGATGAGATCTTCACAATCCTTATGGGAGAAAAGGTTGAGCCCAGAAAGGAGTTCATACAAAAGCACGCCCGGATGGTAAGCCACCTTGATATATGATACAGTTCAAGGACGATGATACAAAAACAGCTGACAGTAAGAAACCTGTCAGCTGTTTACTGTTGCAGTATTCTTTCATACTCCTTTACTAAACGGGGATGTTTTTCCAGTAATTTAGTCAACGCATGCAGTCTGTTAAGTGTGTCCACCGATATGGTATGCTCCATAAGCTCTGTTTCAATAAGCAGGTTGTCGGTTACCCCAAGAAGCCTTAAAAAATACTCTATGGTTTGGTGTCTCTCGAGCAGGAATTTACCTATTTCACTTCCCGTTTCTGTTAAGGAAATAATACCATATTTCTTATAGTCAACCAAACCCAGTTCGCTGAGCTTCTGGACCATCTTTGTCGCAGAAGAGGCCTGAACATTCAGGAGTTCCGAGATAGTGTTTATCCTGACATATCCTTCTGTAAGGCTGTATCGGTATATCATTTCAAGATAATCTTCCATAGCAGAAGTAAGGATTTTTTTATTCTGTTCAAGCAGCTGGTATCCTCGTACAGTGTGGAACTTGTTATGCATCCCTCGCACCTGGCATCAACCTCGCATTTTATATGTATTCCTGGGCAGATATTATTATGTTTCACGTGAAACATTAACCAGACACCTATTCCTGGTAAGAGAATCACGTGAAACAATAGCGCCCCCGTAAACCGTAGTATTGCTCGGGTATTACAGCCAGAACGCGGATGTTAGCATACTTTATCCATCTATATGTTAAACACTGGACCACTGTATGATAATATATGTTATAATAATCTGTGTTTATTAAAGGCTTGATGAGGTGCGGTATGGCTAAGATTATAGCAGTTGCGAACCAAAAAGGGGGAGTGGGCAAGACAACCACGGCGGTTAATCTCAGCGCCTGTCTTGCTGTAAATAATAAGAAAGTTCTTCTTATCGATATCGACCCACAGGGCAATACCACCAGCGGTCTTGGCTTCGATAAGAATACGGTTGGAAAGTCAATCTATGATATGGTTATCAATGAGGTGAAGATAGAGGACATAATTGTACCTACAAAGATTGAAAACCTGATGCTTTGCCCCTCTAACATCAATCTGGCCGGTGCCGAAGTTGAACTGGTTTCTGTCATATCAAGGGAAACAAGGCTCAAGGTCGCGCTGGAGGATATCAGGAACAACTATGATTTCATTATGATTGATTGCCCGCCTTCATTAGGCCTCCTGACCGTCAACGCCCTCACAGCCGCCGATACCATCCTTGTCCCCATACAATGCGAATACTATGCTCTTGAGGGATTAAGCCAGCTGATGAATACTGTTAAAATCGTTCAAAGACACCTGAACAGGAATCTCAGCGTGGAAGGTGTTGTCCTTACCATGTTTGACGCCAGGACGAACCTGTCCATACAGGTTGTGGACGAGGTAAAAAAATACTTCGGGAATAAGGTCTACAGAACCATTATCCCAAGGAATGTCCGGCTCAGCGAAGCGCCCAGTTATGGGCTTCCCATCATTCAGTATGATCCAAAATCCAAAGGCGCCGAATGCTATATGGACCTGGCAGAAGAAGTTATTGAGAGTTCTGAAGGATACTAGAAAATATTCAATAAGGAAAGGGCAGGATAATAATGAGAAAGGGATTAGGCAGAGGCCTTGATGCGCTTCTAAGTCCCTCGAACGCCCCTGACAATACCCGGGACAGTGTTTTCGAGGTGAAAATCAATGATGTGGAACCGAATACAGAACAGCCCAGAAAGGTGTTTGACCAGGAAAAACTCCAGGCGCTGGCCGAGTCGATAAAAGAACACGGTGTGGTACAGCCTGTTATAGTAAAACAGGAAGGTTCCAGATATGTTATTGTTGCCGGTGAAAGACGCTGGCGCGCGGCAAAGCTTGCCGGCCTTAAGACCATACCGGTGGTTGTAAGGGACCTCTCCTCAAAGCAGGCCATGGAAATAGCCCTGATAGAAAACCTTCAGAGGGAGGATCTTAACCCGATAGAAGAAGCGGAGGCCTACAGAAAACTGATAGATGAATACAATATGACCCAGGAAGAAGTATCATTGCTGGTAGGAAAAAGCCGGGCCGCTATTGCGAACTCGGTCCGTCTGCTTACCCTGGCAAAAGAGATCCAGGATATGCTTACAGATGGAAGGCTGACAAGCGGGCATGCCCGCACCCTGGTTGCCATCCAGGATCAGAAGAGGCAGAAGGAGCTGGCGGATCTGATAGCCAGGAAAGGATTGAGCGTCAGGGAAACTGAAAGGCTGGCGGCCAGGGAGGGTAAAAAAACATCGGTAAAGAAACCCGGGCTGAAACAAGAGGATTATGAAACAGCCCATCTTGTGGAGGATCTGAGGACAATATTCGGAACCAAAATAGATCTTCAGCGCAGGAAGGACAGGGGCAGGATTGTCATAGAGTATTATTCAGATGATGAGTTTGACAGGATAATAGAGATGTTGCTCAATGCCGGAAAATAGACAAGCTCCTGGTTTACCGGATTGGCTTATAGTACCAGGAAGTATACTGTGTAATACCGGATAAAATGATGGACCATTACGGACGACAGGGCCATTTTGCGGATATACTAAAATATAGTTTAGGGGGAAAACTATGGATCAGTATCTCATATATGCCGGCGCCGGTTTGGGCGCATTATGCTTTTTGTTGGTTATTACAGATCATATAAGGCTCAATTCCACGGTGAAAAAATACCGGCAGCTTATAAAGGGGCTCAGCGAAAAGAATGTTGAAGACCTGATGGTCTCGTACGCGAAGGGACTGGAGGATATTAATCAGAATCTGACCGACAATATCCAGAAGCGGTTGGATATTTTAGAGCAAAAACTGATGACCTGCCTCAGATAAGTGGGAATGGTTACTTACAACGCTTTTGACAATGTGGGAAACAATATGAGTTTTTCCATCGCGGTCCTGGATGACAATGATGATGGTATGGTCATGACTGGCATATACACCAGGGAGAACTCGTACATATACGCAAAGCCGATCAAAAAGAGCCAGCCCGTCGACAAGGAACTGTCAACAGAGGAAAAAGAGGCTCTCACCAAGGCTCTTACCAGGGGATAGGACAAAAGATACCAGAAAGGGGAAGCATATATGCTTGATATTAACGAGATACGCAACAATCCTGAAAGGATAAAAAAGGCTCTGGCAAAAAGGTTGGTCGATGTTGATTTCACGGGATTTCTTGAATGGGATCAGAAAAGACGGACTATTATTACCGAATCCGAAGCCTTGAAAGCAAAAAAGAACAAGGTTTCGTCAGAAATACCCGTTCTTAAAAAAGAAGGCAGGGATGTTTCCGGCATTCTAGCCGAGATGAAGGAAATATCAGAAAAGATTAAAGAGCTGGAAGAAGAACTCAGGAAGGTTGAGGAGCAGATCAACAGCTTTGTGGCCGGCCTTCCCAATATTCCCGCCGATGATGTAGCTGCCGGCGGCAAGGAGAACAACCAGGAGGTAAGGGTTTTTGGGAAGAAACCCGAATTCTCTTTTGCACCAAAAAACCATGTTGACCTGGTTAAATCCCTTGGGCTTATCGATTATGAGAGGGGCGTAAAGCTCGGGGGGACCGGGTTCTGGATGTATACAGGCGATGGAGCCCTACTTGAATGGGCGCTTCTGAACTATTTTATCCAGGAGCATATCAAGGATGGTTACCAGTTCATATTGCCGCCCCACATCCTTAATTACCAATGCGGGTTTACCGCCGGACAGTTCCCCAAGTTTTCCGAGGATGTGTTCAGGCTGGAAACCAGCGAGGTAAACGAGAGAATGCGGTTCATCCTGCCCACTGCCGAAACAGCGCTGGTCAATATTCATAGGGATGAGATCCTGGGGGATGATGAATTGCCCAAGAAATATTTTGCCTACACACCTTGCTACAGGAAAGAAGCAGGTAGCTACAGGGCAGAAGAAAGGGGAATGATAAGGGGGCATCAGTTCAACAAGGTGGAAATGTTCCAGTATACCCTTCCAGAGGAATCCGAAAAGGAGCTGGAAGAACTGGTAGGAAAGGCCGAACGCCTTTTGGCGGGCCTTGGGCTGCATTACCGCGTGTCCAAGCTGGCCGCCGCTGATTGCAGCGCTTCAATGGGCAAGACCTATGATATTGAAGTTTGGATACCGAGCATTAACGATTACAAAGAGGTCAGTTCCTGCTCCAATGCCTACGATTACCAGGCACGCAGGGGAAATATCCGTTTCAAGAGAAAGGGCAGTAAGAAAACCGAGTTTGTCCATACCCTCAACGCATCCGGGCTTGCTACCAGCCGTGTACTGCCCGCGATTGTTGAGCAGTTCCAGCAGGAAGACGGAAGCGTCATAGTGCCGGAGGTTCTCAGAAAGTGGATCGGTAAAGATGTGCTGGTCCCGGTGAAATAACGCATGGCTTTTCCAGTACAAAATAAAGTATAAAAAAAAGAGAGGCAGCAAATCGCTGCCTCCTTTCTTTTACGGTTCTATAATAAATGTTGGGGTGCTGAAGAAAACAACTTCGGTGCTCCAACATTTTTTGCAAATAAAGAGAGCATGGAGTTGAAATCTCGAGTAAAATGAAGTTACCACACAACATTTGAAAGGAG
>JAAYFY010000068.1 GCA_012728015.1 Clostridiaceae bacterium | reverse complement strand
TTTCAAAAAGCCAAGTAATATTTCACTCTTAGTTTATCATACCCTAAATCGGGTTTAAAGACTAACATTTTATACTTATTCAGCTTCTTTATCAGCCATGTAATTACATCATCGCTATATTTTGGTCCATAACTTATCAGTCACAATATCACCAAATGCAGGTTCTTTCTCGTCTCACAAAATCTGTGGAATTTTCTTTTGCAAAGTGGAATTTACTTTTTCAATTGACCTATTTCTTCATTTGCTGCCCAACGTCTGAAGACTGTTTAATATACATTTAGATTATAGTTTTTTTATGCGGCAAGGTCAATAATATATTACTAAATTTATGACTTTGTTAAAGTGGCTAATATAAATACTTACAAGGAAACCATTGACGCCGGTTAACAGCAAAAGTATACTATAATTGTAATGTATTATTAGTAATATATAAACTAATGATTGGGCAGTGCAACCGCAAATCGATTTTTGATTCCACGAAAGGAGAAATAATATGAACCATATGTTTCTGGAGGACAAAGTGGCTGTTGTAACCGGTTCAGGACGAGGTATCGGAGAGGCAATTGCCCGTCGCCTGGCGGAATTCGGAGCTAAGCTGGTCGTTACGGATATAAACCTGGATTCTGCCCGCAAGGTGGCCAATGACATTTGCGCCAATGGCGGCAAGGCTGAAGCTGTATTTTTTGATGTAGCTGACTTTGATAATATCGAGGAAAAAGTCCATGGGATAAATGACATCTTCAATCGAATCGACATATGGGTGAACAATGCCGGGATTACCGGCTCTCTGCCTATCGAGGAGATCACACAGGAAAGCTGGGACAGGATGATTAATATAGATCTTAAATCTGTTTTTTTCTGTACCCAGGCGGTTTTCAAAATAATGAAGAAGCAGAATTACGGCAGGCTGGTACATGTCTCTTCGCTGGCGGCATTGAGGGGTGGCCGCAGTTCTGACGCCTCATATGCTGCGGCAAAGGCAGGGGTAGTGGCGCTGAGCAAATGCTTTGCTTTGCATGGAGCGGCATATAATATCACTTCCAATGCTATCTGCCCGGGCAATATTATTACTCCCATGGGAAAGACCCTCTCCTGGTCAAAGCAGGATCCCAGGGCATATATACCCCTTGGCAGATATGGTACCGCAGAAGATATTGCCAATGCGGTGCTCTTCTTTGCCAGTGACCTTTCAAGCTATATCACGGGCGACACCATGAACATCAGCGGTGGTTTATATATGTAAGCCTGATATGACCGATCGAGCAGTCCCATCTTCTGCTTGTTTAATGCTCTCATTAATTCAGGCGGCCTTGCTGCTATTCCCAGGCAGCTTGTGCTGCCTTTTTCTTGTAGCATCCCTTCCTGTTTATGGGGATTAATGATATCAGTCGATTCCCAAGTGTATTCCAGGTTTTTTATGTATCAAGGCCGAATTCCAAGGTAAAGACATCAAAAACCCTCCCCACAATGGTGTTTATGTCCTCATTATAACCGTTCCGTGGTTTTGGTACAAGCACCGCGCCGAGGAAGAGCAGGGCGTGGGTAATATAGAAGTGTTGGTAAAATGTAAGTTTGTATTTGGAAAGACATGGTAAAATATAATAAAGGTTAACACATTATAGAAATATGAGTTAAGGCAGTTCCATAGTTCAGCCTGAAGGCGAAGGGGGCTTTTAATATGAAAAGGCCAATGCGCCTGCTTGTTGCTGCGTTCCTGTGCCTGAGCATGGCAGGCTGCTCATCGGTTGAAAATGTCCAGAAACCTACTCTTACACCCAGTCTGACACCTGCCCCGCAGGAAAGCACGGATACGGCCGGTGAAACGGTAGAAAAGGGCGGTAACCTGATTGAAAGCGGCGGGGAAAACAGTGCCGAAAAAGAAAATGTTATCATCGTCTATTGTGACACCAGCGAAGTTGTTGACCTTATAGAGAAGTTCCAGGAGCTTCATCCCGATTTTGGATATGAAATCGAAATATATACCGAATACGCATTCGCCGATGAGTACAACGACCGCGTTCATGATCTGGCTAACGAAAGACTGGGCGTTATTCCCGACATATACAGCATGGCCAGGGAAGATATCTATAAGTTCACCAAGGGAAAAGATCATAAATTTGCAGTACCTTTTGAAGAGCTTGGTATGGATGTCGATAAGCTCGTTGAAGGGGCAGAAATCCCCCGGTACATGATCGATGCCTGTACCAACCCGGAGGGGAAACTGGTGGCGCTGGGATACCAAAACACCGCGGGAGCTTTCATTTACCGCCGCTCCATTGCCAAAAAGGTCTGGGGAACCGATGATCCTGCGGTCATCAGTGGTAAAATCGGCCCGAGATGGGACAAGTTCATGAAAGCGGCAGCTGAGTTAAAAGCAAAAGGATACGGCATCTGCTCCGGCGCAGGAGATATTTGGAAGCCGATTGAGATGAGCTCGGAGCAGGGATGGT
>JAAYFY010000067.1 GCA_012728015.1 Clostridiaceae bacterium | reverse complement strand
TTATTTCGGCGCGGGTACGCACTGAACGTGCGTCGTTGCGCGGTGCTTTTTCGGTGTCATTGCGAGGAGCCACCTTCTTACTGTCATTGCGAGCCCGGCAAAGCCGGACGTGGCAATCTTATCATGGCCGCTCAGGCAGAGATTGCCGCGCTCCGCTCGCGACGACAGAAAAAGATCTCGCAATGACAGAAATCATAGCTTGAAGCGGGGGCCTTCGCGGTCTTCCATGTTTTCAAGGCGTTTTATGATGTAGAGGGGCCGTCCTTTTGCCTCGTCGTAGATCCTTCCTATATACTCGCCTATGATGCCCAGCATCAGTAGGATTATGCCGTTGAAAAAGAGGCTCACGGCTATAAGCGAAGCCCAGCCGGACTGGGTGGAATGAGGCCAGAAGATCCTCTGGATGATAACCACAATCAAATAGAGGAAGCTGATTATGGAAATGGCAGAACCGATATAAGTGGCCAGTTTAAGCGGCTTGTAGGAGAAGGAGATGATACCGTCCGTGGCCAGCTTGATCATTTTTTTCAAGGGATACTTGGTCTCGCCCGCGAACCGCTCGGCGCGCTCAAACTCCAGGGCTTTCTGTTTAAATCCAACCCAGCTCATGAGGCCGCGGACATAGCGGTTTCTTTCGGGGAGCTGTTTCAAAGCCTCACAGACCTTCCTGTCGATGAGCCTGAAATCTCCTGTATCCACCGGTATTTCCACATCGGTGAGGGCTTTCAGAATCCTGTAGAAGCACTTGGCGGTAAACCTTTTGAAGAAGGTTTCTCCCTGGCGGGAGACCCTCTTTCCGTAGACCACATCATAACCCTCTCTCCAGATGCGTATCATTTCGGGAATAAGTTCGGGAGGATCCTGCAGGTCCCCGTCGATGATCACCATACAATCTCCCGCGGCATAATCCATTCCCGCAGTTATGGCTGTCTGGTGCCCGAAATTACGGGCAAAATCTATCATCTTGACATTCCTGTCCTGCTTGCAGAGCTGGCTGATGATCTCACCGGTTTTATCGCGGCTGCCGTCGTTGATCATGATGATCTCGTAGCTCTCACCGGATTCTTTCATTACTTCTGTCAATCGCCGGTAGGTTTCATGGATCACCTCTTCCTCGTTGTACATAGGAACGATGACCGAACAAACGATTCTTTCCATGGCTTCCTCCCTGACATTAGTTTAACTTGGGATACTGCAAGTATACTATAATTCCTTCATTATTTCATCAGCGGCCGCAAGGCCAAGCCTCACCGCATAGTTCATGCCCCTGTCCTCAGGATAGATCTGTGCCATGGACGCAAAGTACAGGCTATCCATCGGTGTTTTCAGCGTCGGCAACAACCTTGAATAGTGCCTGGTGATAACGGGCTGGGCATAAAAGACTCTTGACAGTCTTGTCCTTTTTACCCATTCCCTGCTGAACCCGGGGAATATCCTGGATAAGCCGTCCAAGAAGATGGATTCGATATCCCGGTCGTTTTTCATGAAGATATCGTCCTGGTGATCCGCATACCGTGAAAGGTAGACCACATGGGATCCATAGCCGTCAAGACCCACCAGGTTGGTATGCTCTATGACCAGAACGAAGGGGATGTCCTGCTGCGCCACGGTGATCCAATAATAGGGGGAAAGGCTCCGGTCAAGTTCCAGGACCATGCAGATATTGCCCTTGGCCTTAAGGGCAGCAAGGCTTTCCCTGTATTTGGCCGGAAGCGGTGAATCAAGCGCTGCCAGCTGCTGGGGTGAACCGGTGAACAAAACCCTGCCGAAGGCTCCTTCCGGAAATCCATCCAGTGCCAGCCGGCTATCCTCAAGGCGGCGTATACCGCTGATCCTGCAGTTTGTCCGAATTATGCCCCCGGCTTCGGATATCTCCTTTACAAGCCTATCCACGAGCCGCGCGAAGCCGCCTTTCATATAACCCAGCATTTCCCGGCTGATGTTCTTTGCCCTCGAAGCGCCCCGGAGTTTGAACTTGTTCCATATCCATGTGGCCGATACCAGGTCCGCATCCCTGTCGAATTTGGAAACCAGCAGCGGTTCCCATACCTTGTGGTAGGAATCCCTTCCCGCCTTTCTGATGAGCCAGTCCCTGGCAGTCTGACTTTCCAGGTGCTTATAATCCTTTATGAAGCGCGATGTCAATGTCAGAAGGCCAGTGCGGATCCTGGAGATGAAGCTTATGGGGCTGAACCGGAGAAGATCCATGGGGGAGGTGAAGGGGTACAGATGATTGTCTGTGTATATGGCATTTTTGGGTTCATACCATCCCATCAAATCCTCCAGGCCGAGTTCCCGGCAAAGGTCCAGCAAATGAAGGTCGCTTGTGAATATATGATGATAGAACCTTTCAAGGCTTGAAGTCCTGAGATCAAACGATGAGGCAAGGCCGCCGGGTTCACTGTCTTCTTCAAAGACAACAACCGGAAAACCCTTCTTCACAAGCCTGTATGCCGCGGTGAGCCCGGTAAGGCCGCCGCCGATTATTCCAATACGAAACAATTTAGATCACCATTGCTTTCTCTATTTATAAATAACCTTTTTATACAGTATGAAGTTCCATGAAACGATGAAGAACATGATAAGGATCTTTGGCAGGTACAGCACGGGCCATGATCCTTCCCCGAAACCCAGCACCAGAAGATACCGTATGCCCGAAAACAGGAGTACATTACCCACTGCCAGGTTGAACACGAACAGGATGCCGTAATAAAAAAGCTGCCTTTTGAAGTTGTTCCTGGACCTGAACGAAAAAAACTTGTTCAGCAAGAAATTGAACCAGAAGATGACGGTATAGACCAGGATGTTGACCAGAAGCTCATTTATTCCCCAGTTATCCCGAAGGACTATGAACAGGGTATATTCCAGGATGAACCCCACTAATCCCACGATAAAATAGCGTATGAACTGACCCAGGGTTTCAGGGTTCATGAAATCCTTAATAAGCCGGCTGTTTAAAAGTTTTTCCCTGATTGACATATGCTCCTCCTATCACCAGTCCCAACGGGGCAGGATTCTCAGTATATTGAGGTACCATCTGGGCACCTCAAGCCCGGACAATACGGGATAATACAGGATGAACAGGATCAGGACCAGTGACATCAAAATATATATACTGCGCCTTTTGATTAGTTTTATCCCTTCAATATAACGCAATACCACGGCGGTCATTAGAATCAGAAAAGGTACGCAGGAAAAATAATGGTAGATAAAGGTCAGTTTCCTCGGGGCTATCGCCCAGGGAAGGTACAGGGACAGATAGCCAATGACCGGAAACCAGGCGTTTTTTGCTTCCCCAGGTCCCATATTCTTTTTGATCCTCCGTGTCAGAAGAAGCCAAAGCACGCCCCAAAACGCGATAAATCCCGTCCACCAAACCATGGGGTTCCCGAAGGAGGCTATGGAAGAACCCATGCCCTCGGGCAGAAGCGGCCCGGAATGGTAATAGATAGGCCTGAGCATGAGGGGCCATTCGTACCAGTGGGAAGAATAGGGATGGGGTTCGGTAACACCCTTATGGTATTCATACATGCTCTTTACTGAAGCGATGACCTCTTCTATAAGCCCCATGTTGTCATTGTGATTCTGGATGGGAATGAAGGACAGGGTATATATAGCTGCCGGAATGATGATGAAAAACAGGATACAAAAGAGACATGTCAGGACAAAATATTTTAAAACGTATGCCCGGCGGAGTTTTTTCCGGGAATCGGCGTTTATCTTTTTTTGCTCCACAGAAAGGTCAAGAAGCCTGTTGTATTCGATGTATTCCCTGATCCGTGACATGAAGAAAAGGACTGCCAGGCCAAAGGCTCCATACAGCGCTACCCATTTGGTTGCCCCGCCGAGTCCCAAAAAGATCCCGGACAGAAGCAGCGGTGCCAATGACTTGAAAAACCCCTTCTCAAACGCCCGGGAATCATAGTAATCCAGCATGAACAGGTAAGTCCCCATCACGAAGAAAGCGGTATAGCTGTCTATGGTGGCCAGCCTGGTTTGGGTAAAGTGCATGAAGTCGAACATCAGAAGATAGGTGCAAAAAAAGGCCCAGAAACTGTCTTTGAACATCCGCTTTCCCAAAAGGTACATCAATGGCAGCATAAGGGCGCCGAAAAGGGTCCCCATGATCCTCCATCCGAAGGGGTTCATGCCAAAAACACGGATTCCAAGACCCAGCAGGGTTTTTCCCAGGGGCGGGTGTGTGTTTTCATACAGGATTGACCGGTTTTCAATCTGCTCCAGGGCTGTTCTGGGGAAGTATACCTCGTCGAAATAGGTTCCGTTGAGGAATGAAGGCCTGTCCGGGACCAGTTCCTGTTCATCAAACAGCAGGTTTACATCATGGTCGGACTGAACGCCGGTAACTGTAAAATCTCTTATGATTTCCGATCCCGAAAAGAAGGCCAGCTCGCGGTATTCCGCCTTGAAGTATTTGTTGCTGTCCTTCCCGGTATCGTCACGCAGGTATTGGTTGCGGACCAAAAGCTTTCTGGTTCTTACACTGTCAGTGGTATAGTGCCAGCGGAATACCGACTTCATGTTAATGAAGGTATAGGGGACAAACCTGGTGCCGTCCCATGCCATTATTTCAAGAGACCCGAAGCAGCCCCAGGCATGGCCAAGACCGCCAAAAAGGAAGGTTTTATCGATCTCAACCTCCCTTCCGAAATCCACAACAAAGCTTTCGTTAAGGCGATCCGGTTCCCATCCGGTTTGGGGTGCTTCAAAAGAGCCCAGGTTAATCAGTGCTATGAACAGGTAGATCAGGGTCATGGCCGTTACGATGACCAAATCCCCTTTGTTCATCCTTCTTTCGGGGTCAAACCCGGCGCGTTCCTGAATTTGTTCATTCATCATATGCATATTTACCTTCTTTGTATATTTATATTAATCCCCGTGTGAAGGGTTTTCTTTCGTAAGCCAGCGATAACCGTTCGCCATGGCCAGGACGTATGCGATCAGGGTTGCCGCGGCGATGCTGATGGCGGCAATATCCCATCTTGGCAGCCAGTATACTTTACTGAAGGAGACAATATAAATCACCAGCTGATTGGCAAAGACGCACAGGCTGGTAAGCAAGGCAGCGGGAATATGCATCCTGTCGTAAACCGCCGCCATGACAATGAAGATAATTGCCGGAAGAAGGTACCTCTCATGCATCCTGGTCATCCACATGAAGGCACTGAACAGCACCAGGTAAGAGCAATATATGATAGCCCTGCGCGATCCTTTTCCCCTGTAGAGAAGATAGAACACATAAACCACTGAAAAAGTGAACAGGATATTTCCCCAAACATGGTAAGTCAGGCCCAAAAATGGCAGGGAATCCTCCCGGATCTGTCCTCCCACAAGTGTCCAGAAGTTGAAACCGTTTGCGGTGGCAAAGGGATAGTCCCCGATGCTCCGAAGGTAAAGGTCAAACAGCCACCAGAAAGGGTCGAGGAAGGCCGGGACCTTGGTACCGCAGAGTTGGGTGGGTTTGTAGAAGGGGAGCACGATGGCAAGATAGAGCCCGATTCCGGCTATAACGGCGGAAATCATTCTTCCGATGCTTTTCCGGTCAACTTTGAAGCCCTTGAAATACAGGTACAGAACCATGGGGGTGAGAAGACCGCTTTGGGGTTTGGTGAGCACCGAAACCAGGAAAAGGAGCGCTGCCGCATTGCGCTTCCCAAGCTCAAACAGGTAGACCACGGCCAGCAGCATGGTGGCAGGTATTGAATCAAACTGGCCCCAGACAGAAGAGTTGAAAAGGACGCCAGGATTCAGTATATAGAATGAAGCTGCCAGCTTGCCAAAACCCCTGCGATTGGCGCGCTCCGCCATCCTGAATATTATCAGGGCACCAAGAAATTCGAAAAGCACAGACCACAGCTTGATCAGGTATATATGGGCATAGACAGGAAGGCTGAGGAACTTGGCGATAAAACCGGTAATCCACAGAAAATAGAGGTAGAAGGGGGCATAGACAACATGGAACCTGGAATACAGGTCAGCCGGGCCGTTTTCGGCAAGATGCCTGCTCCAGGCGAGGTACCCGTTCATATCAATGGTGTAGGGTTCCATAAGGCTTATGACCAGCCTGAAAACCACCATTATGATGATCAGGGACAGAAATT
Organism: Clostridiaceae bacterium; assembly: GCA_012728015.1. Lineage (GTDB taxonomy): Bacteria > Bacillota > Clostridia > DSM-8532 > DSM-8532 > Thermoclostridium_A. Next base: position 16,187 of record JAAYFY010000067.1, on the reverse strand, counting down.
GATTCCCTTTTCTGTCATTTTCACTGATAATATGCCTGTCCGTTTTTGGTTTCCTCCTTTTATGCCCCTGAAACAATATAGGTATTATTCGGATACATCGCCGCCGATGAGGGGCAGTATCTTGTATTCTTTCTGCTTTTCACTGATCGATTCCAGAACATTGGCATGGGTGCTCCAGCCTTCGGTATGGTCCGCAAGTTCCCTTCCGCAATTGATGCCTGTAATAAAAACCATGGCGGAGACAAGTTTTCGGATGTCTGGATTCAGGCCAAATCCATTCTATACTAAAAAAGGCGAAAAAAAAAGCACCTACAGAGGATATACCTATGAAATAATAGCAATCTCCGGCGCTTTCATATAAGTTAAAATCAGATCAAAGAACAATATATAAAAGGAGGAATAAATAACTTCACCCTTATTATACCATGGAATAATATAGACTTATATTACTATTAGATTAATAATTTATTAATAAAAGATGAACACGGGGGGACAGGTTATCCCAGGGGATTCATTGCATTTTCCAGGGCTTTATATTATGATTATTCTGTCGGTTCAGGTGTTGAATAACAAGCTTTCGGGAGTGTATGGAATGATGCTGTACGAAAGTACGAGAGGCAGAGGCGATGTTATCCCCTCCGCCGAGGCCATAAAGAAAGGAATAGCCGGCGACGGGGGTCTGTATGTCCCGAAGGAATTTGTCCGGCTGTCAATGGAAGACATTGGGGACCTGGTGCCCATGAGCTATCAGGAAAGGGCCAGGTTTATTCTTAAAGGATACCTGGACGATTTCACCAACGATGAGCTTGCCGATTGCGTGGACAAGGCCTACAACACCAGGAAGTTTTCAAGTAATGACATCGCCCCGGTTGTGATGCTCAACGACAGCCTAAACATCCTGGAACTTTGGCACGGCCCCACTTGCGCCTTTAAGGATATGGCCCTGCAGATTCTGCCCCATTTCCTTGTAAAGGCCATGCGGAAAACCGGTGAGAAGGACGAGATCGTCATCCTGGTGGCCACATCGGGGGATACAGGAAAGGCTGCCCTTGAGGGCTTTGCGGATGTTGAGGGAACCCGGATTATCGTTTTCTATCCCGATGGGGGAGTAAGCGAGGTCCAGAAGCGCCAGATGGTGACCCAGGAAGGCGGAAATGTCCTTGTATTTGGCGTTGAAGGGAATTTTGACGATACCCAGACCGGCGTCAAGCAGATCTTTACCGATGAATCCCTGATCAGGAGGATGGGGGAAAATGGGCTGAAGTTCTCGTCAGCCAATTCCATCAACTGGGGAAGGCTTGTCCCCCAGATCGTATATTACTTTTCCGCCTATGCCGATATGGTGAGGCAAGGCCGCATCAGCTTCGGCGAAAAGATAAACTTTGTAGTTCCCACAGGCAATTTCGGAAACATCCTCGCAGGCTATTATGCCATGAGGATGGGCCTGCCGGTGAACAAAATGGTCTGCGCCTCAAACGACAACAAGGTGCTGACCGACTTCATACATACCGGCGTATACGACAGGAGAAGGGATTTTGTGCGCACCATTTCACCTTCCATGGACATTCTAATATCCAGCAACCTGGAAAGACTTCTATATGAGCTTGCGGGACGGGATCCCGAGAGGGTCGGCCACTGGATGGAAAGGCTCAGGACTGAAGGTTACTACGATATAGGTCCCGCGGCCCACCGCATTCTCAACGAGCATTTCTGGGGCGGATGGTCATCCCAGGAAGAAACCCTTAAGACCATAGAATGCGTGTACCATGAATACGGCTATGTTTGCGATACCCATACAGCGGTAGGGATAGACGTTTATGACAAATATGTGATCACCACCGGCGACCTGACGCCTACAGTAACGGTTTCTACCGCAAGCCCGTTCAAGTTCAATGCCAGCGTCTGCAGGGCGCTGTCCATGGGCAGCACCAACGACGAGTTCGAACTGCTCAAAGAGCTTTCCGAGAAAACGGGCCTGCCTGTCCCAGAAGGGCTCAGGGGACTTGAGGGTAAGCCTGTTCTCCATGGCAGGGTATGCGGCAGGGAAGAGATGAAGAATGTTGTTATGGAGGCACTGGGGCTATGAAAAACGGAACGCAGAGCGTCAGGCTTGGAAAGATCGTGAAGGAATTCATGCTTGAGAAGATCGTTTATTCCCCGGAGTTCGACGATATACTGATAACCTCCACCGATATCAACAGGCCGGGTCTGCAGTTGGACGGTTTTTTCGAATACTTCGGCAATGAGCGGGTCCAGGTCATCGGAAAGGTCGAGATGACATACCTGGGCAGGATGACACCCGAACAGCGCTATAACAGCCTGTTCGCGCTTTTTTCAACAGGCATCCCGTGCGTTGTGATTGCCAGGGGGATGGAACCCTATCCGGAGATGATTGAGGTGGCCCGCATATGTAATGTGCCCCTTTTGCGTACCCAGGAGGTAACTTCAAGGTTCGTTGGGAACCTTATAGCATACCTGAACGTGGAGCTGGCCCCGATGGAAACCATGCACGGCGAGCTGGTGGAGGTCTATGGCGAAGGTGTCCTTATACTGGGCGAGAGCGGTGTTGGTAAGAGCGAAACCGCACTGGAGCTTGTGAAAAGAGGACATCGGCTGGTTGCTGATGACCTTGTGGAAGTACGCCGCGTTTCCAGCAAAACGTTGGTGGGATCGGCACCGGAGGTAATCAGGCATTTTGTGGAAATACGCGGCATAGGGATCCTGGACGTGAAATACCTGTATGGCGTAGGCTCGGTGAAGATGACCGAAAGCATTAACCTGGTGGTGAAAATGGAGCTCTGGAATCCCGAAAAGCATTATGAGCGGCTGGGAGTGGACGAACAGTTTACCGAGATACTTGGCATCAGGATTCCTTCTCTCACCATACCGGTAAGGCCCGGGCGGAACCTGGCCATCATCATCGAAGTGGCGGCAATGAATAACAGGCAGAGGAAGATGGGGTACAACGCCGCTGAGACTTTTACACGAAGGATAACCGAGGACATCAACAAGGATCCGGGGCTTTGATGGCAAGCGCGTGCGGTCCGGATCTGCGCATGGGCGAAAAACCTGAAATATAAACCCGGGTGGATGAATAATATAATTCTTGGATCAAAAACGGGTTTGCGGGCAGGTCAGTTGACCGATAAAACGCAGCAAAACAATCTTTGACTCGTATTCAGGAGTTGAACGATTTTGGGAGACAATGCAGTCTTCAGTGATATGGTTTCCATATTGGGCGAGGATTCGGTGGCACGGAACGTGTCCATGAAAGAGTATACATCCATCAGAACCGGCGGAGAGGCCCGGTATTTAGCCGAACCCGCCACGACCGAAGAAGTCATAAAGATACTTCAATATCTGAGAGAAAACCGCCAGAATTTCTACGTCATGGGCAACGGAACCAACCTTGTCTTTCCCGACAGCGGATACGATGGCGTTGTAATCAGGATCGGAAGCAAATTATCCCGGATTGGCCATGAAGGGAACAGGATAATGGCTCAGGCCGGCGCGTCCCTTGCAGCGGTGTCGAACATGGCTTTGGATGCGGGCCTTAAAGGTTTTGAGTTCGCTTCGGGGATCCCGGGTACCATCGGCGGCGCTGTGGCCATGAACGCGGGAGCATATGACGGCGAGATGAGCCATGTGGTAGCAGAAACCCTGTGCGTCGATGATAAGGGCAGGCTTATCCGCCTTAAGGGGAAAGAGCATGCCTTTGGCTACCGTAAAAGCAGGATACAAACAGATGGACTGGTTGTTCTTGAGGTAACGCTGGAGCTTACGCCGGGCGATAAATCCTGTATAAAAAGAAGGATGGAGGATTTCAACGGCAGGCGGCGGGAGAAGCAGCCGCTTAACATGCCCAGTGCCGGCAGCGTTTTTAAGAGGCCTGAGGGCTATTATGCCGGGCAGCTTATACAGGAATGCGGACTTAAGGGCTATACCATCGGAGGGGCCCAGGTATCGGACAAACATTGCGGGTTTATTGTGAACCTTGGGAATGCCACCAGCCAGGATGTGCTGGATCTCATAAGGTATGTAAGGAAAACAGTCTATGAAAAGACAGGGATCCTGCTGGAGCCGGAGGTCAGGATCATTGGAGGAGAATTATGAACCTGCTCATCATAACAGGAATGTCGGGGGCCGGAAAGAGCCTGTGCGTCAAATACTTCGAGGATATCGGCTATTTTTGCGTGGACAATCTTCCGCCCTCGCTGATTCCCAAGTTCGCCGAGGTGATTATACAGAGCAAGAACCCCATCGATAAAATTGCCCTGATCGTGGATATCCGCGGCGGAATCATGTTTCTGGACCTTTTCCCGGCCCTGGAACAGCTCCAGGAGATGGGGGTCTTATACAAGATCCTTTACCTGGATGCCACCGACGCGGTCCTGGTGAAGCGTTTCAAGGAATCGAGGCGCCAGCATCCCCTTTCGCCCGACGGACGCATAGCGGAGGGGATTGAGGAGGAGAGGCATATCCTCCAGGCCATCAAGGATAAGGCCGATTTTATCATAGATACTTCAAATCTCATGCCCCGTCAGCTAAAGGAAGAAATAGCACGCCTTTTTGTCGAGGGCAAGTCGTTCAAAGGCCTGATACTCAATATCGTTTCCTTTGGTTTTAAATATGGCATTCCCATGGACTGTGACCTTGCTTTCGATGTCCGGTTCATTCCGAACCCATACTATGTGCCTGAGCTGAAGCACAAGACTGGCCTGGACCAGGATGTTGCCAGCTACGTGATGTCTTTCCCGGAGAGCGGGAAATTCCTCAACAAGCTCAATGATATGATTCACTTCCTGATCCCCTATTATGTAAAGGAAGGGAAAACACAGCTGATCATCGGTATCGGCTGTACTGGAGGAAGGCACCGGTCGGTTACCATTGCCGGCCGTCTTTCGCAGATGCAGAAGGACAAGGGAAGCAGCGTGGTGACCCAGCACAGGGACATTGACAAGGATGACATGGGGGAATAAAGCTGTATGAAAACACCCAGGTGGATTCTGATCGGTTTTCGCTTCAGGAAATATCTAATAATCGGTATCTCGGGCATGGTCCTGATAATCAGCTCCCTGCTGGTCCTGCTGAAGGATGTGGATATCGGGCATCTGCAGCTGGGTGCCGCTGTTTTTCTGGGAGTCCTGGGGATGTACCTGGTCCTTGTTTTTTTTGCCAGAATAGTTATCAGGTTTATAAATGTCTTCCCCAACGGAATACCCAGAAAACCGAAAAAAGTGAAGGATATCGGGGATATCCTGTACAGGAGGAAGGTTCTGTCATCAGGTCCGAAGGTTGTGGTGATTGGCGGCGGCACGGGCATTTCCACTATGCTAAGAGGCCTCAAGCATTATACCAGCAACATTACGGCCATTATCACAGTAGCCGATGACGGGGGCGGTTCGGGTCAGCTGCGCTGCGACCTGGGCATGCTTCCCCCGGGGGACATCAGGAACTGCATGGTGGCCCTGGCTGAAACCGAGCCTGTGCTGGAAAGGCTTATGAACTACCGGTTTCCTGAAGGACGCCTGAAAGGGCAGTCTTTCGGTAACCTTTTCCTTGCCGCCATGTGCGGGATATCGGGCAACAATTTCGTACAGGCCGTAACCCATATGGGTGAGGTTCTGGCCGTAACAGGAAGGATCTATCCCGTAACCGACGAGAATGTGAACCTGGTGGCCACCCTGAAGGACGGTACCGTTGTCAGGGGCGAATCCCGGATCGGTTCCCACCATCTCTTCCATCCCGGGCCCATTGACATGATCCGCTTCGACAGGGAACCGGTGCGGCCACTTAAAGAGGTTATAGATGCCATCGGCAAGGCTGATGTCATCGTTATGGGGCCTGGAAGCCTGTACACGAGCATTATTCCAAATCTCCTGGTGGACCAGGTCCCCCAGGCCATTAGCAAGGCCAAAGGCATCAGGGTTTATGTCTGCAACGTAATGACCCAGCCGGGCGAAACCGAGGACTATACAGTGGCAGATCACATAGAAGCAGTACATAAGCATGCGGGATGCCGCCTTATCGATTACTGTCTGGTCAATAACAGCTCCATAGATCCTTCGCTGCTGGAAAGATACCGGGAAGAAGGGGCGACGCCTGTGGAACTGGATTTGTCCAGGACCCGGCGCCTGGGCGTAAAGGTCATTGAGAAGGATATGATGGGAGTACATAACGGCTATGTGAGGCATGATCCGGAAAAGCTTGCCCATGCGATAATGGATATCTATAGGGACAAATGATCCTTTAAGGCGAAAGGCGTGAACCGGCTTTGTCTTTTTCATTGGATGTAAAAAGGGAAATGAGCAGAATTGAGGTTACCGAAGCGTGCTGTAAAAAGTCGGAGCTGGCCGGTATATTAAGGGCAGGGCTTACCATGCGCAATACACCGGACCGATTCCGCCTTTTATTTTCCACTGAGAACGCGCCGCTGTCCAGACGTGTTTTTATCCTGGCCAAGGAGATTTACGGGCTCGATCCCGGCGTTTCAGGCCGCAGGACGCGCCGGTTCAGAAACCGCTCGATATACCAGTTGAATTTCTCAGGCCTTATAAATGACCGGCAAGAACTGCTAAATGACATAGGGCTTTCCATCAGCCCGGATTCCGGTGAAATGCGGTATATGAATTACAGGGTGCGAAAAAGGTGCTGCAAACGGGCATATCTTCGGGGCGGTTTTCTGGCAGCCGGTTCCATATCCGATCCTGACAAGTCATACCATCTGGAGGTCTCTTTCAGAAGCCAGCTCCAAGCAGACGAGTACATCCAGTACCTGAATGATTTTGGGCTTCAGCCCCGGTCTATCCAGCGCAAGGGGTATTACCTGGCATACCTTAAGGAAGGCCAGGAGATAGTTGATTTTCTCAATGTTACAGGCGCCCATAAGGCCTTGATGAACCTTGAGAACATCAGGATCATGAAGGAAATGCGAAACCAGGTCAACCGAATAGTCAACTGCGAAACGGCGAACCTGAGCAAAACAGTTGATGCATCCCTCAGGCAGACCGAAAGCATCAGGTTCATCCAGGAGCACGCGGGTCTGGACAGCCTTCCAGATGCCCTTCGTGAGATTGCGCTGCTGAGGCTGGAGAATCCCGGTGTAAGCCTGGCCGAACTGGGCAGGATGATGGAGCCGCCTCTCTCAAAGTCGGGGGTAAACCACCGTCTTAGAAAGATAGAAAGAATAGCGCTGTCAATGGGTTTCAATACGGGGTCTTAAGTCAGGTCCATGGCCCAGTTTTTTTGTTCCCGCATAGCGAAATCACGTCGGTCTTTACGGGTTTCGTGCCAGAGCACCGAGTATAAATTCCCTTCATAATCTTGCTTTTTCCCCGCTCAAAGAAGGATGGCTCAGGGAAATAAAGAATATGAACGATATGCCGGGTTTTATAAAAACCCGGTTATGTTCGGCATGGATTAAGCGGGAGGCATGGCTTTAGGGCCGCTTTTTGCAGCATTCCCAGGAAACAGGGGTGGAAGGATGAATGTAAGGTTCTCACGGGAAGGCAATTCCCTGGTGGTGATGATAGAAGGTGAAATAGACCATCATACCGCATCCGGGATGAGAGAGCGAATAGACAGCAAATTCCTTATGGAGCCGGTAAAGAATATGATCCTGGATCTGTCCCGCGTCACATTCATGGACAGCGCGGGAATAGGCCTTATTCTGGGCAGGATGAACAGGGTGAAACTCATCGGCGGCAGGATGGTTTTAAGAAAACCAAGGCCTGAGATCAAAAGGATTCTCAGGGTGTCTAAAATAGAAGAGCTTATCGAGCTTGACGCCTGATTTTCAAATGTATTGTGAGGTTTTGAACTATGCAGCCAATAAACAGGATGAGAACTGAATTCCTCAGCAAATCGGCAAATGAGTCCTTTGCCAGGGTGGTTGCGGCCTCGTTCGCGGCCCAGGCGGACCCTTCCATCGAGGTTCTTGCCGATATCCGGACCGCGGTATCCGAAGCCGTTACCAACGCCATCATCCATGGCTACGGGGACGAGGAAGGAATAGTGGTGCTAAACTGTGTTTTGTATCCCGACCTCATCGAGATTACAGTCGAGGATTCCGGAAAAGGGATAGAAGATGTGGAACAGGCCAGGGCACCGCTATTTACCACCTGTCCTGACCAAGAGAGGACCGGCATGGGGTTTACAGTGATGGAAACATTCATGGACAGCCTGGAGGTAGAGTCTAAGGTTGGCCAGGGCACCAGGATACGAATGACAAAGCAATTGAAGAGCAGGTAGGCTTATATGGACTATAGCGATGAAAATATCATCGACCTTATAAAAAAAGCTCAAAACGGGGACAAGGAGGCCCGGAATGCTATTGTTGACAGTAACACCGGGCTTGTTTGGAGCGTTGTGCGCCGGTTCAGGAACAGGAACGTGGAAACCGAGGACCTGTTCCAGATAGGATGCATCGGCCTTATAAAAGCGGTGGACAAATTCGACCCCTCGTTCAATGTCCGCTTCTCAACCTATGCCGTTCCTATGATCCTCGGTGAGATACGCCGCTTCTTCAGGGATGACGGGGCCATCAAGGTAAGCAGAAGCCTGAAGGAGCTGTCCCTCAAGGCCCGGGATGCGGGTGAGAAGCTTGAACAGAAACTGGGAAGGCCCCCCACAATCGGCGAGCTGGCCGAATACCTTGGGGAAGAAGCCGAAAACATCGTCCATGCCATGGAGGCGTCCAGGGCTCCCGAATCCCTTTTCAGGGAATACGAGGATGATGACGGGGCCGAAAACAGGCTGATAGACAGGATTATCTCACATCAGGCCAGCGATGAGGCCGACAGGGTAGAGAAGATCTCCCTGTATAATGCCCTAAACCAGCTGAGCAGCAGGGAGAAACGGCTGATATGGCTGCGCTACTACTCGGGACAAACCCAGCAGAATGTGGCAGAAAGGCTTGGCATATCCCAGGTGCAGGTATCCAGGCTCGAGAAAAAGATACTGGATACCTTAAAAAGCAAGCTGGACGGGTAGCGGACAAGGTCCGTTGTCCCGGGAGTGTGAAAATAAACAATCAATGGATCAGCATTACTGTTCTTTGAGCCGCTGAAGACTACCTGATCTTCCTTGCCTCGAGGTAGAAGCGCTTTTCGTGGGCTTCTCCCATGGAGAATGTCTTCCTGGGAAGGGCGCCTTCCGTGATAATCGTTTTAAAGAGTTGATTCTTGTCCATTGGCGAGAGGAAGAATCCCATGTTGCCCTTTTTGCGGCCTATCCTCTCTACAACGTCGTCGCCATGGACATAGTCCACGGTTGTAGCCGGGTTCTCCCCGACAAAGATGTCAATATATCCTTGAAGTGTGCAGACATCCAGGCTTCCCACAGGATCTTCAACAACGAGATAACCTTCTGCATCTCCTGACACATAGCTTATTACATGGCTGTTGGAAAGAAGACCTTCAGGTTTATGTAAGGTCGCATAGGCCCGGCATCCCAGGTCGTTGTAATGGCGGCAGAAGCCCTGTATGAACATGCCTGCATCCACATTGAAGAGCAGCCTGTGGATTGGCTCAAAGATCAGGCCCCTGTCGTGCAGGTTGACCACTTCCACAAGCGCGAAACGGGCCGGATGGTTTTCCCTTTCCCCTGGGCTGAGGGAGCCCTTTATCCTTTCCCAGCAGGCCTTTGCCGTGGCAAGGGAATGGTTTCCGTCCCCGACGGCAAAAAGGAGCGCATCCTGTCGGTCTGTGAGGTTGTATTTTTCCATGAAATGCCTTGGGTCAGCAAGCTTAGCCAAAGCGTTGCACATTATTTCTATTGTTGCTTCTTCGCTGACCGCCCATCCCTTGATGCTCCCGCCGTTTTTCATGAGCTCAAAGTCATACACCTTCAAAAAGCGGTTTCTTTGGTCAAAAAGCGGTTCAATGACTGTTTCATCCCGGTCATCGATCAGAAGCATTACATGGGGAAGCTCCAACGGCGCGTTTTCTCTGATCCTGATCCGTGGAGGGATTCTCTCTATTATGGTGCCTTCGGTAGCACGGATAAGGCTTTTTGAGCCGGCGGAGTAGTCGTACCTTTCAAGGTCGATCGCCAGGACAAGCCCGCAGCGGGTGCGTCCGCCGGGGAAATGCCTTTCGGCCAGGATCACCGTGTCTTTCAGTTCATCAAACAGGTCCCCCTGAAGATATTCTTCCATCTTTGCCCCGATGGCCTTAATACGCTTTTCTTTGCTTTCTTCATCATCGGTTTCAAGATAGGCTTCAGGGAATATAAGCCGCAGGGTGGAAGGACTATCTCCTACAAATGCCGTGACACCTTCCCAGTAGCCTGGTTCTGAGGTATACTGGTCGCAGGCCACAACCGACCATTTTGTCATGTCAACCTTATTGCTCTTAGGCAGCAGAACCGATGCAACCGATACTCCTACGTCATTTTTCAGTTTTTCTGCTAACCATTTATTGATCATGGTTTTGAAGCCTCCTATTCAAGCTGTTCTGATTGTAATTGATATTGAAAAATATGTCAAACAAATAGAAGTATTCTCATTTTAAAATTTGGGATACTACTAAACAGAACCTAAAATACTTGAATGAATGGAGGTATCATGTCATGAGGGTCGGATTCGGAGGAGGCATTATACTTGGCGCTCTTATAGGAGCGGCGGTTTCCCTGATGGCGGAAGAGAACTTTAACATGAGTCGCTCCATTCGGGCTATGAACCGTGCCGGCAGAAATATTTCAAGATGCACCGGACGCATAATATCAAATATTTCCCGAATGGTATAGCAGATACAACCGTGTAATGGGGCGAAGGGATTCGCCCCTTTTTTAAACCACAAACCACGGAGACAGTCCCCGTAGTTTTGCGTGATTTACTATTAAACCAATGTATCTAAATAAAGTGATAACAATGCACAGTAATACTTTTCATCCTCATCAATCTTTGATATAATGGCGGAAAAATGTATAAGGAGTCAATTATATGAGCGGGGATCAAGTTCAAATTCTTGTTGCAATGTGTGCCTACCTTGTAATTGTCGTAGGGATAGGCCTATATTACATGAAGACAGCGAATAAAAGCTCCGATAACTATTTCATCGGCGGCAGAAAGCTAGGCCCATGGATTGCGGCCATGAGCGCAGAAGCTTCAGATATGAGCGGCTGGCTGCTGATGGGACTTCCGGGAGTAGCGTACTGGTTCGGTTTGAGTGACGTGTTCTGGACTGCTATCGGGCTTGCGGCCGGAACGTACATAAACTGGCTCGTAGTTGCAAAAAGGCTTCGCCGGTATTCAACCCTGGCGGGCAATTCAATAACCATTCCGGAATTTTTAAGCAACAGGTACAAAGAGAACAAGAAAATAATCCTGACGATAGGATCGGTGTTCATTCTTGTATTCTTCGCAGCTTATGCGGGAAGCTGCTTTGTTACGTTCGGCAAACTGTTCAGTACATTGTTTGGAATGCAGTATCAGCTCGTTATGATAATAGGCGCTGTAATAGTTATCCTGTACACGTTTCTTGGAGGTTTTCTTGCAGAAAGCGCCACCGATTTCCTGCAGGGTATCGTTATGATTATCGCCCTGTGTTCGGTTTTCACCATAGGAGTGGTTGCCGCCGGAGGCATTCCAGCAATACTTGATAATATAAAGACCATACCGGGCTTTTTCGATTTCTTTGGCATAGCCCAGCCCCAATTGGCAGAGAATGGTCTCCAACAGCTTGATGCGGCGGGTAAGCCCTTGTTCGGACCGGCTGGAGAATATGGTATTCTGACCATCATATCCACCCTTTCATGGGGTCTCGGATATTTTGGTATGCCCCAGGTCCTTCTGAGGTTCATGGCTATTAACAAGTCAACCGAGTTGAAGAAATCAAGACGTATAGCAACAACCTGGTGCGTTATTTCGCTGTTTGCCGCTGTCGCGATCGGGCTGCAGGAAGAGCGCTGTATCCTGCAGGACTTCTCACGCGCAGCAGCTCTGAGAACATATTCATCTTGATGTCCACCGGACTTCTCCCTGCATTTCTGGCAGGCATAGTCATGTCTGGTATACTTGCCGCAACCATGAGTTCATCCGACTCGTATCTTCTTATTGCTTCGTCTGCTCTGTCACGCGATATTTACAAGGGAATATTCAAGAAAGATGCCACCGACAAACAGGTGATGCTCGTTTCGCGCATAGCATTGCTGCTTGTTTCAGTATTCGGGATAATCATTGCACTGGATGAAAACAGTGTTATCTTCAAGGTGGTATCATTTGCATGGGCAGGTTTTGGAGCTACCTTCGGCCCCATCATACTGTTCTCATTATTCTGGAAGAGGACTACAAGGGCTGGCGCAATCGCAGGTATGCTCACCGGAGGCAGTATGGTATTCATATGGAATATGCTGATTTCACAACTTGGCGGCGTATTTGCCATATATGAACTGTTCCCGGCTTTCGTGCTCTCATGCATAGCCATCGTAGTTGTCTCGCTTCTGACGAAGAAACCGGATCAGGCCATACTGGACGAATTCGAAACGGCAAAGACATACGAATGCTGATGCCGAAGTTCTGATAAGCTGCAAGTACGATTAGTTGCTAAAAAGATGTCAAAGGACTGTGAACTAATCGATTCCTTTGACATCTTTTTTCTTATTCCATCCATTCCATAGTGCTACAATGTATACAGGGAAAGACTGTCAGAGGGGCGAGGTGCTTTTACATGGATAACAGGATAAAAACTAAAAAAGTCGATGACTGTATATGGCTTATGGATGATAACGGCGAAGGGACAGGGTATTTTGTTTGTGGTGAGAAAAAGGCTGTTGTCATTGACACAATGAAAGGAATTGCGGATGTTCATGCTGTCGTCAGGGAGATCACCGATCTTCCGCTTACGGTAGTAAATACGCACGGACACTACGATCACTTTTTTGGCAATGCGTACTTTGATTGCGATTGCTTTCTGCATCCCGATGATTTAGAAATTGCCGAATTGCATATGAAACTCCCCAGATTAGTAAAGCCTTGGAAGGAAAAGAAACTTAATATGCCTGCTTTTAAAGCGATTAATGACGGCGATATGATTGACCTCGGCGGTCTTTCACTTGAAGTTATTTCGCTTCCAGGGCATACTCCGGGGGGAATATGTCTCCTGCTAAAAGAGAAGCGAGTACTGTTTACCGGCGACGGCATTAATCGCCATCTGTGGATGCAGCTTAAAGAAAGCCTGCCGCTTAAAGCATTTCTCGAAAATCTAAACAGTATTTCGTGGGTGACTGAAAAGGCGGACAGGATTTTGCACGGCCACGCACGGGATTTTGAGAATATTTCTTTGTTTGATGAATTACGGGCTGGTATTAAGGAACTCATTGAAACAAAAGGGAAGAGCGAGACACGATACGGCACAAAGTACAAATGGTTCGGCGGCATAGCAAAACAATACCCTTTCGGCAGTGATGAAAACAATGTTATATGTTACCTCGATAAAAAGCTGGATTGAGCCTGTCCGGGAAGCTGCAGGAACCGGCAAAGGGACCTGTCATACTGGAGATATATAAACTGTGCGGAGTTAAGCCATTAAAGGAGAAAAGGGAATGAGCAACCAGAATATTTATGATAACCAGGAGTTTTTTGATGGTTACAAGAAACTGAGAAGCAATCCTGCGTCTGCTAATGTTATTGTTGAAAAACCCGCATTGTTCAGCCTTGCTCCCGATTTGCGCGGCAAATCTGTACTTGATCTCGGCTGCGGTTATGGTGAAAACTGTGTCCGGTTTCTTGAATTAGGGGCAAGAAAGGTTATGGGGCTTGATATTTCTGCAAAAATGCTAGAGGTAGCAAGAAAGGAAAACTCTTCTCCCAATATTCAATATGTTAATAAAAGCATGACAGACCTGAATGAAATAACAGAAACGTTTGATGTGGTGTTCAGCTCTCTTGCCGTTCATTACATTGAAGATTTCGATAAACTGGTCAAAGATGTTTACGATCACCTGAATCTGGGCGGCTATTTCATATTCTCACAGGAGCATCCTCTGACAACTGCTTTATTGACCGATAATTACTGGACCCGGAATACCGATAACGAATACATTCATTATAACTTAACTACATATTCTATCGAAGGCGAAAGGAAAACAAATTGGATTGTTAATGGAGTTATTAAATACCATCGCACATTCTCAAGCATAGTTAATACTCTTTCCGACACAGGTTTTATTATTGAAAAAATGCTCGAACCTTCCCCGGGTAATGATATTATGGAACAGTACCCCGCATACAAAAGATACATTCATAAACCTGACTTTTTACTTGTAAAAGCCAGGAAAAATGCAAGCCATAGCGCCGGTTACAGAGGTTAAAGTGTTCTTACGTTTAAGGAGGCATATTGATATGAATAATGATAATTCAGGCGATTCGAGAAGAATTCTTATTATCGGAACCGGGGCTGCGGGGTATTCGGCGGCGAAGGCGGCAAGGCTCCAGGATCTGGAAGCTGAAATCATAATGTTTGGCAAGGAGAACCATTTGCCGTACTACAGGCTCCGCCTGTGCGAATACATTGGAAAGAGCGTAAACTATGATGAGCTTAGGATTAGCAATGAGGAATGGTATGAGAAAAACAGGATCCGGGTTGAGCTATCCTCAGCGGTTACGGCAATAGATGCAAAGGCAAGGAAAATCATCGCAAACGGCAAGGAGCACAGTTATGACAGCCTGGTTCTTGCCACCGGAAGCACACCAATCATGCCTCCTTTTAAAGGGAAGGATCTCTCGGGAGTCCATACCATCTGGACCGTGGATGGTATTGCTGCAATAAACAAGAGTCTTCTTAATGCAAAAAAAGCAATTGTTATCGGCGGCGGGCTGCTTGGCCTTGAGGCTGCCTACAGGATATCGGAAATGGGTATTGCCGTGTCCTTGATTGAAGGCATGCCAAGGCTTCTGCCCAAACAACTGGACGAAGAAGGCTCGGAAGTATTTAGGGACAAGGTGCAGAGCCTGGGTATATCGATTTTCTGTGGTAATTCTGTAGAAGGATTCGAAGGGGATAGCAACCGACATGTTTCACATGTGCGCATGGCCGATGGTATGCTGCTTGATGCCGATATCGTTATCGTATCGGTTGGCGTTTCACCCAATGTTGCCGTGTTCCGGGACACCGGCATCAGCATGAACCGCTTTATAGAAGTCAACGAGAATATGGAGACCGGCATTGAAGGCATATATGCGGCAGGAGACATAGCCAGCGTTAGCGGCAGGTGGTTTGGGCTGTGGTCTGTTGCCAACCGACAGGGTCAGGTTGCAGGAGCCAACGCCGCGGGCGGAAACGCTGCCTATAGAGCTGATGATGTTCCCTATATGCTTGCCACCATGGGAACAAGGGTCGTTTGTTCAGGCGATGCGGGCGTTATCCAGCCCGATGATTCGAAAGCAGCTTATACGATAGACCGGAAGATTGACAAAGAAAAATACCTTTATTCCAAGCTTGTATTCCGGAACGGGCTGTTTGTGGGATATATGCTTGTCGGCGAGCCGGCCGGAGCCTTCAGCAAGCTCCAGCCATTGCTGAATACGAATGCAAGCGCCGAGAAGATTAATAGTATTCTGTACGGATGATGCGCGATCCGTTCTGCGGCGCCCTCGCATACCAGGTATTGTTGACAATGCTGTTTTCAGGATGTTATCATGATTTTGACAATAAGGGGACATGCCATTTTACTATCATTTCAGACAGATCTGCCCGCACCGTAGTATTTATGACGTTCGCAACGAAGGGAAGATACGGGATGTTCAAGGTCTTTCTTGTCGAAGATGAGAGTGTTGTCCGCGAGGGTATACGCAAGAATATCCAATGGGAACAGTATGGGTTCCATTATACCGGTGACGCTTCGGATGGCGAGCTTGCGCTGCCCATGATACGGGAAATTCAGCCTGATCTTCTCATCACGGATATCAAGATGCCTTTTATGGACGGGCTGACCTTGATCAAGCTGGTACGCAATGAACTTCCAAGGACAAAGATTGTCATAATCAGCGGATACGATGATTTTGCCTATGCGCAGCAAGCCATCAGCATGGGCGTGGACCAATACCTGCTTAAGCCTATCATAAAGGACAAGCTTGTGGAGATACTGGCTGACCTGTATGAGAAAATGAGGGAGGAACGGCAGCAGCAGGAGTACATAGAACATTTCCAGCGTGAGGCCCAGGAATATGAAAACTTTTCACGCAGGAG
>JAAYFY010000066.1 GCA_012728015.1 Clostridiaceae bacterium | reverse complement strand
TGATGTTCACGTTGGCGCCGGTATCCTTGGTGATCTGGGTAGCCACGGTCCTTGCCATGACGTCGGTACCGCCTCCGGCCTTTGCGGGCACCTGGAGTTCAATATTCTTCGGCAGTTCCCCTGCCTTCCCGCCTGCTCCGCATCCGGCCAGTGAGAACAGCAATACGGATGTCAACAGAACCGCAAGAATCCTTTTCATTCAAATTCCCCCTCTTGCTAAAATCATTATTGGGTTTTGGTCGTTACAGGAAAGACCGTACAAGCCATGTTGTCCAATAATTCCTGTACTTTCAAAGCTAATTATATAAAAACACCCTTATGCAAAACCATTGACAAAAAAAATAAAGATATAATATACTTTTATTGAGTTCTTATAATCTTTCATAATATGAAACGATTGTTTCAACTAAAGATTTCATATTTTTCTAGATGGCGCCGGTCTCTGCCTGTCCAACCTGGGATAGCAGAAATTTTACCGGAAAGAAGGTGGATTACTCATGGCCAAGATAGTTTTTTTCAGTCCGCGGGAGGAAATGCTGGAGCAGGCCAGGCGGGTCATGGAAAGGCTCGATATGACTGATGTCGAACTGAGACTGGTATCCAGCTCCAACGCGGTGAACCAGGCCCGGAAAGCCGCCGAAGCCGGCGCTGAAATCATTATTGCACGCGGCAACCATGCTTCGCTGATAAAGCGGTATACCAACATTCCGGTGGTTGAAATAGTCCTGACAGCCCAGGAAATGGGCCTGGTCATCACCAAGGCAAATGAGATTCTTAAAAAAGAAAATCCTGTTATTGCTGTCATCGGCTTCAGCAATATGTTCTGCGACATGAGCCATTTCGACGAAATATTCGGCATCAGGCTCAAGACATATCTTGTCAAGTACACCGAGGAACTTAAAAACGCGGTGGCCCAGGCAGCCCGTGACGGTGTCGATCTTATAATAGGCGGCGAGATAGCCATGGACTGCGCCAAGGATTACGGCATCCCCAGCCTGTTTTTCACCTCTACAGAAGACTCGATCCAGCAGGCTTTCCGCGTGGCTTCCAGGGTGGCCTATGCCTCCGATATGGAAAAGAAGAACAGCGCGGAACTGAAAACCCTCCTGGACTATTCCTTCAACGCCATCATCAGGCTCAATGCCGCCGGCAACGTCATTCTGCTCAACCAGATAGCGGAAGCACTGCTGCAAAAAAGCGCCCGCGAGGTTATCGGAAAACCCATACTGGAACTCTTCCCTTCGCTGGAACAGCACCACCTGGACCAGGTGCTGTACCAGGGTGAAGACATATTCTCACTCTTCACCATTGTCAATGACATAGAGGTGGCAGTGAACATAGCGCCCATCAAGATTGAAAATCATGTCACCGGGGCAATCCTGTCCTGCCATGAAGTCAGAAAGATCAACGAGCTGGAAACTGAAGCGCGGCGTAATCTGTACATACAGGGCAGGATACCCAGGTTCACCTTCGACTGGCTGGAAAAGAACACGTCATTTGATGCTGATTTCATCAAGCTGGCGAAGCAGTATGCCCATTCGGACGCCCCCCTGCATATAAAACTTGATTCCTGCACCGATGCCGAGCCCATCGCCGAGGCAATACACAATGCAAGCCTGCGCAGTGGCGGACCCTATGTATCGGCAAGGTGTTCCGCATATTCTGAAGATAACCAGCTCATCCACCTCTTCGGTTCAGGGGGGAACGACGAAATAAGGGGCGTGGTTGAAGAGGCTCACCACGGCACCCTTTTCATCGATGAGGTGGCCGACCTGGTACCCTGTGCCCAGTACAGGCTCCTGGTACTGATCACCGAAAATGTGCTGTTGCGGGACAGGGACAACCGGCCCCTTCCGGTCAGTATACGGGTTATTACGGCAACCAGGCAGAACCTGTGGGCCCTGGCGGAGGAAGGCAGATTCCGAAAGGACCTTTATTATGCCATTACCACCCTCACCCTGAAGCCGGTTCCCTTAAGGGAAAGGAAGGAAGACCTGGTCAGGTACGCTGAGGATTACATTGAGAATTTCTGCAAGCTTTATTCCAAGTATATAAAACTGACCAAGGGCGCTATGGCCAGGATCGCTGAATACCCCTGGGAGGGCAACGTGTACCAGCTGAGAGATTTCTGCGAAAAGCTGGTTCTAACCTCCAACAGGAGATCGGTGGACGAGATCCAGGTGGAACAGCTTCTGAACGAGTCATACCCTGTCGTAAAAAGGTGGAAGCCTGAAGAACCCATCGTAATTTACAAGGATCCCGAGGCCGCCCTAATTGCCGAGCTGCTGGAAAAGTACAACGGGAACCGCACAAAGGTGGCAAGGGAGATGAATATAAGCACCACAACCCTCTGGCGGAAGATGAAGAAGCATCATATCGGCACAAAATATACCGTGTGAGCGGGCCTGCGGATCTGCCTTTAAAAGCCGCACCTGCACCGTAAAACAGAACTGGCCGGGATATTGCCCGGCCGATTCTGAATAAGGTTCCGGCTTTTTATCTTACCATGCATGGCCTCTTGGGATCGAACTTCCAGCCTTCTATATAGTACTGCATGGCCATGGTGTCATCCCTGTCTCCCAGGTTGTTCTCGGTATAAAGCCTGTTGGCCGCAAGGACCTGGTCCATGTCGATCTCGATACCCAGGCCGGGTTTGTCGGGAACCTTTATATAACCATCCTCTATCTGCAGTGATTCCTTTGTCAGCCGCTCAATACCCTCCTGCCATATCCAGTGGGTGTCAACGGCCGTAATTTCACCGGGAACAGCCGCGGCAACATGTATGAACATGGCCAGGGATATGTCAAAGTGATTATTGGAATGGGAACCCCATGTTAGGCCGAAATCATTGCACAGCTGGCCCACCCTCACGCTGCCCGACATGGTCCAGAAATGGGGATCCGCAAGCGGGATGTCCACCGCGTGGAGGGCTATGGAGTGGCACATCTGTCTCCAATCGGTGGCGATCATGTTTGTGGCAGTCGGGATATTGGTCGCCCGCCTGAACTCTGCAAGTATCTCGCGTCCGCTGAACCCGTTTTCAGCACCGCAGGGATCTTCGCAATAGGAAATGATTCCCTGCATGTCCCTGCATAGTTCAATTGCGTAATCCAGGTACCAGGCGCCGTTGGGATCAAGGGTGATGCGGGCATCGGGAAAGGCCTCTTTCAAGGCCCTAACTGCCTTTATCTCCTCTTTTCCTTCAAATACTCCGCCTTTTAGCTTGAAGTCCCTGAATCCGTACTTGTCCCTGCTGGCCTTCGCAAGCCTTACAATGGACTCGGGAGTCATCGCCTCTTCATGGCGGATGCGGTACCATTCGCATTCCGCACCAGGATTGGAGTAATAGGGCAGGTCGGTCCTGTTCCGGTCCCCTATATAGAAGAGATACCCCAAGACCCTGACGGCATCCCTTTGCTGCCCCTCTCCCAAAAGCCTGGCCACGGGAACTTCCATGAACTTGCCCAGCAGATCCAGGAATGCCGCTTCAATTGCAGCAAGCACGTGAACCCCCGTGCGCAGGTCATAGGTCTGCGCCCCGCGCACATCCGGTTCTCCCGTCTCCAGGGATTTTTTTACGCTTAATAGGACCTGCTTGTAGTCCCCGATGGGTTGTCCCATCACCAAGGGCCTGGAATCCTCCAGACCCCTGGTAATCTTATGCCCCCCCGGAACCTCACTGATCCCGATGTTTCCCCTGGAGTCTTCCAATACCAGGACATTTCTCGTGAAATATGGAGCGTGGGCACCGGATAGATTCAGCAGCATACTGTCCCTGCCTGCTACCGGGTAAACTTCCATGCCAACTATCTTCGGTGTCATGCCAAACCTCCTGCTTCAGCTGATAATTCCCATGTCTTTCAGAAGTGATCTCAATTCTTCCTTTTTGTCCGGTGCCAGCTCGGCAATCGGATCCAGGCTTTTTCCCACATCGAAGCCCTGCATGGCGAGAGCTTCCTTGATAACCTCGGGGAACGATCCCAGGTTGAAAGCCAGCCTTAAGGGAGCCAGCTTGAATTGGGCCTCAAGACTGCCCTTAATATCTCCCGCCACATACTTGTCGTATATGTCCGCCGTGAGCCGCGGCGCCACGTTGGCACAGCTGGCTATGGCGCCGGAGGCCCCGTAGCACAGGGCTGCGTGGATTAGCGTATCCCTGCCGATCAGCACGCTGAAGCGATCCATGTGCCTGGTAAGCCTTATGTATTCTGCCGTGTTGGTAAAGTCCCCGGTGCTGTCCTTTATACCCACTATATTTTCGATGGCAGCCAGGCGGGCCACGGTTTCAGGTTCTATTGTCACGTTGGTTTTCGGCTTGTTGTTGTACATGACCACGGGTAACCCGGTGCTTTCGGCCACTGTCTTGAAGAACATGTACAGCTCTTCCTGGGTCTGGCTGATAAACATGGGCGTGAGCACGGTTATGGCGTCAACACCTGTCTTCTCGGCTATCTTTATCAGCTTGATGGTCCCCCGAGTAGTTATGTGGTTCGCCCCGGCATAAACGGGAACACGTCCGTTGGTCTGTTCCACGGTTATCTCCAGGATTCTCCTGTAGTCATCCTCGTCAACACCGTAGAATTCTCCCGTGGTTCCCAGGGGCAGGATGCCGTGGATTCCGCCCCCGACGAGGAAATCAATTATCTGCCGCAGCACGGGCTCGTTGATCCTGCCCTCCCGGGTAAACGGGGTAATTATGGGCGTGATGATTCCTCTTGGTGTAAAGCTCATTGGCTGTTCTCCCTTACAACATTATTCTCGTCCGATTTTTGTATTGGCCAGTTTCTCGTAGTACTTGGCAATTGCGCTGTGGTCGTCCTGGCCGCAGCCGTCTAAACGCAGGATCTGGAGCATTTCCATAACCTGTGCGGTCAGCGGCAGCGGGCTTCCTACGCTGTGGCCTGCCGACAATGCATTGTTCAGGTCCTTGATATGGAGGTCTATCTTGAATCCAGGCTTGAAATTGCCTCCGATGATCATGGGAGCCTTGGCATCCATAACCGTGCTGCCCGCAAGGCCTCCCCTTATGGCTTCAAACACTAGCTGGGGTTCAACGCCAGCCTTCTCGGCCAGCATTAACGCTTCTGACAAGGCTGCGATATTAACGGCAACGATTATCTGGTTGGCCAGCTTGGTGGTATTGCCCGCCCCGATATCACCGCAGCGGACCACCGATGAACCCATGGCTTCAAGGATAGGCTTGCACTTGTCAAACACATCCTGGGGCCCGCCAACCATAAAGGCAAGGGTTCCGTCTATGGCCTTGGGCTCGCCTCCGCTTACAGGGGCATCAAGCATTTTGGCGCCCTTTTTCTCAAATTCTGCCGAGATCTCTTTTGAAGCCACAGGGTTGATACTGCTCATGTCAATCAAAATGGCACCTTCCCTTACGGTCTCAATGAGCCCGCCCCCGCCCAGCACAACTTCCTTGACCTGGGGCGAATCGGGAAGCATGGTCATGATTAATTCGCATTTTTCGCCGATTTCCCCTACGTTTGCCGCTTCCTTGGCGCCTGCCCCGACAACTTCCTTTACCGCGTCCTTGTTGATATCATACACCAGCAGGTCATAACCGGCTTTCAGTAGATTCTTGGCCATCGGTTTGCCCATGATGCCAAGACCTATGAATCCTATTCTCACTGCTCTTCCTCCTATTCTTTTTGTTTATTGAACAATTCGCGCTGTTTTATCAATTAATTCTAATTATAGTTTTCCTAATGGGGCAGATTCCATTGGCAATAAGGATAAACTTACGGCAATGATTTAGATATGTTGTAAAACATTTCGTAAAATGCAATACTTATTTCACCAAACCGTTTCATATTTTTACACATTCAGCGTAGGATGTACTGACGGGGAATATGAAGAATTGTTCTGCATATTGCAGAAGGTATTATTAAAGATCTTCACATCGGACAGGAACGGGTCCCCGTTGGCCCCGTTGCTCCCGATCGCCCGGCTCGGGCCGGCCAGCGGGCTTGTTTCCATAAAAACATTGCCATAGATATAATAGCCAATAGCCGCTGCTGTATGTCGGCGTGTCAGGGTCGCCGCGCCAGCCCAGGGTGATGTAGCCGGTTCCCCCGGTCCTTGCGAAGTTTTCAAACGTGTTGTACCGGATATGGATGTTCATGTTCTCCTGGGTTCCCCTGAACCATATCCCGACCGAATGCTTGCTTGATTCCCCTGAACCTCCGTTTTTGAAATAGCAATGCTCGACAATGATATTCCTTCCCGGGTTGGCAAACAGCATCCATTCCTGGCCCGGTTCATGGATATATCAATACTGGAACGTGATGTCCGAAGCAGCGCCCACTGCATAAACCGTGCGCGACAGGGCCGGGACTTCAGCCACCGACCCTGCCCATCCAGCGTCTTCCACCCTGCATGATCTCTCATTGAATGTCCCCTGGCGGATCCGTTGGTTCGCATGCCGCTCCTACGGCTTTATTTCCATCCATGACAATTATTTCTCGCGGGCTATCTCCTGAAAGGTCCCCGACCCATGACTTGAAGGTGTATCCCTGGGCAGGGTGGACAATCAACTCAACCGTTTCGCCAGGCATATAATGGTCCTTCTCGGGGCTTACCGTAACATACCCGTTTACGGCAAGAACCATAAGCCTGTAGCCTGTATGTTCGCCTTTCATGACATGTTTTATCTCATCCTGGTTCAGCGCCCGGTCATAGATCCTTATCTCATCCATCAATCCTTCGAAGCTGTCTCCCCAGGGGTTACGGCCAATGACCACCGCCCGGCTGGCGTCACGCTTTATCTTTCCCGAGCACTTGACACGGGCGTATTCCTCACCGTCCAGGTAGGCGATAATCTCCGAGCCATTGTACGTTATGGCATAATGATGCCAGTTGGTATCGTTTTCGACTTTTTCAGCAGAAATCTTCTTCGATTCGGTTTCAGTGTTTATGGCGGCCGAAAAACCGCTGGCAGTGATACCTACGCTGTAAATGGTATGCTTATGGATAACGGTCGCCGCCGTGTTCTTCGAATCTTTTTTTGCCATGAATGCTATCGTGATCTGATCAAGGCCGTCGAGGTAATCGCTGTGGTTTACGCTGATTCCGCGGCTCTCTTTATTGTCGAAGCGTATTGCTCTTCCTGTGTCTGTTTTCTCAAAGCGCGTTTTATCTCCGCTGACGACAGTCATGTTCTTGCCTGAAGTATCCGCCGCATCCCTGTCAAAGGGCAGGTACAGGTACAGGTTGGGATAATCGGCAGGAAGCACTTTGAATTCCCGGGTGGCGGTACTCGTGTTCCCGGAATCATCGGTAACCGTAAGCTCCACCGTATGCTTTCCTGCCGGGAAAATATGAGTTGGAACCGGTCCTGAACCTGTTTTGCCATCCCCGAAATCCCATTCATATGAAACGATCCTTTTCCCCTGCGGGGCATAGGAAAGTGTGCCGTCAAGGGTGATCTTGAACGGAGCATATCCCGTAGTGCCGCTCACCACATTTGAATATGTGATATACGCCACGGGAAGATCGCCTTTCTGAACCTCATAGGGACCTATGTCCCAACCCGAGCCCGAAGGCCTTTTGTTCCCGGCAAAATCACTGTCAAAATCCAGGGCTATTCCCGCGTCAATGGCCGGGCTGTTGGGATGCAGCCTGAAATCATTACCGGCAACATCCATGAACAGCGGGTCCTGGTTCACGATGTCGTTGGGGAATTTCTCCTGCGCGTATTTGTTATATGGATCCGAATTGAAGAGCAGGTTGTTGGACGCGTTGTAGCTGCTATTCCCAATGCCGAAGTAGCAATTCCGGGCATTATAGAAGATATTGTTCCGAACTTCACCGGTGGCGGGCTTCCCTTCAGGTCCCCTGAAGCCCACGCCATGCTGCTTCATATTGATGAACAGGTTGTTATAGACTTTTACATCCTTCAGGGCCGAAATGCACATCCCCCACGCGGCCGCGTCCTTGAAGATGTTGTTGCGGAAGGTGATGTCGTAGGAATGGTAATAGTACGAACCTGATCCCATCAGGCCCTGGTGATAGAAATCCTCTATGAAATTGCCTTCGATAATGATATGGCGCGCGTACTCGCCGTTGTTATCGAAGGTCTGGAAACCGTCAACATGGGCTTTCCCGATCTCTTCCTGTTTTGTGCCATGCATATAGTTGCCCCGGATAATATGGCCTTCACCGAAAAACCGGAAATAATCCGAATCGCCGCTGGTCCATACCAGGCGTTCCAGTTCATTGTTCTCCACCAGCATATTGGTGCCTGAAACGGTCATCCCAATGCTTATTCTGTACAGGTAGTTGCCGGCGACCCTTCCGTTTGTGCCATGCGCCCTGATGCCGACTCCCGCATCATGTATATAACAGTTAATAACTTCGGCGGCTGTGCTGCCTCCCATATCCAAAGACTTTTCAGTAATCTCAAACCCGTCCAGTGTTACATAGTCGCCGTACTTGAGGTTCGCGCCAAAAATTCTTGCCTTATGCCTGTTTTGCGCCCGGATAATGAGCCTTTTCCCTTCATCCCCATAGGCGCGGTTTGACGCGAATTTTACCTGATCGCCGTAATCACCGTCGTCGACTATTATCTCATCGCCGGGCCAGGAACTCTCCAATGCTTTGCTGATGGTTTTGAACGGTTTTTCTTCGGTACCGTCGAAACTGTCGTCGCCCCTGGTCTGGCTTACATACAGCTTGCCCGGGGTTCGCGGGGGTTCTGCCTCAAGTTTTCCCCCGGTTACGAGGACGTTGTCAAAATTGACCCAGTAGCGGCTGGTGCCCTTGTCAACCCTGGCCAGCTTTATCCTGCCGCCTTTGAAGCGGCTTACAGCCTTGCGGTTTTGATCTGTGCAGGTGAGTTCATAATCCTTCCTGTTTTCATATCCGTCGCGGTCCACTGTGATCGTGACTGATTTTCCGTCATTATTGAAATAAATCTTATACCGGTTCACAGAGGGATTCATCCTGGGTGAGCCAATAAGCCTTTTTGGAATCTCTTTGCCCAGTTCTTCCTCAACGCCGTCCATGACACGCCACAACTGGCCTGTGGTCGGACTGAAAGAGTAATAATTCCTTTCATCCTGCCAGGCAACCATCACTCTTGCATCGGTGTTGTACCAGTTGATGATGGTGAAGGAAACAGTGAACTCCTGCCGGTTTACGGCCTGCTGCGACAGGATATATGCCCCCGCGTTCAGCATTATGATCCTGCTTTCATAGCTTTTTACACTCCCTGTTTCCGTGCTGCCATGGGATGTCCAGGTCATGCCTCCGTCTAAGCCAGGGTCTGCTAAAGCAATATCCCCGTCCTCAAAATCCTCCTGGTACAGGATGTCGGGCGGGGAGATTTCAGTATCGGTTGACGCAAAGGAAACCGGAGACGCTATGGCAATCGGATAACAAAGGAAGCATATGCATAATGCCAGGGACAGAAAACGGACTGTCCTGCCATTGTGACTTAAGAAACGCATCATAAAACCACCTTCAACGCTTAATCTGCCAAGAGTGATGTATGGCAAGCCCTTTTCAGGGGAAACCGTTACTGCTGATCCTTTTGAACACGATAAATCCGCACCGCGTTGCGTTCCAGTGTATCCCTGAATACCCCTTTCGAACCTGTGATGGTCCTGATGGGACGGTCCTTCACGGCATAGGCAACCTGGATAAAGCCCTTACCCAAAGGAGCATTATTATTGAACTCAAGAGCCAGTTCACCTGTTTCGTAGTTTATGGCTCCGCCCTTGATGTTCTTCCAGTTATGCAAGGGAACAATCTTTCCATCGCCGTTGTCGTATCCATACCCTGGCGGCAAATATATAATAATCCGTAGGGGTTTCACGCACCATAAGGTCAACACGCTGTCCCCGGCTGTGGCAGTTGTGGGTGACCGTATGGGAAGACGGCGTGATCCGTCAAAATACACTTCTTCGCCCACTTCAACATGGATACCCGGCAGTACATTTATTTTTGTATCCTGCGCCGGTATCATCCTGTTATTCTCAGCCCATGAGGGTGCGCAGAATGAAAGTGAAAACATTACTGTCATCATAAAGCCCGCGATTAACCCGAAAAACCTGTGCTTATCCATAAAAACCCTCCATCATAAAATACCGGACAGCGTCTTGCAGAACCTTCGGATAAGCAATAACTTGAAGTGTATGATGTATTACAATAAGCAGACTAGAAAAAAGCACTTCAAGAGCCATATAGTGCTAAAAATAATACCACAAATCCAGCAGCAAGTCAATTCTGGATAATTATTGAAATTAGACAATAAAGGGGCTAAGGACAAGAAGAGAGGGAAGTATACTACATAACCATATGGATCGTGATTTCCGTAACAATGCCATTCTCAGCGGTAACATCAAAAAGATGGTATCCGCTGAAGTGCTCGTAATCGTAAATCCCGTCATGTATAAATTCAGTTTCCCCATATAAATCGATCAGTTTCTCAACCGGATCACCAACCCGCAGTCCTCTTGGTGTGACATATTTGCTGTCCCTGACAGTCAATTTATATAAGGTATCACCTGTAATAATAGCCTCGGTATTATCTTCAAAAAGAATGGTTTCAACTATGGACTCATCGAATGAATTATCAATTTCAGTATTTAATATGGGACAATTAATTACACTGATAAGATCTTCCTTTTTCATATCCAGGAAAAGCTCTTTATCGTTATAAATCAGCACCAGGTCATCATCTGTGACCATGTCTTTCGGAAAATCCGTTTTCGGTCCTGATGCAGGGCTTGTTGGCGAAGGTATTGGCGCATCTGTCAGTTCCGGGGTTTGTTCCGGAATTGCAGACGGCTTCGGGGTAGGTCCGTGAGTCTCTTGTGCCGGTTCCACAGAGTCCGCTTTTTCTATCCCGGATGGAACCATCGTTGACATTGTTGGCAATGGGGCAGTTTCCGAAACTTCCGGCGCCGACGATTCCGTTTGCGAAGCGGCTGGCCCGGTTGACAGATGCCCGGCATCGGTTGTCTGCCCGGGCTGTGAGGAACCTCCCGGATCGGCTCCGCATCCGGAAATCAGCATAACAAGAATAAGCAGAAGAGTATACTTCCTTATCAAAAGAACATGCTTTTCCACAAGAACCATCCCCGTCCGCATGCATCATATAAACCGAGCATGGCGCTCACCGTATAGAGCGGGTCCATTCCGTCAACAATCTATCGGATGTAAGGAAATATGCTGTCAAATCAGGAAATATATATTTGACAGGCATTATCCTTATCCAACCTGAATTTCCAATCTTTATTCATTACATAATATCATGTTTTCACTTACATAAAAAGTACCGCCGGATAAGCCGGCGGAACCCGTTCAGTTTGTATAAAGGGAGAATAAAAGGTGCTGGCATGCATTTTCGCAAGCCAACACCTTGTTTAAGCAAATATATGCCACTTCAGCCCATAGGATACGAGCTTAAGTGTTTTACCTTATTTCTGTACCAGTTCATCGCCTTTCTTAACCACAGCCTGTGCGGCGGCAAGCCTTGCGATGGGCACGCGGAAGGGTGAGCAGGAAACATACTCGAGCTCGACATTATGACAGAACTCAACTGATGAAGGATCTCCTCCATGCTCACCGCAGATACCCAGCTTTATGTCGGGACGTGTTTTCCTTCCAAGCTGTACGGCCATTTCAACCAGCCTGCCTACGCCGGTCTGGTCAAGCTTCGCGAAGGGATCGAACTCGTAGATCTTCTTGCTGTAGTAATCCTCGAGGAACTTGCCTGCGTCGTCACGGGAGAAGCCGAAGGTCATCTGTGTCAGGTCATTGGTTCCAAAGGAGAAGAACTCGGCCTCTTTCGCGATCTCATCAGCGGTAATGGCAGCCCTCGGGACTTCGACCATGGTGCCTACCTTGTACTTGAGGTCTATGCCTGACTCCCTGATGATTTCATCGGCGACCTTGACTACGATTCCCTTGATAAATTGCAGTTCCTTGACATCGCCAACCAGCGGGATCATGATCTCAGGCTCTACCTTCAGGCCTTCCCTGGCCACGTTGATGGCCGCTTCGATAACAGCCCTTGTCTGCATCTCGGCTATTTCGGGATAGGATACCGCAAGACGGCATCCGCGGTGTCCCATCATCGGGTTTAATTCATGGAGCCCGTTAACGATGTTCTTGAGATCGTCAAAGGTAATGCCCATTTCATCAGCCAGTGACTGGATATCCTCATCATCCTGGGGCAGGAATTCATGGAGGGGCGGATCCAGGTAACGGATGGTAACAGGATAACCCTTCATTTCGCGGAAAATGCCCTCGAAATCTCCTCTCTGCATGGGCAGGAGTTTATCCAAAGCCTTTCTCCTCTGCTCCTCGGTGCGTGCGACAATCATCTCGCGCATTGCCTTGATTCGTTCGCCCTCAAAGAACATGTGCTCGGTACGGCAGAGACCGATACCCTCGGCACCGAACCTGATAGCCTGGGCAGCGTCCTTCGGCGTATCAGCGTTGGTCCTGACCTTCAGCCTCCTTATGCTGTCGGCCCATTCCATGAAGGTGCCGAAATAACCAGTCACCTCGGGCTCTACGGTGGGCAATTGTCCGTCATAGACATTGCCGGTGGAACCGTCCAGGGAAATCCAGTCTCCTTCATTATAGGTCTTACCGTTCTTGTCTATCATTATCTTTTCATTCTCTTTAATTGTGATCTCACCGCAGCCGGCTACGCAGCAGGTTCCCATGCCCCTGGCCACAACGGCAGCGTGGGATGTCATGCCGCCCCTGGCGGTCAGGATACCATTGGACACATGCATTCCCTCGATATCCTCGGGGGACGTTTCGTTGCGCACCAGGATGATGTTCTTCTTGCCTGCCTGATGGGCAGCAACGGCATCGTCAGCGGTAAAGTAGATCTTGCCGGTGGCAGCGCCGGGAGATGCGGGAAGTCCCTTGCCAACGGGCTTGGCGGCTTTCAGGGCTTTAGCCTCAAAGGTGGGATGGAGCAGGCTGTCAAGCTGCTTGGGATCAACCTTGAGGATGGCCTCTTCCTTTGTTACAAGGCCTTCGTTCACAAGATCAACAGCGATCTTCAGGGCAGCCTGGGCAGTGCGCTTGCCGTTACGGGTCTGGAGCATGAACAGCTTGCCGCGCTCAATGGTGAATTCCATATCCTGCATGTCCCTGTAATGCTTCTCCAGCTTTTCTGC
>JAAYFY010000065.1 GCA_012728015.1 Clostridiaceae bacterium | reverse complement strand
GACATCTCCGAGGAAGTTATCGAGGCCTCCCGGGACATCGCCCGGCGCCTGGGATACCGTAACATGAACTTCTTAAAAGGAGATATCAGGCGGCTGATCTACGGTGGGGAGGACGAGGAGTCTATCGGGCCCGACCTGGTTGTAAGCCTCCATGCCTGCGATACCGCCACCGACTATGCTCTGGCCTACGGTATAAGAAGCAGAGCCAGGGGAATTGTGGCCGTGCCATGCTGCCACAGCGAGCTTTTGTCCCAATACCGGTACCATCCCTTCAGGGAAATCCTGAAGCATGGCGTTCTTAAGGCAAGGATGGCCGATGTCCTCACCGATGGTATAAGGTGCATGGTCCTGGAAGCATTTGGCTACAGGGTTTCTGCGGTGGAGTACGTGTCGCCCCTGGACACGCCAAAGAATCTCTTGATCCGGGCCACACGGGTTTCGGGCTTCAACCGGGAGAAATACAAGGCCTGCCAGGAGTTTGTAAAAGACCTCAACGCCGATCCCACCCTGCTTAAGGAACTGGCGGGACAGGCGGAGCGTTGATTTTTCCAACCTGTTAAAGTCTCTTGACAAGCGGTAAACAGGCCTGTATAATTAACAATGCGTCGTTGAAAAAATCACATTTGTGATAAATATGCGGGTGTAGTTCAGTGGTAGAACCCCAGCCTTCCAAGCTGGTCGCGAGGGTTCGATTCCCTTCACCCGCTCCAATTAAAGCCTCAGGATTATGCCTGGGGTTTTTTTGCGGGCATAAGGCCCACTTTCTTTTTTTTGGATATTCTGATAAGATTCAATCATAGGATAGCATTCGTAATTTTTTGGATATGATAACACGCAGAGGGCCGCAGCCATGAGGAAGGCCGCTCTTAAACGGCATAATGAGAAGCTGCCGCGCCCGGCATAAAACCCGTGCCTTAAGATTTTTGCTCAAAGGCTGGTGTGGAAAATGGATCAGTATGGTTTTGCGAGAGTTGCCGCCGCTTCGCCTGAGATGCGGGTGGGGGATGTTGAATTTAATAAAGAGCGGATTATCGGGATGATCCAAAGGGCGAACCAGCAGGGAGTTGAGTTCCTGGTCCTGCCCGAATTATGCATAACGGGTTATACATGCGCCGACCTGTTCAGGCAGACCATCCTGCAGGATGGCGCCGTGAAAGCCCTGCAGGAGATTGCAGCCAGCACCCGTGGTTCCCTCATGGTGGTCATGGCCGGGCTTCCCCTCAATATCAAGGGAAGGCTGTTCAACTGCGCCGCCGTTATACAGGACGGCGACATTCTCGGCTTCGTTGTGAAAACCCATATTCCCGGCTACAACGAGTTCTACGAGAACCGGTGGTTTTCGAGAGCCGAGTTGCTTGATATACAGGAAATCCGGATAGGCGATAAGGCTGTGCCCATAGGCAACGATCTTATATTCGCCTGCGAGGATAACGACAACTTCTGCTTCGGCGTGGAAATTTGCGAGGACCTCTGGGTTCCCGTCCCCCAGAGCGGCTTTCTGGCCCAGGCGGGGGCGGTGCTTCTTTTCAACCTTTCAGCAAGCAATGAGCGCGTGGGCAAGGCCTCATACCGGGCCAGCCTTGTGGAGATCCAGTCGGGCCGCTGCGTTGCGGGCTATGTCTACTCGTCCTGCAATATAGGGGAGTCCTCCACCGATTTGGTTTTCGGCGGGCATAACATCATCGCTGAAAACGGCGTTATTGCGGCCCAGTCGGACAGGTTCCTTAACACCAGCGACCTGATCTCCTATGATATAGACATAGACGGCCTTCTGTCCTACAGGACCGCCATGGGCGCCTGCCACTCAGGCCAGAATGCCCGCGGTTACAGGAGGGTCATGTTTAAAGCCTGTCCTTCAAGGCGGGAAACCCTCCAGCGCCGGATCGACAGGCACCCCTTTGTGCCGGACAGCAAGGGACAGAGGGATGAGCGCTGCCGCGAGGTCCTGTCCATACAAACATCCGGCCTTGTGACAAGGATGCGGCATACTGGCCTGTCACGGCCTGTTATCGGCATTTCCGGCGGTCTGGACTCCACCCTTGCCCTGATCGTGACTGCACGGGCCATGAAACAGCTCGGCCTTTCCACCCAGAATATCATGGCTGTCACCATGCCGGGCTTCGGCACGACCGACAGGACGTATAGCAACGCTGTTTCGCTGATCAAAGGGCTTGGAGCGGAATTCAGGGAGATTAACATACGCGAGTCCTGCCTGCAGCACTTCAGGGATATCGGCCATGATCCGGAGGACCATGATACCACCTACGAGAATACACAGGCAAGGGAACGCATGCAGATACTGATGGACCTTGCCAACAAGCATAACGGCCTGGTTGTCGGTACCGGAGACATGTCCGAGCTTACGCTGGGATGGTGCACCTACAACGGGGACCATATGTCCATGTACGGGGTCAACTCGGGCGTACCCAAGACCCTGATTTGCCATATCTTGCGCTGGTATGCCGATAATGAAGCGGATGACGTAATAAAGGGCGTCCTTCATGATATCCTGGACACCCCCATCAGCCCGGAGCTCCTGCCGCCCTCCGAAAGCGGGAAGATCGGGCAGAAAACCGAGGATGTCCTGGGACCTTACGAAGTCCATGATTTCTTCCTGTACCATGTCGTAAGGTGGGGCTCTCCGCCCGCAAAGGTACTCTGGCTTGCGCAGCATGCTTTCAGCGGAACATATTCCAGGGAGCAGCTCATGGCATGGCTCAAGGTGTTCTATAAACGCTTCTTCTCGCAGCAATTCAAGCGTTCCTGCCTCCCCGACGGGCCAAAGGTGGGCAGCATAAGCTTGTCGCCAAGGGGCGACTGGCGCATGCCCAGCGATGCGTCGCCCCAGCTGTGGCTCAGGGAACTGGAGGAGATGTAACGGGCTGCTTCAGGTATCCTCAGGTCATATTCGCGTGTCCCCGGGACCAGGTTCGTGTACCCCCGGCGTGTATCCGGACATCCCTGATTCTAATCCGAGCATGCCCAGTCCATGTCCGGGTATTCCCGGATGGCTATGGCTAATCATGCCCTACTTATCCATATCCTGCCTGGTGGGCAGGTAAGCGTTTTCACAAAAAGCGCCGGACAAGAAGTGTCCCTGATGTAAAACAAGAACTGCAGAAGATATACGTCCCTGCAGTTACACATTTGTAGCAGTGGTTATTCCTGGCATAGGCAGATTATAGATGAGCCTTTGCAAAGGTGCCAGGACTGTTTTTTGGGCAATTGGACGAACCGGTCTTGCCCTCATGAAGTCAATAACTAATAATATATAATATATTGGAATAAGGGAGATATCATAAATGAAGAAAACAGCAGCAATAGTCCTTTTACTTGTGATATGTTTCCTTCTTGTTTCCTGCGGCGGGCAGGAAGATGCCGGCATATCTGCCGAGACGATAGAGGCGTATAAGGAGCAGATAGCCAACCTGGAAGCGAGAATCATAAAGCTGAACGAGGAGATCGCTGTAAAGGACAGCCTGATAGAGGAGCTCAGCCAGGATGAGAGGCTGGTTAAGGAACAGGCTTCCAGAAAGCAGGATGCCGAGAGCTATTATAAGGAGCTCGAGAGGTCCCTGAACTTCAACGGGGGCTCCCAGGCATATACGCAGCAAGGTCCCCTGAACGGCAACTATTCCATTGACAGGGGCTTGCAGACGCTGGACAAGGTTAGTTCCGCCCTGGACAGCTTTGCTGCTATGACTGCCATGGTAAAGGAGCGCGGCCTTCTGGATGAAGATGAGCTCAATACCATAGGCAACACCGATGAATCCACGCAGTTTGCGGAATTCTATAACATGCCCGTACGCATAAAGGGTCAGTTGATGGAGCAGAACTATATCATAAAAGCCCTGGACTTAAGGCGCGTCCTTGCCCTTTATGAACTGGGAAGGGCGGAGAAAAAAGAGGTGGATCTTAAGTATAATGCCTTCCTGGATGCCAGGGAGCAGTACCAGGAGTTTATAAGCGGCACCTTCTATAGGGACAGCGCCCTTTATGCCCCGCCATTCTATTATTGACACCCGGCGAGACCCCGGATATAATAGGCATAAATATGGGAATCGATGACGGGAATGAGAGGCTGATGCTTTCCCAGCGAGGGAGCACCACCGGTGAAAGGCTCCTGAAAAGCAAGGCTTCGTCCCAACCCCGAGATACAGGCCGATGAGGTCTGCGCATAAGTCCCGATAAAGACTTAACGAGCCGGACATGGATTTATTCCGTGTCAATGAGGGTGGTACCGCGGAAATTCAATCCGTCCCGTCAACGGGGCGGATTTTTTATGGCGCGGCAAACCTGTCGGCGGCCTTAAGGAGAAAAATAATATGAGGATGACGCGCTTATTCTTCAAAACCATGAGAGAAACGCCTTCCGATGCTGAGATAATCAGCCATCGGCTCATGCTTCGCGCCGGACTGATCAGGAAACAGGCTGCCGGGATTTACTCCTTTATGCCCCTGGGGTATCGTGTGCTTAAAAAGATTGAGGGCATCATCCGTGAGGAAATGGATGCCGCAGGTGCCCAGGAACTCTTGATGCCTGCGCTCCTTCCCGCCGAAAGCTACCGCGAAACCGGCAGGTGGGATACCTTCGGGGACGAGATGTTCAGGCTCAAGGACAGAAGTAAGAGGGATTTTTGTTTAGGTCCCGCTCATGAAGAGATCTTTACCGAAACAGTCCGGGACTGTGTCAGTTCGTACCGGGACCTGCCGCTTGTCCTATACCAGGTCCAGACCAGGTACAGGGATGAGTTAAGACCACGCTTCGGCACCATGCGTTCCCGGGAATTCATAATGAAGGATGCCTGCAGCTTTGACCGTGACGAGGAAGGGCTGGAGGCTTCCAGCCAGGCCATGTACCGCGCCTACAGGCGCATATTCGACCGCATTGGCCTTAAATACACAGTTATCGATGCCGATTCGGGAACCATGGGAGGAGCGGTTTCCCAGGAGTTTATGGCCTGGTCCCAGGCTGGCGAGTCCGTGATTGTCCGGTGTCAGAAATGCGGGTATGCCGCAAGTATGGAAAAGGCCCGATGCGTTGCAGTGCCGAAGGCTGAAGCTATTGATCCCCAGCTGCCTGAACCTGTGGCCACTCCCGGCGCGAGGACCATCGCGGAAGTTACCGGGCTCTTGGGCTGCCGGGATACCGACTTGGCCAAGACAATCCTGTACAAGGCTGACCAAGACCTGGTTGCGGCCATGGTCCGGGGCGACCGTGAGATAAATGAGGCAAAGCTCATGCAATACCTGGGCTGCGACAGCCTGGAGATGGCAGATGAAGGGAGCGTCAGGGCTGTTACCGGGGCCGAAGTGGGGTTTGCCGGGCCGGTAGACCTGCCGGTAAGGATAATTGCCGATCTGGAACTTGAGGGCGGCAGAGGCTTCATTGTCGGTGCCAACAAGACAGGGTTCCACTTAAGGCATGTGGTGTCCGGCCGGGATTTCCAGGCAGAAATCGCCGATATCAGGATGATTGCCGCAGATGACCCGTGCCCGCGCTGCAAAGCGGCGCTGGAGTTTGGCCGCGGCATTGAGATGGGGCATATTATCAAGCTGGGCACCAAATACTCCGAATCAAAGGGCTGTATCTACCTGGATGAGAAGGGTCTGGAGCACCCCATGGTCATGGGTTGCTATGGGATAGGAATCAGCCGCGCCATGGTAGCCATCATTGAACAGCATCATGATGAGAACGGCATACTGTGGCCACTGAACGTTGCGCCATACCAGGCGGTTATAGTTCCTGTCAATGTTCTGGATGAAAAACAGGCTAAGGTTGCGGAATCCCTTTACCAGGAACTGAAAAGGCGCAATGTTGAGGTGCTGTTGGATGACCGCAACGAAAGGGCGGGCGTCAAGTTCAAGGACGCAGACCTTATTGGCATACCCATCCGCGTCAATGTGGGAAGAAAAGCCGCGGAAGGATTGGTGGAATTCAAGCTGCGGCATGAGGAAAAGGCCCGGGAGCTTCCTTATGATAAGGCGGCAGACGCCGTTCTGGAAGCGATAGAAATAATCAGGACCTGATATGGACTTTATACAGCGGCGCGTTGCCGAATACCAAATATAGATTCTGAGTTTTGAAAGGAAGAATGCTATGGCAAAGGATAAGAAATTTGTTGAAGCCATCACCTCCATGGATGAGGATTTTGCCCAATGGTATACCGATATCGTGAGAAAGGCGGATCTTGCCGACTATTCCAGCGTACGCGGCTGCATGATCATCCGCCCCTATGGCTATGCCATCTGGGAGCGCATTCAGGGCGAGCTGGACAGGAGGTTCAAGGAAACCGGGCATGAAAACGTGTATATGCCCATGTTCATACCTGAAAGCCTTCTTCAAAAGGAGAAGGATCATGTGGAGGGCTTTGCCCCCGAAGTTGCCTGGATTACCCACGGCGGCAGCGAACAGCTCACAGAAAGGCTTTGCGTAAGGCCCACCTCGGAGACATTGTTCTGTGACCACTACAAGAACATCGTCCAGTCCTACAGGGACCTTCCCAAGCTATACAACCAGTGGTGCTCGGTGGTACGCTGGGAGAAGACCACCCGTCCTTTTCTTCGGACCGTGGAATTCCTGTGGCAGGAGGGTCATACGGTACATGCCACCGCTGAGGAGGCGGAGGAGGAAACCCTTCGCATGCTCAACGTCTATGCCTCCTTCTGCGAGGAAGTGCTTGCCATTCCGGTTGTAAAGGGCAGGAAGACCGAGAAGGAAAAATTCGCGGGAGCTAAGGCCACCTACACCATAGAGAGCCTCATGCACGATGGAAAGGCTCTCCAATCCGGTACCTCCCATAATTTCGGGGACGGCTTTGCCCGCGCTTTCGGCATACAGTACCTGGACAAGGACAATCAGCTAAAATATGCCCATCAGACCTCCTGGGGCGTGACCACCCGCCTGATCGGCGCACTGATCATGGTCCACGGCGATGATTCTGGCCTGGTGCTTCCGCCCAGGGTTGCTCCTGTGCAGTTGGTCATCATCCCCGTCCAGCAGCATGTTGAGGGTGTGCTGGAGAAGGCATATGAGCTCAGGGAGAGGCTCTCCAGGGTTTGCCGCGTGAAGGTGGACGACTCCGACAGGATGCCCGGGTGGAAGTTCAGCGAGCACGAGATGCGGGGTATTCCGCTTAGGCTGGAGGTTGGCCCCAAGGACATCGAAAAGAATCAGGTTGTCCTTGTGAAGAGGGAAAACAGGGAAAAGCTCTTTGTAAGCATGGAGGATCTGGAAACCATGATCCCGCGGCTTATGGACGATATCCAGAAGTCTCTTTATAACAAGGCCCTCAAGCACATGGAGGAAAGGACTTTTACCGCCAAGGACCTTGACGAGCTTGAGCGGAAGATAAATGAGAAACAGGGGTTCATCAAGGCAATGTGGTGCGGCGACGAGGCCTGCGAGGATAAGGTTAAGGAAAGGACCTCGGCAACCGCAAGATGCATTCCGTTCGAACAGGAAATAACAGGTGACAAATGCCTCTGTTGCGGAAAAGACGCGAAACACATGGTCATCTGGGGCAGGGCGTATTAAGGCTCAAAGACAGGACGCATATTTTTCTTTAGTCCGCGCAAGAATAAATACAGGGTCTGCAGGGAAAGGCCGCGTTATGAGCCTATCATGGCGTGAAGAGCTTTTCCGGCAGACCCTTTGCGTTTTGTTAATACCTAATTCTAAAATACCGGGTTTTAATGATACAATAGAAATAAGGAATGATGAGGGGGTTGTGAGATGGACAGGTCTCGGAGAAAGGCAAAGAAGCGGGGATTACTGCGCTACAGCACCAGGGCTCTTATATTTACCCTGATTGTACTGATTGCCGCGTTCATTTTCATTGCGGTCCCGAAACCAGTATTGAAGTTCGCGGACGTCACAGAAATCACCCTGACCGACCCGCTGGGTAACACCTCCATTGTTTCCGAAAACCATTATTCCTTATATGTCGATGCCGTAAATACCGCAAAACCCATAAACAGGGAGTTTGCGGGGCAGAACCTTAAAACCTATGGGCTGAATTTTACCCTCAGGTATGAAACCAGGCCGTACAAGCTGTATGTGGACAGGGATTTCGAAAAGAAAAACCTGTATATTGATAATGGAGCCGAACTTCTCAAGGTGGATAGCGGGTACTTTGAGAGGATACTTGGCGATCCGATCTTCGATACCCTTTATGAGCACAACAGGCCACCCCGTGTAGCCCTGACGCTGGATGGCGCAAGCAATACCATCCTGCCGTCATATTATCAGTGGCAAGTGAGAAAGGCCGACCGAAAATTCCATCCGGCAAGGACCGATTACCTGAAGGGAACTGACAGTTACAGCTTCAGTATCAGCCAGGATACGGTCCTGGGCTATGATTTTGAAACAGAGCCGGATGTTTTTTACCTTTTCATATACAAGGATAATAACCTGGTAAACAGTGCCAAAGAACCAGTGAATCCAGTCCGGCTCCTGGAGGAGGACGGCCTGTACAGATGCATCATGCAGCTGGAGTGGAACCAGCGGGATGACCGGGACTTTTTTGGCAAGGCTGCGTATGAGTTCGCTCTTTCCGCGGACTATCCGGTACGTATTGATATCTCCGCCGAAGAGATTGATCCGGGTGAACTTCTGGTCATCAAGGCCTCCAATATCCAGCCTCTCGAAGGCCTTTCGGTGGAAACAGAATTCGATTTTGAACCCAATGCGTTTCAGGAGGGTAACACAAGGACAGTCTTGCTCCCTGTGAGCTATTTCCACAAAGAGAACCGGTCCTATGCGGTAAAGGTTTCTTCAGGGGATGTTGTAAAAGAGTTCAGCGTGTTTTTAAGGCCCAAAGAGTTCATCATCCAGTACCTCAGGATAGATCCTAATGTGGCGGCTGCCACAAGGAATGAGAAGAGCGCGGAGGAGATGCGGGAAAAGGTTTATCCGCTAAAGCCGGTTACCGATCCTGTCCGGTACTGGGAGGGAGAATTCATCATGCCGGTTGACGGTGGGCGCGTGAACCCCAAGGATTTTGGAAAGAGGCGCTATGTGAACAACTCCCCCACATCCTACAGGCATAACGGGCTGGATATAGGCCATGATGAGGGGACGCCGATCAAGGCGACCAACAACGGCAGGGTGCTTCTTGCTGAATACCTTATTGAAACAGGCAACACCATCATTATCGAGCATGGCTACGGCCTCAAGTCATGGCATTATCATATGAAAGATCTGTATGTCAAAGCCGGGGATATGGTGAAAAAGGGGGATATTATAGGGACCGTAGGCTCAACGGGCTTCTCGACGGGTCCCCATCTTCATTTTTCATTCACGATCAACGACGTGTGGATCAATCCAATCACCATTATTGAGCAGGGTGTGCCGCTGATTGGAACGGCTGAATAATACCCACCGATAAACTGCCTGAAGACTTGCGCATATAATGGATAAAACGGGCAGGGAAACCGGGTTTGGACAACATTTTGCTTGACAAACAGGCATATAGCTATTAGAATAGTCTTTGCGCCAGCATGGTGGGTATAGCTCAGCTGGTTAGAGCGCCTGGTTGTGGCCCTGGAGGCCATGGGTTCGAATCCCATTACTCACCCCAATAAAGTCAGGTGAATAGAAGTTGGAAACTGAGTCGGTTTTTCCGGTTTCCAACTTCGAAAACTGGCTTTTTGTTTTTTCTCACCATTGCTTGACAAAGGGCCAAACTGTCTTTATAATTGTTGTTGCGCCTTTTTTAATGGTGGGATGTAGCCAAGCTGGTAAGGCACCAGACTTTGACTCTGGCATTCGTAGGTTCGAGTCCTGCCATCCCAGCCAAATATGACCCACTAGCTCAGGCGGTAGAGCACTTGACTTTTAATCAAGGTGTCCGGAGTTCGAGTCTCCGGTGGGTCACCAGGAAAACCGCTAAGGACACAGTTCCTGGCGGTTTTTCTTTTGTATGGGGAGTGGATTAAGGGGATAAAAAGTTTATCTCATTGCACATTTTAAGCCGCTGATATATGATAGTATTAGTTTTTTGTAAAGGAGCCATAATTAATGAAATTGCGCGCGATTGCATTGATTATCCTGATAAGCATGCTGGTGACCGTGTTTGCCGGCTGCGGCAATAAATACCTGGGCAAATACTACAGCGAGACTGACGAATCGGTGTTTATCGAGTTAAAGGCCGACAACGTATTGATAGTAAACCGTGGGGACATGGTTATGGAAGGTACATATGAAATAAATGGTGAAAGCATCACCCTGACATTGATGGGCATGAAGTCCTGGGGCAAGTTTTTCGGCAATATTATTGTGGATCCTAATGGAGATTTCTGGAGAAAAAAATAGCAGCCCCGTTGTCCGCCCAGACGAATTTTAACAAAGAATGAAAATTGATTGTTTATTTTCAATCAAACAGGGTATTATTGCTTTAGTGTACAATATTGAGGAGGTAACTATGAAATCAACTGGTATTGTGAGAAAGCTTGATGAACTTGGACGCGTAGTATTACCTGTGGAGCTCAGGAGAAAACTTGGTATTGACATCAGGGATGCCATGGAACTTAAAGTGGATGGCAATTATATCGTTCTTCAGAAGTATAGGCCCAAATGCACTTTCTGCAAATCCACAGAAAATGTTATAGAGAAAAAAGATAAGCTGATCTGTGAAAACTGTCTGAACGATCTGAAAAAACTCAAGTAGCACCGCAGCAAAAAAGACTTACCCAGCAGGGGCGGCAACGGGCTGACCCCTGTTTTGGTGTGCCCGGATTTTTGCATATTTATACCGTTCATGCGGCAGATTAGATTCTATATGACTGCTCTGGAATTTTCCGCCCCTTCTTTTGTAAATGTCTGCCTTATGGTATAGTTGACATAAAGGAAATAAATGAATAAGGGGAATGAAATGGAAAACAATAGTGATCTGAGGCTGGCAGTCCTGATAGACGCCGATAACGTGCCATACAGCAACATCAAGGGCATTATGGAGGAAATAGCGCTGTACGGCACACCCACCTTTAAGAGGATCTACGGCGACTGGACAAAGCCCATGCTGTCCGGGTGGAAGAGCGTGCTTCTTGAGAACGCCATAACACCCATCCAGCAATACAGCTATACTACAGGAAAGAACTCCACCGACTCGGCCATGATAATTGACGCTATGGACATCCTCTATTCCGGGAAGGTGGATGGCTTCTGCCTTGTATCCAGCGACAGCGATTTTACGCGCCTGGCCATCCGCTTACGGGAGGCTGGCATGAAGGTCATAGGTATCGGGGAGAAGAAAACACCCGCCCCATTCATCGCAGCTTGTGACAAGTTCATCTATATTGAAATAATAGGTGAAAAAACCGATGACAAGAAAGAAGCTTCGCAGAACAAGGCTAAAAAGCCTCGGAGCAGTAAGTCCCACGGCGAACCAGAGAGCGATGACAGGATTCCGGAAGATGTCATCAAACTGATTTCTGCTACAATATCCGACCTTGCCGACGATTCAGGCTGGGCCTTTCTGGGGGAGGTCGGGAGCCTGATCCAGAAGAAAAGGCCTGATTTCGATTCCAGAAACTATGGTTTTAACAAGCTGACCCCGCTTGTCAAGGCTATAAAACAGTTTGAAATCGATGAGAGGGATACCGGAAAGCCTCATATCAAGCATATCTATGTCCGGAACAAGGGCGCATGATATTACCGGCGTAATTCCCATATGGATTAGACAGGCATAAAGCACGCGACATTTGCCTTGGAGGTTTTCGGAGGTGCTGATTTGTCAGACTACCATGGGCTGAAGCGATGTGAAAAATGCGGATCATACATACCTTCGGACTGGGAGCAATGTGGCCGCTGCAGCCGCCCCATCCCTGAAGAGCGCCGTTCCTTTGGCCGGGGCTGGGCCTTTTTATTGATCCTGGCTTTTATGGCCTATGTTTTCAGGGGCAATATTGGCCAGCTGGCCGGGGACCCTTTTAGTATAATGGACAGGAGGAATATCTCTTCCCGGACCGGTGCGGAAGAAATAAAAGAGGAAGGCCATGCGCGGCCCGACCCAACGGTTATTCCATACCCGGATGAAAACAGCGGCCAGCGGAGCGATCAAGACCTTAAGGATTCGGTTACCGGCACTGATAGCGGTATTGAAGAATTCTTTAGGTCGGCGGGACCCAAAGCCGGTGAAGTCGGTAACAGAAACGGCGGCCTGAATGAAACAGCCGGTATCTCCTATGGCGAAAAAACCGATAAGATCCGTGAACTGATCAGGAAAGCCCTGAAAAATGCCGAGGAACGGCTGACCCTGCCGGTACTGGGCACCGATAATGACTCAAGGATAGTTTTTGATATTATTGAAGAGATCGTCATGGACGATCCCGAGATCATGTTCTACGATGGGGCGCGCTACCGCACAGACGGCCAGTTGACGCTGAATTACAGCAAAGACCGTGATTATATCCTGGGCGCCGTTAAGGAAACGGTACGACGGGCTGATGAGATCCTCGGCAGGATCATTAAGCCGGGGATGTCCGATTTTGAAAAGGAACTGGCCATCCATGACTATATCGTGAATAACTGCCGCTATGACATTGAGGGTCTTAGAGAAGGCGCAATTCCGCCCGAAAGCCACACTGCTTATGGTGTCCTGGTTAAAGGAACAGCGGTATGCGAAGGGTATGCCAGCGCCATGAAGCTTCTGCTGGATAAGGCGAAGATCCCCTGCATTATAGTAACCGGGCATTCAAAGGGGGAGCCCCACGCCTGGAATATGGTTTGCCTTGGCGGGCAGTATTACCATGTGGATGCCACCTGGGACGATCCGGACATGGCCGGCGGCGAACAGACCCTGTCACATGTCTATTTCAACCTCATGGACGACGATATGGTAAAAGACCATTCCTGGGACAGGGGAGACTATCCCCGGTGTGTTTCCGATAAATACAACTATTATCATTACTTCGGACTCACAACGAATTCCCCCGAAGGATTCACCGTTCTCCTGGACGAGGCGATAAAAAGCGGGAAGGACCATATTTCCATAAGAATTACCAATTATAACAAGGGGACTTATAATATCGAAAAGCTCCTTCGGGACGCTGCCTACCGATGGGTATTAGGGAGCATATCCTACAGAGTCAACGATCTTTTCGGCGTGGTGGATATCCAGACCTGGTGACGGGCGTTCATTATGCAGCAAAATGATATAAGGCCTTATTCTTAAGAAATTCGTAAGAAATCCGTCGGCCTTTTCGTAAGTTTATCCCTGTAGGATGAACGCGAGGCCTGATGGGTTTCTTTATGTTTTCAAGCTGTGACTTTTCGCCGCGATGTTGTATCATGAAAAAAGGAGGTGGACCGGATGGAAAAGCCCGGCATTCTTGTGGTGGATGACGACAGGGAGATTGTGAAGGCCATAGCCATCAATCTTGAAAAGGAGGGGTACCGGGTCTATGAGGCCTATAACGGGCTCCAGGCGCTGGACGTACTGAATAATAACAGCATCCAGCTGATCCTCCTGGACATAATGATGCCCGGGCTGGACGGCCTTTCGGCGACCCTGAAGATCCGTGAGGAACGGAACATACCCATCATCATCCTGTCGGCCAAGTCCGAGGACAGCGACAAAATCCTGGGCTTGTCAATGGGAGCCGACGACTATGTCACAAAGCCGTTTAACCCGCTGGATCTCATGGCAAGGGTCAAGGCCCAGCTTAGAAGGTACATGACGCTGGGTGACATGAATGGCTCCGGGAAGATAGGCGTCCTTCGTACGGGCGACCTTTGCTATGACCTGGAGACGAGGACCCTGACCCTGCTGGGGGAGCCTGTTAAGCTGACGGCCACCGAAACAAAAATCATCGAGCTTCTCATGCGGCATCCCGGAAGGGTCTTCCCGGCGGAAGAGATCTACGAGCGGGTGTGGGAGGAGCCCGCATTCCGCGTTGAGAATACCGTCATGGTACACATCCGGCGTATCAGGGAGAAGATAGAGATTAACCCTAAAGAGCCCAAATACTTAAAGGTGGTGTGGGGTATTGGGTACAAAATCGAAAAAATCTAAAGCCTTT
The DNA here is from genome assembly GCA_012728015.1 of Clostridiaceae bacterium. Lineage (GTDB taxonomy): Bacteria > Bacillota > Clostridia > DSM-8532 > DSM-8532 > Thermoclostridium_A. The sequence goes on along the minus strand of JAAYFY010000065.1, from coordinate 30,514 downwards.
CTGGTATGGCTGTGCTTCTTCTTAGGGATCAATATCCTAATAGGGTTGGCAGCGCTGGGCTGGGAGCATAAATATGAGATATGGGATCAGTCCGGCGACATCCTGCCCGTCATCCTCGGAGATGTCAAAGATACCAGCATATTTAAGCAGGATATTGGCGATCGTTTTGAATACCTTCTGAGGTATGTTTCGGACACGGGTTATATGGAGAGCTATGTTTCCACCTTTACCAATGAGGGGGAGAATCTTCTCTATTATGCCGAAAACCTTATTACGGGAAAAACTGTGGGAAACATAGAAAAGGACAAGGTTTTAGCCCAGGAATCGGTCAGCGGCCTAAACGGTGATAACTTACAAAGCTGGGACAAGGTGATCCTTCCTGCGGGCTATGATTACTACCTTTACTACAACGGGTCCGCCGTCATTGCCCGGAACCGGAACAGGATCGTGAACGTTTACAGCCACAGCAGCGGCTACCGGGACACATGGCTGAATCCCTATCTGGACAAAAACAACCAGTATCCCGAATTACGCGTTCTGCTGATGGTTAAAAAAGATATAGCGGAGAACCCTTATGCCATGAGTCGGCTCTACCATATCAGGCAGTTGGTGGAGCGGGCAAGATGGCTATGCCTTGGGATAATTGGCGTAATTGTCCTTGACCTGGCCCTGCTGATAATTGCCCTGGTGAAAAGAAGGGAGAAGAGGGAATTCGACAGAACCCTCGCGGGGGTATCAGGCAAGCTGTGGTTTGAGGTGAAGGCTATAATTTCGCTTCTGATCCTGGCACTCTGTCCCCGGGTTATAGGTGGCTCTGGTTCTTATGATGTAAACTGGATTGTGTACATTTTCGGTCTTTGGTGGTTCTATACCATGCTGGTGGATTTGCTGATTAGCAAAAGGGATTTCTTCACCAACAACTCGATTACCTGGCTTGTCAGCCGCTATCGGGTATACGAGAGCAAAAAGCCCTTCCAGAGGGCATTGATATGGCGTATCCATGCCCTGATAGTGTCGGAAATATTCCTGGTGCTGATCGCGTTCTTTTTTGCAGTTGCCGGGATCAGTACCACGCCTTTTGCCATACCCTTTGTAGCGGCAGGTTTTTACCTGATCTGGCTGTATCTCAGGCACTACAGGAAGACTGTGAATGAATTGGGAATGTTGGTGGACCGGATTGAAGCCATGAAGAACGGGAAGTATGAAGCTGTGTCTTCCCTTCCACCCGGTTCGGATTTTCACAAGGCCTGGGAAGACCTGACCCATATCCAAGAAGGCATACAAAAGGCCGTGGAGGAAAAGTTGAGAAGTGAGCGCATGAAGATGGAACTGATTACCAATGTTTCCCATGATCTGAAGACTCCTCTCACTTCAATAATCAGCTATAACGACCTGATTGCCAAAGAGGAAGGTCTTCCGGACAATGTAAGGGAATACGTCCAGATCCTTTCGCAAAAGGCCGACAGGCTCAAAACTCTTATCCAGGACCTTTTTGAGCTCAGCAAGGCAGCAAGCGGGGACATGGTGCTTGATTTGGAGCGGATTGATCTTGTCAGGCTCCTGGAACAGACACTGGCCGACATGGAGGAGCAGATAGAGGAGTCGGGTCTGACCTTCAGGGTGAATATGCCCGACTCGCCGGTTTATATCATGAGCGACGGCAAGAGGCTCTACCGGGTGTTCCAGAACCTCATTACCAACGCGCTGAAATACTCCATGGAGTCGTCCAGGGTATATGTAAACCTGATCCCGGGAGAAAGGATAGAGGTGGAGATCAAGAATATAGCCAACTACGAGATGGACTTTGACGCCGATGAGATCATGGAGCGCTTTGTTAGGGGGGATAAGGCACGATCCACCGAGGGGTCCGGATTGGGGCTTGCCATTGCCCGCAGTTTCACCCTTGCCTGCGGCGGAAGCTTTGATATCAGCATCGACGGTGACCTCTTCAAAGTGATCCTGGGCTTTAACCGCTGCCAAAGCCACGGGATAAGCCACGGGGACGGTCCCTCTGGTTTGGTCGCCGCAGGGAAACGGTCCTCCTGGTTCCGCCGACGACTACCACGGGAAGGGTTCTCGTGGTTTTCCTTTTGCGAGATTGCTTCGTCGCATTGCTCCTCGCAATGACATAAATGGGGTATTCTCGCAATGACACAAAAGGGGATTATTCGCGATGACACCAGGAGAACGGCTTTTTGCCGTTCTTTTGCTTCCCCTTATTGCTGTTATTGATTATGCGGTTATGATAAAATAACTTTTATACAATAACAGCGAAAGGAAGACAGCTATGGAATATAAAGAATTGAGAGAACAAATGTGTGATATATGCCACAGGACGTGGCAGCTTGGGTGGGTTGCGGCCAATGACGGGAACGTCACCGTAAAAATCGAGGACGACCTGTTCATGGCAACGCCCACCGGGATCAGTAAAAGCTTTATCACCCCGGAAATGCTGGTGCTGGTCAATTCAAGGGGTGAACTGGTGTCGGGAAATCCGGGCTACAGGCCGTCGAGCGAGATAAAGATGCATATGCGCTGCTACCAGGAGAGGAGTGACGTGGGCGCCGTACTCCATGCCCATCCACCCACCGCCACCGGGTTTGCCGTAGCCCATATCCCACTGGACTCATATTCCATGGTGGAAACGGTCCTGACCCTAGGCTCGGTTCCCATTGCCCCGTATGGCACACCTTCCACCCATGAGGTGCCCGATAGCATTGCGCCCTTTATCCAGGAACATGACGTGGTGCTGTTGGAGAACCATGGGGCCCTTTCGGTGGGCGCTGACCTTATAACCGCATATTACCGTATGGAAACCCTGGAGCTTCAGGCAAAGATCAGCCTTACAGCCAGGCTCCTGGGGGGGGAGCGGGAAATATCCGGGGAGAACATAGACCGGCTCATCAGGATGCGGGAAGGCTTCAAACTTACCGGCCGTCATCCCGGATACAAGAAATACAGCGGATGAACCGACGCAAAGGATGCCGCCCCAACGTACTGACGCGTCAGTATGGAGGTGGTCGGCCGGACAGCATGCGTTGACAACAAATAACCGAATGGTTACAATGAATCGAAAGACCTGACGAATGGATTGGAGAGTGGCAAAGTATGCTTACACAGGCGCCGAAAGGGACCCATGACATACTAGCAGACGAGATAGATAAATGGCTCTATGTGGAGAATAAGTTCGCTGAAATATGCAGGAGATTCGGCTACAGGGAGATCCGTCTGCCTGTTTTTGAGCATACCGAGCTGTTTCAGCGGGGGGTGGGCGAAACCACCGATATTGTCCAGAAAGAGATGTACACCTTTGAGGATAAAGGCGGAAGGAGCCTGACCCTGCGCCCGGAAGGCACCGCGGGTGTGGTCCGGAGCTATATAGAGAACGGCATGTCATCATGGCCCCAGCCTACAAAACTCTTTTACAATATCACGGCCTACCGCTATGAAAAGATGCAGAAAGGCCGCTACCGCGAATTTCACCAGCTCGGGATAGAACTGTTCGGGGCAAAGGACCCATCGGCAGACGCCGAAGTCATTTCCCTTATGGTCCTGTTTTTCGACAGCCTCGGCATAAAGAACCTCACCCTTAACCTGAACAGCATTGGCTGTACCCAATGCCGCGGGGCGTACAACAGGATGCTTAAGGATTTCCTTGCAGACAAAACAGACCAGATGTGCGAAAACTGCAGGGAACGCATAAACCGCAACCCCATGCGCATCCTTGACTGTAAGACCGAAGGCTGCAGGCAGTACCTGAGAGAAGCGCCGGCCCTGCTGGACCATGTCTGCGATGATTGCAGGGACCATTTTGAAAAGGTCACCCAAAAACTCCAGGACATCGGAATCCATTACGAGATCGACAAGGGGATTGTCAGGGGGCTGGATTACTACAACGGGACGGTCTTTGAGTTTGTATCGCGTAATATCGGTACTCAGGGCACGGTCTGCGGCGGCGGCCGTTATGATGGCCTGATTGAACTCTGCGGCGGGCCGCCGACGCCGGGCATCGGTTTTGCCCTGGGCGTTGAAAGGCTGCTCCTCGAGATGGAGAGCCAGGGTATTGAAATCCCGTCCCAGCCCGACCCGGAGATCTACCTGGGGTCCATTGGCGAACGGGCGGAAAAGCTCTGCGAGAAACTTGCCTGGGATCTCAGGTCCAAGGGCATAACCTGTATCAAGGATATCATGGGCAGGAGCGTAAAGGCCCAGATGAAATACGCGGACAAGCTGGGCGCAAAGCATGCCCTGATTATAGGGGACAACGAGGTTGAGAGCGGCAAGGCCGCCTTAAAGGATATGAAAACCGGCGAATCCAGGGATATCACTCTTGATACCCTTATCGACAGGCTTATAAAGAAAAGAGAAACCGACTAAGAGAGGAAGATATATATGGCAGAAAGCATGAAGGGCTTGAAAAGAACACATCGCTGCACCGAACTTAAGGTATCCGACGTCGGCCGCGAAGTGGTGGTCATGGGATGGGTGCAGAGAAGAAGGGACCTGGGGAAACTGATTTTTGTCACACTGAGGGACAGAAGCGGTATCATACAGGTGGTATTCAACAGCGAAACCGATCCCGAACTCCACGCGAAGGCCTCGCAGGTCAGGAGCGAATATGTCCTGGCAATAAAGGGGGTCCTGGCGAGGAGGAGCGAGGAAGCTATCAACCCGAATATGGAAACCGGGGAGATTGAGATAATTGCTTCCGAGTTCAGGATCCTCAATAAATCCGAGATTCCTCCCTTCCATATCGAGGAGATTACCGAGGCCAACGAGGTTTTAAGGCTGAAGCACCGTTATCTGGACCTTCGGCGTCCCCATCTGCAGAGGAATCTCATGCTCCGCCACAGGATAGCCAAGATAGCCCGTGACTATTATGATGAGAACGGATTTTTGGAAATAGAAACGCCTGTCCTTACCAAAAGCACTCCGGAAGGCGCAAGGGACTACCTGGTTCCGAGCCGTATTCATCCGGGCAAGTTTTACGCGCTTCCCCAGTCCCCGCAAATATTCAAGCAGCTCCTGATGGTAGCGGGTTTCGACCGTTACATACAGATTGTCAAGTGTTTCAGGGACGAGGATCTAAGGTCCGACCGCCAGCCGGAGTTTACACAGATCGACCTGGAGATGTCCTTCGTGGACATCGAGGATGTGCTGGCCGTCAACGAAGGCTTTGTAAGCCGCCTTTTCAGGGAAACGCTGGGCATCGACATTCCGACCCCATTCAAGAGGCTGACCTATAGCGAAGCCATGGAGAGGTTCGGATCGGACAAGCCTGACACCCGCTTTGGACTTGAGCTTGTGGACATCTCGGACATTGTGTCCGAATCGGGCTTCAGGGTTTTCAAAGACGCGGTGGAAAGCGGCGGCAGTGTGCGCGCCATCAATGCTGAAGGCGCGGGTTCAAAATTCTCCCGCAAGGAGATCGATGCCCTTGGAGAGGTTGCAAAAACCTATAAAGCAAAAGGCCTCGCCTGGATGGCGGTGGAACAGGATGGGCTGAGGTCTCCCATAGCCAAATTCATGGCTGAAGATGAGATTCAAAGTATTAAAGACCGGCTGGGGGCAAAACCCGGGGACCTGCTCCTCTTTGTGGCTGACAAGGACCAGGTCGCCTTTGACGCCCTTGGACACCTGCGGCTGGAACTGGGAGAGAGGCTGGGGCTCATCGACCACAGCCGCTTCGATGTTCTCTGGATCACCGAGTTCCCGCTCCTGGAATATGATCAGGAAGAAAAGCGCTGGGCTGCCAGACACCACATGTTTACCGCTCCCATGGACGAGGATATAGAATACCTGGAGAAAGACCCCGGCAGAGTCCGTTCCAAGGCCTACGACATGGTTATAAACGGGTACGAGGTGGGCGGCGGCAGCATCCGTATCCTCAGCCAGGAACTCCAGGCCAGGATGTTCCGGGTTATCGGGCTTACCGACGAGCAAGCCAGGGACCGTTTCGGGTTCATGCTTGAGGCATTCAGGTACGGCACGCCTCCCCACGGCGGAATGGCTTTTGGACTGGACAGACTTACCATGCTGCTTGCAGGCACCGACAATATCCGTGACGTCATAGCCTTCCCCAAGGTCCAGACTGCCGCGTGCCTTATGTCCAGCGCTCCTGACACGGTGGAGGAAAAGCAGCTGGAGGAGCTTCATATCAAGACGGTGAGCAAGGAAAGTGAAGAATAAGGTAACGAAGGAAGTCCTGGATTGGGTACTGCATATCGGCTTTGCCGTATTGCTGGCACTTCTGATCGTTTTTTTCCTGGGGAGGATAACCATTGTTGAAGGAACCTCAATGGTTCCCACCCTGAATAACAACGATGTGCTTATAATTGAGAGCATAACCCTCCGCTTTGGCACCCTGCGCCAGGGCGATATTGTCGTACTCAGGATCCCGGAACTTTTGGGGGAGAGGCGGAAACACGTCATTAAAAGGGTTATAGCCCTGGAGAACCAGCATGTCCAAATAAGGGACGGTAAGGTCTTTGTAGATGGGAAAGAACTCCAGGAGCCATATATCAACGGCACTTATACCGATGAAATAAGTGATATCCATTCCGATTTAATTGTGCCTGAAGGCTGCATCTATGTCCTGGGCGATAACAGGCTGCGGGGCAAAAGCCGCGACAGCCGGGTATTCGGACCTGTAAACAGTAAACGCGTGAACGGAAGATGCATTCTTCGCATCTATCCCTTCAACCGATTCGGATCGGTCTGACAAATTTTTTCATTTTACCAGTACAGTGGCCGCGCATACGTTTTTCCTTCAGCTGATTCGACTGCCTCCGGCGTATTTTTCACACACCGCCGGCATATTTTTCACCCCGCCGCGCGCACATATGATAAAATATTGGTATAAACATAAGCAAACGATGAGAGGCACTTCCTGAAAGGACTGAAAGAACCATGGATGAAAGCGTTCTCAAGAAGTCATCCCTTTGTGAGGCGTTTAAACACATCATACCCATAGATCAATTCCGGGAAGATTTTTCGAGAACCTTTATCACTAAACTCCAATACCATAAGTCTGAGAAAAGGGTCGAACTCTGTCTTGATATAAATCACCAGGTCTGCCCCGATAGAATACTGGAGCTCGAAAAAACGCTTGCTGAGTATTTCAGTACGAGTGTTGTCATAAAGCCCGCATTCTCCATACCCCTGCCCAAGGAACTGGATGACTGGCACAAGAGGGTGCTCTCCTGCTATACCTGCCGCGGCAGGTCCCATCTTGCGCCTTTCCTGAAAAACGCCAAGTACAGGCTTGAGGGCAGAAACCTTACAGTCTGCCTTCCCGGTACGGGCTGCGCTGTGCTGGAGGCGTCCGGCGCCGGAAAACATATTGAGAAGGTCTTTAGAATGCTGTTCCGAAGCGATGTCAGGGTTTCTTTCAGCGGATCTGAAGACCAGGAGCACGAAGCCGTTGACTATATTGCCGAGAAGATGGAGCACGAGGCAAGGATTGTTGCCCAGATGCTCTCCGACCAGGAAGAAAGATTGAAGAAAGGAAATAATAATCGATCGGAGACTGCGGCAGTTAAGGAAAAGGGCGGCGGCAGGTACGGGAAAACGGGCGTGAGCAGAGGCAAGAAAGCGGACAGCAGGACGGTTATTTTCGGCAGGCCCTTTTATGGCGAGCCGATTTCCATGGCCGATGTGGATATAAACTCGGGGAATGTAATTCTTTCGGGTGAAGTCATTAAGTTTGAAACCCGCGAACTGAAAAACGGGCGCTCCCTGCTCAGCCTGGACATAACCGACAAAACCTCGTCCCTTACCTGCAAGTCCTTTACGAGGGAGAAGGAAGTCGGAGTTCTAAAAGAGAAACTGAAGCCGGGAGTCTGTATCCGGGTAAATGGCGACGCGGAATATGACGAGTATGAAAAAGAACTTACCATCAGGCTCAGGGGAATAGAGTGCGTTGAGGACAGCCCGGCAAAAAGGATGGACCTGGAGGAGCAGAAAAGGGTGGAGCTTCACCTTCATACCCAGATGAGCCAGATGGACGCCGTGACCTCGGTGAAGGATGCGATACGGCGTGCCGCCGATTGGGGGCATAAGGCCATCGCCGTTACTGACCACGGAGTGGTCCAGGCCTTCCCGGAGGCGCAGGAAGTCGCCGCCGCGCTCAGGAAGTCCGGTAAGCCGATCAAGGTCATTTACGGGATGGAGGCCTATCTTCTGACCGAAGAGCGGTATAACAGGAGGGGCGTACTGGACTACAAGAACCCTGATACCTACCATGCCATTATGCTTGTAAAGAACCAGGCCGGGCTCAAGAACCTCTACAGGATTGTTTCAGAGAGTCACCTGAACTATTTGTACAAAAGGCCCAGGGTTCCCTGGTCTCTCTTTCAGAAATACCGTGAAGGCCTGATCATCGGCAGTGCCTGCGAGGCCGGCGAACTATACCGCGCCCTGCGGGAGGGAAAACCCCGCGAAGAGGTTGAGGCCATTGCCTCCCGTTACGACTACCTGGAGATACAGCCCACTGCCAATAACCAGTTCCTGGTCAGGAACGGCCTGGTCAGAGATGAGGAAGCCCTGAGAGAAATAAACCGCCGCATCGCGGAGTTGGGAGAACAGCTGGGCAAGCCTGTGGTCGCTACCTGTGACGTCCACTTCCTGGACCCTGACGATGCGGTCTTCAGACAGGTCCTCCAGGCTGGTCAGGGGTACGCGGACTCCGACAAGCAGGCTCCTGTCTATTTCAGGACTACCGAAGAGATGCTGGAGGAGTTCTCCTACCTGGGCGTGGAAAAGGCCTTCGAGGTGGTTATCACAAATCCGAATGCCATAAGCGATAGTATAGGGGAAGTCCAGCCCATCCCCGACGGGACTTACCCACCCCAGCTTGAAGGCGCCGAGGAGGACATCAAGCGCATAAGCGAGGAGCGGGTCAGGGAACTGTTCGGTGACCCCGTGCCGGAACTGGTGAGGAAGAGGGTGGACCGAGAACTTGATTCCATTATCAAAAACGGCTTTTCGACCCTTTACATGGTCGCCCAGAAGCTGGTTCAGAAATCCATGTCCGACGGTTACCTGGTGGGTTCCAGGGGATCGGTGGGCTCTTCCTTTGTGGCCTTTCTGGCCGGTATCACCGAGGTCAACGCGCTTCCGCCCCATTACCGGTGCGAAAAGTGCAGGTATTCGGAGTTTTTTGTGAACGACGAGAAGATAGGCTGCGGCTTCGACCTTCCCGACAAAGAATGCCCCAATTGCGGCGAGCTGCTCATCAAGGATGGACACGACATACCCTTTGAAACCTTCCTGGGCTTCGACGGCGACAAGGAACCTGATATCGACCTGAACTTCTCGGGGGAATACCAGGCGAGGGCCCATAAGTATACCGAGGAGCTGTTCGGCGAAGGATACACATTCCGTGCCGGGACCATTTCCACCATAGCCGAAAAGACGGCCTTCGGCTTTGCCAGGAAGTTCCTTGAGGAGAGGGGGATACCGGCAACAAGGGCCGAACTGGAACGGCTTGCCGCTGGATGCAAGGGTATTAAACGCACCACCGGCCAGCATCCCGGCGGGGTTATGGTGGTGCCCCGGCACAAGGAGATATATGATTTTTCTCCCATACAGCATCCGGCCGACGACAGCGATTCCGGCGTTATTACAACCCATTTCGACTACAACTCCATCAGCGGCAGGATCCTTAAACTGGATATCCTGGGCCACGATGATCCCACGGTAATCCGCATGCTGGAGGACCTGACCGGCGTGGACGCCAGGACCATACCGCTGGGCGAGAAAAAGACCATGGGCATCTTCTCGGGAACCGGGCCGCTGGGTATCGATCCCGAGCAGATCGATACCCAGGTGGGCACCCTTGGGCTTCCCGAATTCGGCACCAAGTTCGTGCGGCAGATGCTGGAGGACACCAGGCCAACCGCCTTTGAAGAGCTGATCCGCATTTCTGGCCTGTCCCACGGAACAGATGTATGGCTCAACAATGCACAGGACCTGGTGAGGAGCGGTACAGCCACACTTTCGGAGGTTATCTGCACCAGGGACGATATAATGACCTACCTGATGATGAAGGAACTGCCGCCCCTTGCGTCCTTCAGGATCATGGAAAGTGTCCGCAGGGGGAAGGGCGTGACGCCCGAAGACGAGGCCCTTATGAAGGAGAAGGGTGTTCCCCGGTGGTATATAGACTCTTGCAAGAAGATCAAGTACATGTTCCCGAGGGCCCACGCCGCGGCATATGTGATGATGGCCTTCAGGATCGCCTGGTTCAAGGTCTTTTGCCCCGAGGCCTTTTATGCCGCGTATTATAGCGTCCGGGCAGGCAGCTTTGATGCCAATATCATATCCCGGGGACCAGACGCGGTCAGCCTGGCCATAAAAGAGATAGAGGAAAAGGGTAAAGCGGCCTCCCCAAAGGAGAAAGACCTCCTCACCATACTGGAGGTGGCAAGGGAGATGTATGCCCGCGGCATCAGGTGCCTGCCGGTGGACCTGTATAAATCCCATGCCACACGCTTCATAATAACCGATGAAGGCATACTGCCGCCCCTGACAGCGCTGCAGGGACTGGGTACCGCGGCGGCGGCCAGTATCGTGGATTCCCGGAAAGACGGTGAGTTCGTATCCATAGAAGACCTGAAAATGAAATCAGGCGTATCCAGGGCAGTCATCGAGATCCTTTCGGAGCACGGCTGCCTGGACGGAATGGAGGAAAGCAGCCAGCTATCGCTGTTCGGATAGGCTAAAGGAGGGTCGGTTATGAAGGATACCATAAAAAAGCTGGGAAAAACCGTGGAATATTTGAGGGGAATTACCCAGGGCACCCCTGAGATCGCGATAATCCTGGGCTCCGGGCTGGGAAGCCTTGCCGGCTCCATTGAGGGCAAACAGGAGATTCGCTACGAGGAAATCCCGGGCTTTCCAGCGACCACAGTCCAGGGGCATGAGGGAAAGCTCATATTCGGGCGCCTTGGCGAAAGATATGTGATGGCCATGAAAGGGCGGTTCCACTACTACGAAGGCCATGATATGGGCTTTGTGGTATATCCCGTCCGGGTATTCGGGAGGATGGGCGTAAAAAACCTCCTGGTTACTAATGCGGCAGGGGGAGTGAACACCGGTTTTGCGCCCGGGGATCTCATGCTCATAAAGGACCATATAGGATTTTTCGCCGAAAACCCGCTGAGGGGCGAAAACCTCGACGAACTCGGCCCTCGCTTCCCCGACATGTCCGCAGCCTATGACAGGTCCCTGCAAAGTCTTGCCATGGAATGCGCCGGAAGGGTCGGGGTTGACCTTAAGAGCGGGGTGTACTGCTACTGCAAGGGGCCGTCCTTTGAAACCCCGGCGGAGATAAGGGCCATGCGCGTGCTCGGTGCCGACGCCGTTGGCATGTCCACAGTACCCGAGGTTATTGCCGCAAGGCATATGGGAATGCGGGTGCTGGGTATATCCTGTATAACCAACATGGCAGCGGGTATCCTCGACCAGCCGCTTACCCATGAAGAAGTGATCGAAACCGGTAAAATGGTTGAGCAGAAGTTCTCCGCTTTGGTAAGGGAGATCGTTAAGAACTGGGAATAAGGAAGATGGTTTAAAGGAGCTCCCGCCAACGCCGGACCGCCCGCCTGCCGGACCCGACAGGCCGGGCAGGGTACCTTTGGGAAGCTCCTTTTCGTATGTCTGAACCGATATTGTTATATTGCCCGAATATGTTAATCGAGCTCGTAGTTCATTGGCACGCAGATCATGAACTCGGCATGCGCGTCGTATAGATCATTGTAGTAATCAAACAACCCTACAATGCCGAAGGTTTCACCGATATAATTGCCGACAGGCCGTGGAAAACTGATATCCAGTGCAAAGCGCGCATAGGTTTCCGGCACGGGAAAAAGTTCTGCCTTAAGGTTCTTCCGCATGTAATCCAGCAGATCCCCGCGTATATTCCTGTTTACCCTTATTTCAATCCTGTCGATGTCCATCCTGACCTTTTTTACGTGAAAGGGGAACAGGGACGGAATCACATCCACGATCCTGCCGCCGTCCAGGGGTACATCGAATGACACTACGGTTTCATAGTTCCCGGAGGCATACCTGGCCAGATAGTCGCTGTCGCTCGGGCTTAACAGGTATATGAGGAAAAAGGACAGTATGAGCATAACCGACATGGCTGTCAAAATCCATTTATTCATCGCTATTTTACCTCCATCCGCTTTATGGGGATATACCCAAGCGCAAAGAGCACAAGGGTTATTGTGCCCAGCTTCAGGGACAACAGGCCTGGTGAGGGATTCACGAATACCTTGCCTACCAGGCTTAAGAAGGCTTCACGGAATTCGCTGAAATAGATCAGGGCCAGCGCGAATGTTCCGGTAACCACGCTTACTATAACCTTGTAGCGATAAAACCAGGCAAAAAACATCCAGGACAGGGCGGTGACCGCGACTATTACTATATAGGATACAGCGAAGCCTGCCAGGAAGCTGCCCCTTGTGACAAGCCACGAGTAGAAGAAGTTGTCGCTCGTAGCCATAAGCAGTTCCGAGGCGAGGATTTCCAAAAGATAAAAGATGCAGGATGTCAGCAGCATTATGAGCGGAAGCAGCAATATGAGCATTATATGGGACAGTGCAACCAGATCCCTGTCCACCGGGAAGGAGAATTTTTTCAAAAGCTCCGAGTTACTGGTTATGGCGGCCATGGCAATGGGCAGCAGGATGAAGCAGTTTACCATCCCAACAGTCAGGGCGCTGCTCCCGGAGGCAGAACTGGAAAATATAAACTTGGTGAGGCAAAGGCCTGTGATTATTCCCAGGTATATGCAGTAAAAAGTCGTGAAGTCGGTATAATAGCTGTACAGAAGCGATTTCATGGCGCGAAGCCTGCTATTTTGAGACAACATCAAGAACACCTCCCTCATCTTGCCTGGTCATGTTGACGCAGACATCCTGGACACCCATGGCGCTTATCTCGATTCCCGAGGATTCCAGCCGGCGCAGCTCTTCGGCTGAAAGATCGTTGACAACGCCAAGGACCAGCATTTCTCCCATGGATTCCTTGTATATAACCCGGCGCCGCCCCTCCTGTTCCTCCAGGATGCTCCTGCGGCCGGTAAGGTACAGGGCATAGCTCTGCACGTCCTCGATAGTCTTGTGGAAGACCAGCCTGCCGTTATCTATGAGCACCACCTGCTCCATCAGGCCTTCCAGTTCGCTGATGAGATGGCTGGAGACGATGATGGTGCGGGGATAATTGACATAATCCTTCAAAAGGAGGCTTGAGATCTCTTTCCTGTGAGCCGCGTCAAGCCCGAGGGTGGGTTCGTCCAGCAATGTCAGCGGGCAGCGGCTCAACAGTGCTATGACCAGGGAGAACAGGGTTTTCATGCCCTTAGAAAGTTTCTTGATCTTGGTCTTGACCGGTATGTTGAAATAATCCAGCAGCTTTAAGGCCATTGCCTTATCAAACTGGCTCCAGGAAAGCGCCGCACGGTCGATCAGGACCCTAAGATCGGAATTGTCGGTGTACCTCTCATCATCCATCAGTACGATATCGGAAAGCACCCTGATATTATCGAACGGATTCTGGCCGAATACCAGCACCGAGCCCACGGTAGGCCTTAAGAAACCTGCCAGGGTCCTGAGAAGCGTGGTCTTGCCGGCACCGTTGCGGCCTATCAGCCCGACGATACGATTTTCCTGGAGCTCAAGGCTGATACCGTCAAGGGCTTTCTTCTTTCCGAATCTCTTGACAAGATCTTGTAGGATTACAGCATTCATCATTTATCCTCCTTCTCGGGAATTGTCACGTCTCGGATTATCTTAATCAGCTCGTCCCTTCCGATGCCAAGCTTTTCCGCGTCAAGAACCAGTTTCCTGGCGCTTTCGGCTATATCCGGATGCCTTTTCCGGCGGATCATGGTCTTTGCCCCCTTCGACACATGCATTCCCAGCCCGCGGACCTTATACAGGATGCCCTCCTGGACCAGGATGTTGATGCCCTTGGCTGCGGTTGCGGGATTGATGTTGAACATCCTGGAGATCTGGTACTGGGAATAGCATTCGCTGCCTTCCTCAAGCACCCCGTTCAGGATGTCGTCCTCAATCCCTTCAGCAATCTGGACGTAGATGGGCTTCATGTCTGTCGGGTTTAGCTTCATTACATCACCACACTATTACTACATTAGTTATGTAATGTAGTATACTACACATGGCATGATCTGTCAACGGGTTTTTAACCGTCCCCGTGGCTTTGCCCCGGGTAATACAGCCTTTATTTTTGCGCCACAGTCTGATACAATCCAATAAAAAAGAGGACAAACTGTTTTCAGCAAGGAGTATTGATATGAAGAGCATGATCAGGGACATTTCTCTGGCCGGTTCTGGCCGGCAGAAGATCGAGTGGGCAAAGCGAAACATGCCCATTCTTTCGGGATTTGAAGAGGAGTTCAAAAAAAGCCGTCCCTTTGAGGGCGTTAAGATATCACTGTCGGTTCATCTTGAGGCGAAGACAGCCTATCTCTCAAAGGTTCTTGCCTCGGGTGGAGCGAAGATGGCGATAACCGGAAGTAACCCGTTGTCCACCCAGGACGATGTGGCGGCGGCCCTTGCAGCAGACGGCATGGATGTATATGCCTGGCACGATGCCCTGCCCGAGGAATATAAAGAGCATATCCGGATGACCCTGGAGCATGGCCCGAATATCATCATCGATGACGGGGGAGACCTTGTAAACTGCCTTCATAACGAGTTGCCGCATCTGATCCCCAATGTCTGGGGCGGATGCGAGGAAACCACCACCGGACTTATCCGGCTGAGAGCCATGGAGCGGGACGGTGCCCTGAAGATACCCATGATGGCCGTAAACGACGCCATGTGCAAGCATCTCTTCGACAACCGCTACGGCACCGGGCAGTCGGTTTGGGACGGCATCAACCGCACCACAAACCTGATCGTGGCGGGTAAGACCGTTGTTGTGGCCGGTTACGGTTGGTGCGGGAAGGGTGTTGCCATGAGGGCCAAAGGGCTCGGAGCGCGGGTGATAGTTACCGAGGTCGATCCGGTGAAAGCAATTGAGGCTGTCATGGAAGGCTTTTCAGTGATGCCCATGGATGAGGCGGCTCCCCTGGGCGACTTCTTTATTACAACCACTGGCTGTGAGCGCGTGATCCATGGGGACCATTACGGGAAGATGAAGAACGGAGCCGTGCTCTGCAACGCAGGCCATTTCAACGTGGAGATCTCCATACCCGAGCTAAAGGCATTGGCGGTGGAGATCCGGGAAAGCAGGAAGAACATAACCGGCTACAGGATGGCCGATGGCCGGTGGATCTACCTTCTGGGAGAGGGGCGCCTGGTCAACCTTGCCTGCGGGGACGGACATCCCGCCGAGATCATGGACATGAGCTTCGCTGTCCAGGCCCTGGCCTCACTCTACATCATAAAAAACAGGGACAATCTGAAGCCCGGCGTGTTTGACATTCCCAAAAATATTGACCGGATAATAGCTGAAAAGAAGCTGGAGAGCATGGGTATCCGCATAGATACCTTAACCGGGGAGCAGGAGCGGTACCTGGGAAGCTGGAATCTCTAGTCCTTGTCAACCATGTTGTAGCAGGTCACCCGGTTCCGCCCGTTCTGCTTTGAGGTGTACAGCGCTTTATCGGCAGCGTCGAGCAGGCCGGTAACGTTCTTCCCGTCTTCGGGGTATGTCGCTATGCCGACAGAAATGGTTATATTGGGATTGGACTTTTCCTGGACGGTTTGCCTGAAGCGGTCGGCGGTAACGTAAGCCCGAACCGACGAAGCCCCGGGCAGGATGACAACAAATTCATCCCCGCCGAAGCGGCCGGCAATGTCATCTTTTCTGAAAGAGGTCTGTATCAGTTTTGATAACGCTTTGATGCACCTGTCGCCTGTCTGGTGCCCCAGGCTGTCGTTGATATCCTTGAAGTGGTCAATATCCAGTATGAGAAGCGAAAAACGCGAGGTCGGAGCGCGTTCTATCATGTTTTCCAATAAGGTGAGTATGGTTGTTTTCAGATAGAGCCCGGTCATGCTGTCCATCTTTGATTTCTCAACAAGCTGTCGGTTCGTCCGCTCTATCTCCTTGACACGCCGGATGACCTCCACATGGATACTTCGGTTTATCCTCTCAAGTTCATGGCTGAACTTGCTGTGCTCGTACTTTATAACCCCATAGCTGTGTATGTAAAAATAATGGGCGCAGATATAAATGCCCGCGGCTGCCGGGATAATGGCAATAAAAAGGTTCTGGATACCGGAACCGTAAAGGGTAAAGCCCGCTGCCATCAGAAAAATGCCCGAATAAAGCAAAACGCGGGTTTTGTTTTTACCAAGCAGGCATATAACTGCCATCAAAAGCTCAATGGCGCAAAGAACCAGTGTGAAGACCCGCACAAAGAGCCTGTAATTGAGCCTGAGCAGCATGGATTGCATAATTATGGCCGCCGCAGGCAGGAAGAAGATAACGACATACAGGAATTTCAGGGATTCGGAAGGCCTTTGAAGGAGGGAGATAAGGGTCAGCACCAGGATCAGAAGAAACCAGGACAGCTCCAGGTACATTGATGCCCCGTTGACATTGTATGGCCCGACAAAAAATGAGTAAGTGCCGAGAATAAGCGGAATGGCAAAGGATAATCCCGCCGCCTTAATACGCGGGTCCTCAAGTTTGATGGTCAGCGCCGTGGCGAAAATGTAGGATGAAAACCCAAGCAGCAGAAGAAGTTGAAGCTGGTTTTGAAAGCTGAGGTAGAACATTTGGATCCTCCTTGCGGGATTCTGGTCCGAAATGGGAAGCAGGCGGCTGCCCATTAATATATATACAATAACGTACAATATATAACATATAACAAATATCGGCTGGTTTTTCGGTTTCTTATAGCCGGCGCGCCAAAAACCGTGATATAATGGTTTAACTTTAAAGCGCGTACCCAGCCAGCAATATTTACAAAATAAAAAAGCGCCCACTATGTTAAAATAAACGTGAAGCGGCTATCCGTCATAGGGTCCGTTTCATTCCCCAGCAAACATTTGGAGGGATCTTCCATGGAATCGGCCACAGTGAAAACTACCGCTGAGAAGCTTGCGGAGAAGGACGGCATAGCCTTTTACCGCATCAATTCCAATAAATTTAAAACAAATCGTGTAGACATATTCTTTCTGGATTGTCTGGAAAGGCAGAGGGCCTCGGCAAACGCCATCATACCCTCGGTGCTCAAGAGGGGATGCAAAGAATTCGCGACGCAAAAGGAACTGGAAGCACGCCTTGAAGAACTGTACGGCGCGTCGGTGGACGGCAGCTGCAACAAGAAGGGTGAAACCCAGATCGTCAGCTTCCACATGTCCCACATAGCGGACAGCTTTACAAGCGGGCGGGACAAGCTGTTTGACCAGTGCAGCCAGCTTCTGATGTGCATCCTCAAAAACCCCGTGGTGGAGGACAACGGCTTTAAGGTCTCTGTATTCAGGCAGGAGCGGGATAACCTCATTGACTATATCAGGAGCCGTATCAACGACAAGATGCGCTTTTCCTTCTTCAGGTGCATAGAGGAGATGTGCAGCGGCGAAGCCTTTGCCATACCCGACGAAGGCTATGAGGAAGACGCGCTGCTTTTAACTCCGCAGAAGACCTTTGCCATATACCAGGAGATGATCGCGTCCTATCCGTGCTTCGTATATATGTCCGGCTCCATTGACGATGAGAGCGCTCATCGGTTTATTGAGCAGTTTTCCCAGATCACCCGCACCGGTATAAAAAGGGTTGAATTCCCCGATACCGAAAAGACCGTAAAAGAGGTAAAGCGTGTGGATGAGAGCATGAACGTAAACCAGGGGAAACTGTGCCTGGGATTCAGGACCAATATCGCTCCATCTTCTGCCGACTATTACCCCCTTGTTGTATACAACGGCATACTGGGCGGTGATGTCCACTCCAAGCTGTTCCGGAATGTCCGGGAAAAAGCGAGCCTTGCTTATTTCGCCCAGTCGATCCTGGAAAAATACAAGGGTCTTATGCTGATCATGAGCGGCATTGAGAAGGAGAACCGGGACAAGGCCGAGGAGATCATCTTAAGGCAGTTTGAAGATGTGAGGAAGGGTAAGATCACCCGGGAAGAGATGGACGCCACGAAAAAATCCCTCAGGACGGGCATAAAGGCCATGCAGGACAGCCAGGGCGCCATTGTTGACTTCTTCTTAAGCCAGCACCTTACCGGTGACGGGGAAGATTTTGAGACCATAGCCGAAAAGCTGGAGGCTGTTACCATTGACGACGTTGTCCGGGTTGCCGGAAAGATCAGGCTGGACACCATCTATTTTCTGAAGCCCGATGAGGCACAGCCGCAGGCGGACCCGCAGGACGAGCCACAGGAAGGAGGTTTCTGATATGGACTATAAGACCATTACCTACGAACGCTTAGGGGAAACCCTTTATGAATATGATCATCCTACCGGCCTAAAAGCCTTCCTTGTGAAAAAACCGGGCTATAACAAGAAAACGGCGTTGTTTGCGACCGACTACGGGTCCATCGATAATGTCTTTAAAAAAAGCGACGCACAGGTTATGCATGTGCCAGACGGGATAGCCCATTTCCTGGAACACAAACTCTTTGAGCAGGAAGACGGCAATATGCTGGAAAAGTTCTCGAAGCTGGGGTCTTCGCCCAACGCCTTTACCTCGTTCAACCAGACGGCATATTATTTTACATGCACCGACCTTTTCGATGAGAACTTCAGGATGCTGCTGGACTATGTCCAGAATCCCTGGATTACCGATGAGAACGTCGAAAAGGAGAAGGGGATTATCGGGCAGGAAATCCGCATGTACGAGGACAGTCCGGGCTGGAGGCTCTTCTTCAACCTTCTGGATTGCCTGTACGTCAACCACCCCGTCAAGCTGGACATAGCGGGTACATTGGAGAGCATCGCGAAAATCAATAAAGAACTCCTTTACGAATGTTACAACGCTTTCTATACACCCGGCAACATGGTGGTGGTGGTATGCGGGGACGTGGAACCCGAACCGGTGTTCACAACCGTGGACAATATGATAAAATCTAAAGATGGGGGAAGGCCCGAAAAAAGATATCCCGAGGAGCCCGAAACCCTGAACATGGAATACAAGGAACAGAAGCTCCGGGTTTCGATGCCGCTGTTCAGCATGGGTATCAAGGATCCGGTGCGCTTATCCGGTTATGACCTGCTGAAGAGGAGGACAGCCCTGGGAATCATCCTTGCTTCCATCATGGGAAGGAGCTCCGAGCTTTTCAATCGGCTGTATTATGACGGGCTCATCAATGACTCATTCCGGTTTGACGTTGCTGTGGACCAGAGCTACGGCTTCGTCAACTGGGGCGGCCAGTCCCCCGATCCACAAAAGGCCGCCGGCGAGATACGCGGAGAGATAGAAACCACCGTGGAGAGGGGAATCGACCCGGTAGTTTTCGAGCGTATAAAAAGGTCCCACGAAGGTGTTTTCATAAGGACACTCAACTCGCCCGATATCATCGCCAGGGAGGTAATGGACAGCTATTTCAACAGGACGAGCTATTTTGACCTTAGCAGGGTCTTTGAGGAGTTGGAGATTGACTACACCAACAGCGTCTTGAGAAGCCTGTTTGCCAAAACGGCCGCGCTGTCGGTGATCAACCCGGTGTAAACGATCAATGCTATGGATATTGGGGGTCAGTTGTAATGAATCACTATATTGAGTTTCCCAAACTATTTGGTGGAATAAGGCTGGAAGTCGGTCCGGTGGCATTTCCGTTGCCTGAGTTCCTGGGGATAGGCCCCATCAGAGTGCACTGGTACGGCATCATTATTGCAGTGGCCATAATTTTTTCGCTTATCCTCGGAACCAAGCAGGCCTCGAGATTCAGGATCAGGGAAGAGGACCTTCTGGACATGTTCCTTATCGCCCTGCCCGTATCGGTAATATTCTCCAGGCTATTCTATGTCGTCTTCAAGTTTGATGAATTCAAGAACAACCTGGTGCGCATCCTGTATATCTGGGAAGGGGGCGTGGCCATTTACGGCGCGGTGATAGGCGCAGTGCTGTCGGTCTTCATTTTTTCCAGGATCAGAAAGATCAACATGTGGGTTCTGTGCGACTTTGCCTGCGTATACCTTCCGCTGTCGCAGGCCATAGGCCGCTGGGGCAACTTCTTCAACCAGGAGCTCTACGGAAAGGGCACCAACCTGCCATGGGGCATGACCGGAAGCATAATCAGGGCGGAAACCGGTTCCGACCAACTGGTCCATCCCACCTTCCTGTATGAATCCCTGTGGAACGTCCTTGTCTTTTTCGTCCTTCTGTTCATCAGGAAAAGGAACAAGGTTCCGGGCAGGGTCTTCGCGTCATACCTGCTCCTGTACAGCTTCGGAAGGTTTATGATCGAATTCCTGCGGGTGGATGACTTCCAATCGGCCAATGATGTGCGCTACAACCAGGCTTTCGCGGCTGTGCTGTTTGCGGGCGCCCTTATTTTCATCATCATTTCGGTCATTACATTGAGGATAAGGAAGAAGACCCCGGTTTACGATACGCCCAGCGCGTACGCCGATATTCTAAAGAACCTGGACGGTGAAGAAAGCGAGAGGCAGGAAACAAATTCCCATGACACCACGCCTGCTCTGGGCGATAATGATAACAGGGACGCTGCCGCGGAACCCGTCATTGACTCCGGCGGCGAAAAACCGGAAGGACCGCCGGAAGCGGCGGAATCCACTGAATTACAGGATGAAGACACCGGATCTGACAAGCCCGACTCTGCTGACGGCGTTGAATGAGACCGGTCCGCAGGCTGATTGCTTAACCTTTGACAAACCAGCAGCGAGGTATTGATATCGATTTTATGTATACCATTGAGAAAAACAAAGGGCCGTCGCTGGTCAAGAATATCGATTGGTTTCTGATCGCGAATGTCATCCTCATCAACACAATAGGCCTTATCGTGCTGCAGGGGATGTTTTCGCCTGCCCAGAAGGATATGCCCGGCGTCTTTATGAAACAGCTGGTCGCCTCCATTTTGGGGATTGCTGTAATGGTCATCGTAATGATTATCGACTACAAGGACCTGAAGATACTGGGCATACCGGCCTATTTCCTCACCATAGCCCTGCTGGTGGCAGTCCTGTTTTTTGGAGTTGGAAGGGAGGAGACGGGAACCCGGGGCTGGCTGATGCTGGGGCCATTAAGCATCCAACCGTCTGAGCTGGGCAAGGTTGCCATGGTTATTTCCGCAGCCTACTTCTTTGAAAAACTCAGGGAGAACCGAAGCATCAAGTACTACATACTGCTTATTGCCACAACAGCGCTGCCCGTAGGACTGGTGCTCCTGCAGCCGGACTTCGGAACAGCAATAGTCTATGTCTTCATATTCCTGTGCATGCTTTTCGTATATGGGATCAGGTACCGTTATATTCTCATCTTCGGCGGGGCAGCCCTTCTGGGCCTTCCGCTGCTGTGGTACAACGTACTGGTGAAGGTTTTGGATGAATACCAGATAAATCGCATACTCTCCTTCATCAATCCGGCCGCTTATGAAGACTCCAGCGCCTACCAGGTGCTCAGGGCCATCCGCCATATCGGCAGGGGGCAGCTTACCGGGGTGGGTATCGGCAATGGAAAGGCGGTCTTCAACGTCCCGGCCGCCGAAACTGACTCCATATTTGCTGTTATCGGGGAGGAGATGGGCTTTTTGGGGACTGTCGCCGTGGTGGCGCTGTTTACAGCCCTCCTGCTGCGGTGCCTGTATATCGCGTGCTTTGCCAAGGATAAATACGGATCTTACCTGGTCACCGGGCTTATGGCCATGTTCTTTTTCCATTTTGTCGAGAATGTGGGAATGAACATCGGCATCCTGCCTGTAACAGGCATACCGCTGCCTTTCATCAGCATAGGCGGTTCCGCGGTGATTGTCAACTACCTTGCCATAGGGATCATAGTCAGCGTATCCATGCGTCGTGAAAGACCCATGTTCGAGGTGTAGCCGGGAGCGGCCCATGTCCGGGGTGCAGCCGGGAGCGGCCGGCCCCATCTTTTATGCCAAACGGGCAAAAAAACCACTGATGAATATTAAGATTTCGTTACAAAAAATCAATGAACAAAAATGCATGGTTTTCAACAAATAATTGCCCGGATATATCTGGTATATTGTAATTTATTACAATACTATATATGGTATGACCCGACCTCCTGGGGGGTGTCCATGAACGGACACCCTTTTTTTGCCGGTGGTGGGCAAGCTAAACAAGAGGGTTGACGGGTGCCGATAGATGGAGTAGAATACAATGTAAGTGGAGCAAAGTGGGTGAAAGTGGTGAGTGGTTTTAACGGCAAGTACACGAATACCATGGACGCGAAGAATCGCGTTTTCGTGCCTGCCGCTTATCGCCATAAGCTGGGTAAGGAATTCATTCTCACCCGGGGTGAAGATACGAACCTCTACCTGTATCCCATGGAAGCCTGGGAGGAGTTTGAGGAAAAGGTCAAGACCCTTCAGACCAGCAGGCAAAACTTCCGTGCCATCATGCGTCACTACTTCGCCAACGCTGTCACTTGCAGCCTGGACAGCCAGGGACGGATCGTGATTCCCCAGGAACTCAGGGAATGGGCTGGTTTAACCAAGGAAGTGCTTTTCGCCGGAGTCGACACCAAGGTGGAACTCTGGGATCCGCAGAAATACGAGGAGATCACCAGTTCTTACGACATTAACGAGATACTGGACAGCCTGCCCATCAACCTTCCGTAAAACTTGAAAGGATAAGGAATCCGGGCCGTGACTTTCGAACACAAACCAGTCATGCTGGATGAATGCATAGAATATCTGAATATACGGGCCGACGGCATATATGTTGACGCAACTTTAGGAGGCGCGGGGCATTCGTCCGAGATATTGAAGCGTCTGGGTCCAAAGGGATTCCTGATCGGGATCGACCAGGACCGGAACGCCATAGAAGCAGCAGGACAGAAGCTGGAAAAAGTGCAGACCCAGGGACGATATGTCCTTTGTCATACGAACTTTGAAAACATAAGAGAAGTAATCGGGATGCAAAAGATAAAGGCAGTCGACGGGGTACTTATGGACCTTGGTGTTTCCTCCCACCAGTTGGATGAGGGGGAACGCGGATTCAGCTACCGACATGACGCGCCCCTCGACATGCGGATGGACAAAAGAGAAGAACGGGATGCCGCATGGGTTGTCAACAACCTGGACCGCGAGGAGCTGGCCCGGATCATACGGGAATACGGAGAGGAAAAATGGGCCTCGCGGATAGCGGAATTCATTGTAAAATTCCGGGAGATACAAAAGATAACAACAACGGGCCAACTGGCAGATATTATCAAGGCCGCCATACCGGCGGCGGCGAGAAGGAAAGGACCGCATCCCGCGAAAAGGACCTTCCAGGCCATACGAATCCAGGTCAACAGGGAACTGGAGGTCCTGGGAAAAGCCCTGGAGGAGGTTATCGGGCTCCTGAATCCGGGAGGCCGGCTGGCAGTTATCACCTTCCACTCGCTGGAAGACAGGACAGTAAAGCAAACCTTCAGGGACAGGGCACAGGGATGCGTTTGCCCCGGGGATTTCCCCCGGTGTGTCTGCGGCAGGGAACCCGAAATAAGGATCATAACAAAGAAGCCAGTAACGGCATCCAAAAGCGAACTGGATGAGAATCCAAGAGCCAGGAGCGCAAAACTCAGGGTCGCAGAAAAGATTTGAAAGTTTAACGAAGCTTATACCGGTGACGAAGTTTTTGATAAACAAAAGAAGAAAGCCATAAGGAACTAAAGATTTTTGAAGAACAAAAGCGCAATCATTATCCAACTGATCCGGGAGTCACCAAAGATAAACGCTTGCCGGGGCATTTGAGCTACTAAAGATTTGATCTATGCAAAAGATAACCAATTGAATGGTTACGAAAGATAAAAAGGAGAAGTTTACAAAAGAAAGACAAAGAGAGAACAGAAGAGTAAACCGTACAAAAGACAAGTGCTTGTAAGAGGCAAAAACCGATTTGATCTTACCCGGGGTCTGCCCGATTGGCGGACCCGGGACTTCATCTTCTATGTGTCAGGGGCTGTGGCGTTACAGAAAGGTACGCCACGTTGTTCTCTTTGGAGGAGCGGAATCTGTACGGCATACACCCGCTGGGAAGCGGTTAACCCAATATACTAGGGAAGAATTGGTAAAGGGAGGCGAAGAGGCATGGAACACAGGATGAGTTATATCTACGGCAGCGCGGCGCCCAAACTGCCCCAGAGACCTGAAAGGCAGGAAGCCCGCCAGCCCGAAAAGAGCAGGCCCAAATCATCAAGGGCAGCTGTTCCCGCCTATGCCCATGTTCCCAAGGCCAGGTTGTTCTTCTGCGTCGTCGCGCTGGCATTAATGGGTTTTGTCGTGCTGTACCGCTTCTCGGTCCTGGCGGACCTGAACTCCGCAATGAACAGGATGAATGAGGAGTATAACGCGCTGAGGAACGAAAACAGGCTCCTTAAGGTTGAAATTGAAACCAGCATCGACCTTGACAAAGTGAAGCAGGTGGCTGAAACCGAAATGGGCATGCATAAGCCTGACCGGTTCCAGATCATTCCGGTAAGTGTTCCGAAGAACGACTACAATGTTGTGCTGGACCAGCAGTACATAGACCAGGCAACCAAAAACAACCAAAAGCCGTTCCTGAAAGGAATGCTTGATGCGATACAGGCGGCCTTTCCATGAACGGCCGCCTCAAAATACCCGGCCTGGCCGGACTTTCCCATGGAAATACAAATATATCCTTCAGGTCAGGTATATATTTTATACAGAATCAGTTCGGGACCATGGATTGATAATAAAGCGCATTGCGGATCAGTCCGTCGTCCTTTTTTTGCAGGGGTAACCAGATGAAAGGCAGTAACCGCAGACACATGCCAGATATGCGCCGCAAGACTGCATCAAAGACTCCGGTCGATTTACAGAGCGTCAGGAAGAAAAAGAAGGCAGAAGAAGTTCCAAAACAGCCGAACACAGGAAAACTAAAAAGAAGGGAACTCTTCATGCTGATAGTCTTTACCCTGTCGCTTTTTTTCATGCTTTACAGGGTCGGCTTCATCCAGTTTGTGAAGGGTGAGGAGTACCAGAAAAAGGCTTATCATGCCCAGACCCAAAAGAGGATGATCAATCCCAAGCGTGGCACCATCTATGACAGGAATGGGAAAGGGCTCGCTATCAGCGCTTCGGTGGATACCGTGTCGGTCAATCCCAATGCCTTGAGAAGCGAGTTTGAGGGAAAACCCGAAAGGCTCGGTGAGATAGCCGAAGGGTTGGCTGAACTCCTTGACATGGACGCCGCGGACATCATGGAAATATTTTACAGGAATTCAAGGTTCGAGTTTGTAAAGAGGAAGATCGACAGGGAGCTGGGCGCGAAAGTGAGGAAATATGTCGTAGAAGAGATGGGCGTGCTCAACATATACATAGACGAGGATTCAAAACGCTACTATCCCAACGGCAGCCTGGCGGCCCATGTCCTTGGCTTTACAGGAGTTGACGACCAGGGACTGGCCGGGATAGAACTGAAATTCGACGCCACCCTGAAAGGCATGCCGGGCAAGATCATGAGTGAGGCCGATGTTCACGGAAGGCCCATCAAGTTCAGCAAAGAACGGTATATAGAGGCTGTGGACGGCTACGATATATTTCTCACTTTAGATGAAACCATACAGTTCTTTACTGAGAAAGCCCTCGAGCAGGCCGTTCTGGATTATAATCTAAAGAGGGGGGCCGCTGCCATAGTGATGGATCCCAACACCGGGGAGATTCTGGCGATGGCGTCCTATCCCGATTTCGACCCCAACCATCCCGACGCCAGGCCTGGCTTTGTCGATGACTCGGACTGGCTGGGCTTCGGTAGCGTTGAGGATACTGAGCTGCTCTGGAAGACCGTGTTCCGCAATAAGGCGGTCAACGACACTTACGAGCCCGGGTCCACATTCAAGGCTATCACCGCCGCCGCCGCGCTGGAAGAGGGCGTGGTGACGCCCGAAACCAGTGTGGTATGCAAACCCTACTCGTTGGCAGGGCATACCATCAACTGCTGGCGTGCGGGCGGGCATGGCTCGGAAGACTTCACCCATGCGGTCTACAACTCCTGCAACCCTGTTTTTGTGCAGGAAGCTCTGGCGGTCGGCATCGACAAGTTTTATACTTATGTAAGGATGTTCGGGTTCCAAAAACGGACCGGGCTGGAGATTGCCGGCGAGCCCTCAGATGAGGAGTACCGCAACCTGTGGCATAAGGATCCCAAGGAGATAGACCTGGCGGTGGCCGGGTTCGGCCAGCGCTTCCAGATAAGCCCTATCCAGCTTGCCACCGCCTACTGTGCCATCGCCAACGGCGGGAACCTTATGAAACCCATGCTGGTGAAGCAGATAGCCGATAGCAGCGGGAACATAATACAGAAGTTTGAGCCACAGGTGGTAAGGAAAGTAATCTCTGAAGAAACCTCCAGGACCATCAGAACCATACTGGAGGGTGTAGTTTCAGAGGGAACAGGAAAGAATGCTTATGTGAGCGGATACAGGATTGCCGGCAAGACCGGGACGTCCGAAACCCTGCAGACCGAATCCGAAGGCCGGTATGTGGTATCGTTTGTCGCGTTTGCCCCTGCCGAGAAGCCTGAGATTGTTGTGCTGGTGATTCTGGACCATCCCCAGGTGGAGATGCACTTAAGGTCCGGCGGCATACTGGCGGCTCCTGTTGCCGGGAAGCTCTGTGAGGGTATCCTTGAATACCTGCAGGTGGAAAGGCAGTACAGCGATGAAGAGCTGAAGCAGATGACCGAGGAGGTCTACGTGCCCGCTGTAACGGGGATGACACTCGCGGAAGCCGCGGAGAAGCTGAAGGCTTACGGCCTGAAATTCATAGTGGAAGGTCCGCAGGACGAGGGCGCGATGGTGCTTGACCAGACACCAAAGGCCGATTTCAGCATCCCACAGAATTCAGCGGTGATACTCTATACCGAAGGAAGGCCTGAGGATAACAGGGTGTCCATGCCAAACCTTATCAACAAGACTATGGATGAGGCTATAACCGCAATGAAGAACGTCGGACTAAACATACGCATCAGGGGCGAGGGCGTCGCGCTGAGACAGCAGTATGAACCGGGTACGCTTCTCCCGAAAGGTGAAGTGGTGGATGTGGAGTTCATGTATCTGGTGGCGGATTAGGAACGCTGCAGTCAGCAAATCTAGGCGGGCATGAGCCCGCAACGGGAGGAAGGATAGCATGAAACTTACGGACTTGATGGAATCCCTGGAGGTGGTTGAGGTCCAGGGCGGGACGGACAAGGAGATCAGGGGCGTTACCTACGACTCGCGTAAGGCCCTGCCCGGGTATCTCTTCATATGTATAGACGGATTTACCGCCGACGGACACAGGTATGCCCAGCAGGCGGTGGATAACGGGGCATGCGCCCTCGTGGTGGAGAAGAACATCAGCGTCATAGGCGAGGATATTACCATAATCAGGGTTAAGGATTCCAGGAAGGCGCTGGCGCTGGTCTCGGCCTGCTGGTTCGGAAACCCGTCCCGGAGCATGACGCTGGTGGGCGTAACCGGGACAAAGGGCAAGACTACCACCACATATATGATACGTTCCATCCTGGAGATGGCGGACAGGACCGTGGGCCTCATCGGCACGGTGGCCAACTGCATAGGCAGGGAGAAGATACCGGCAAGGAGGACAACCCCGGAATCCTACGACCTTCAGGAGATGTTTGAGAAAATGAAGGAGAAGGGAGCCGACTCGGTGGTGCTGGAGGTGTCTTCCCAGGGGCTCAAGCTCCACAGGGTAACCGGCTGTGAATTCGACATGGGTGTCTTCACCAATTTCTCAAAGGACCATATCGGAGGGTTTGAGCACCCCGACATGGAGGATTATTTCAAATCCAAACTCATTCTCTTCAAGATGTGCAAGAAGGGTATCGTCAACGTGGACGCCGCCTATTCCGACCGTGTTCTGGACGAAGCGGCATGTGAGATCCTGACCTTCGGCATTGAGAAACCGGCAGATGTACGGGCAGAGAATATCACCACCCACTCGGATTCGGTGGAGTTCGACGCCGTAACCCCGTGGTTCAGGGAACGCGTCAAGGTATCGGTTCCCGGTTTCTTCAGCGTATACAACGCCCTGGGTTCCATCGCGGCATGTGGACTTATGGGAGTGCCCTTTGAGGCTATCCGAGACGGCCTTCTTAAAGTCCAGGTCCCGGGAAGGGCCGAGGTTGTTCCCACTCCCGGAAAGGGCTACACCGTGATGATTGACTATGCCCATACCCCAGCCAGCCTGGAGAATATTCTGACCACCGTGAAAGAATTTGCCAGGGGACGCCTTATTTCGGTTTTTGGCTGCGGCGGGGACAGGGACCGCACCAAGAGGCCCCTCATGGGCGAGGTATCGGGCCGGATTGCCGACTTCACCATCATCACCTCCGACAACCCGAGGACCGAGGAGCCGATGCGGATAATCAGGGACATCGAGGCCGGCATCAAAAACACCAATGGCAAGTATATCATCATCGAGGACAGGACCGAGGCGATCAGGCATGCCATGAAAAACGCTGAAAGCGGTGATATAATCGTCCTTTCGGGCAAAGGCCATGAAACCTACCAGATATTCAAAGATAAAACCATCCATTACGATGAACGGGAGATCGTGGAAAATATACTGAAGGAGCTTGAATGACACATGAAGGAAATGATAGCCTCCGATGTTTCCCGCGCGGTTGATGGACAGCTTGCCGCTGATGGGAATATAATAATCAGGAGCGTGTCCACAGATTCAAGGAGCCTGGAACCGGGATGCCTGTTTGTTGCCATCAGGGGTGAGCGGTTCGACGGGCACAGCTACATTCGGGAGGCGGTGGACAAGGGCGCAGTCCTTGTGATGGCTGAAAAAAGCGCATCCATCCCCGACGGTGTTCCGGCCGTACTGGTAGAGGATACGGTGGAGGCGCTGGGAAAACTGGCGGAATATCACCGCTCCCGGTTCAATATTCCCGTGATAGCCGTAACCGGAAGCGTAGGCAAGACAAGCACCAAGGAAATGATTGCCGCCACCCTGTCGGAGAAGTTCAAGGTACATAAAACCAGGGGCAATTTCAACAACGAAATCGGCCTTCCGCTGTCAGTGCTGGAGCTTGACAACTCCCACCAGGCCGCGGTCTTCGAGATGGGGATGCGAGGCTTCGGCGAGATAGATTACCTTTCCCGGATTGTCCGCCCTGATATAGCGGTCATTACAAATATAGGCATATCCCATATCGAAAGGCTTGGTTCCAGGCAGAACATCCTCAAGGCCAAGCTGGAGATCATCCGCTGGATGGGGGGCGACGGTGTTGTGGTGCTCAACGGGGATGATGAGCTGATTTCCGGTCTTCACGGCCTGCTTGAGCAGGAAACCATTTTCTATGGCATGGACGAGTCCTGCGATGTAAGGGCAAACGACCTTTTGTCCAGAGGAGAAGAGGGCGTCTGCTTCTCGGTCCGGTACAAAGGCCGGGAACACAGGTATTTTGTGCCGGCCCCGGGAATACATAATGTGCAGAATGCCCTTGCGGCCGTAAGCACAGCCCTGGTGCTGGGCTTTGACGACGAGGCCATTGAAAAGGGCCTGTTGCGCTATTCCGGCGACCGTATGAGGATGAACATAACCGAAGCAGACGGTATCAAGGTGATAAATGACGCCTATAACGCGGCTCCCGACTCGGTCAGCTCAGCCATCAGGGTTCTCTGCGAGATCGGGACCAACAGGCGTAAATGGGCCGTGTTGGGGGATATGCTGGAGCTTGGTGACTGGGCTGAGGATGCCCACAGGCAAATAGGCATGCAGGCGGCCGAAGCAGGAATTGATTACCTGGTAGCGGTCGGGGATCTTGCCCGCTGGTATGTGGAGGGTGCCCTCGATCACGGTATGCCGCTTGATAATGCCAGGCTGTTCCAGAATGCAGATGACGCGCGGCGCTTTATAAGCCGGAAAATCGCCAGGGGCGACGTGATCCTTTTTAAGGGTTCACGGATGATGAACCTGGATGTCCTTGCCGAAAAGCTTTTTGGAGGCAGGGTATCAGGGTCACAGGATACTTGAGCGCAGGGTAAGTGAGGTAAAGATAATGGGTAAAATATTTGGCATAATACCGCACCAGGTGGCGGCCTATCTCATTTCGCTCGCCATGGCCATAGCCATTGCCAGGTTCCTGATACCCTTTCTGCAGCGGATCAGGTGCGGCCAGCCCCAAAGGGAAGAAGGGCCTGCGTCCCATAAAGTAAAAAGCGGGACACCCACTTTCGGCGGACTTATATTCCTGGTCCCAGTGGTCCTGGTGGGCGGCTGGTTCGCGCTCATGGACCATCGTATCCTGATCCTGATTCTGGTAACCCTCGGATTTGGCCTGATCGGGTTTCTGGATGATTACCTGAAGGTTGTAAAAAAACATAATGCGGGGCTTTCGCCCAGGCAGAAGATGCTGGGCCT
>JAAYFY010000064.1 GCA_012728015.1 Clostridiaceae bacterium | reverse complement strand
TCATGTTAGGCGTGCCATAGGCGTTTATCTTTCCTATATAGTCGTACTGGGGGAATTCGATAGCAAAGGTATCGGGGCCGTAGCCTGTCAGGATGGAATTCTTCAATAGCGGGATGGCACGGGACCAAATATATATCCTTGCGGAGCCTATTTTTTCGTAGCCCCTTACGTCAATGGCATCGGGTTTTGATATATTATCTATTTCATTACCGGCGTTTCCCATTAGGGCCAGTGAATTATCCCTGATCAAAAATAAGATCTTAACACCATCATTCTGTATTTCAAGGACTCCTCCTGAAACTGTTGCGGTGTATTTTTTATATGCAGGATCCTTAAACTTTACAGTCGTGCTCTGCTCCTTTGCCGATATATCTATCTCAAGCTGCTTGTTGTCTGCATCATGGAAGGTGAGATTGGGATCCTCATACCTGATTACCAGGGTTTCGGTGCTGCTTACTATCTTTGCGGTGCTGCCCTCGAAAACAATGTCTTCAACATAATAACTCTGTCTGTTGGAATCGATATAGGAAGGTATAAACCTTACAGCGGCAAACCCGGCAGCCGCCAGCACTATAACCAAGGATATAACAGTTATAACTTTGTTCCTGAATATCTTCTTTCTGAAGTAAATAACGGCCAAAAGCAGGCCCGCTCCCAGCCCCACAAGGCCCGCGTCGGATCTGCTTCCGATAAGATTTATCAGAAGAAGGACCGACAAAACAGCGGCCGCAATCTTTATGGATTTCTTTTTGGCCAGAAAGATCACGGCAATTACAATTGGGAATACGAGGTCCACATAGCTTCCCATGTAGTTGGGGTTGGGCAGGGTTCCGTAGACCATTTTGCCGAACCTGAAGGCCAGTTCGCTGCCGGCAAACTTTGCAGGCAGTATAAATGATTTTCCAAAGTTCGAATTGAAAAAGTCACGGCCTGCCAGTTGGGTAATGCCTAAAATACATATGATGGACGCGGAAACAAGAAGGGCGCCAAAGATTATCCTGAAATGTCCTTCCTCGCTTATCAGGCTGAAAATGATGAGCATATTAAGGATATAGAACAGCAGGATGAACATGCCCTCATACCTTGCCGCGAATCCGGACAGGGCCACCGAAACGTATTCCGATGCGACAGTGGATATAATTATGAATAATATATATATAGCGGTGGGTATATGTAGGGGTGGATTAATCCTAATCGGTACACGGCCCTGGATGTTCCTGATAATGAAAATGAACAGGCCCAATGCCGACGCTATGATGAACCACCGGCTCTTCCAGAAGGACAGAAGGTCGGCATACTCGTTGCCGCTTGTCCAGTTGGAGGCTTCTATTGGTGTCAGCTTATCAAGGTATAAATGTACGATAAGGGGTACAACCGCAATGATAAAGATATAGGGCAATATGTCTATGAGGGTTGCTCTTTTCTCTGTCCGCTTTTTTGCTATGGGTTTTTTACTTGCCATAACGATAATATCCTTTTATCATTAATTTTCAAATATTATATCATAAAAATCTGCCCCCATATATAGCGGCCGGGGATACCACATGTCAGAAGTAAGGCGGCAGGCATCACAAAAAGGGTGATTCGCCGCATAATGGCTATATGGAACTTAGATACTCCCGGATTATTTCCCTGACACGGTTGATGTCACAGGTGGCAAAAATCTCTGATTTAACTTTAGCGCAGCCCGGAAGCCCATGGAGGTACCAGGCCGCATGTTTTCTCATTTCCAGCATGGCCGCCCGCTCTCCTTTATACTCCTCCATTAGCCTGTAATGCTTCATGATGGTATCAAGCCTTTCCCGGTTTGAAACGCTTTTCTTATACGTCCCGCTCTTTAGGTATGACCTGATGTTCTCAAATATCCAGGGGTTTCCCAGGGCTCCCCTTCCCACCATGACAGCATCGCACCCGGTTGACTCAAGCATGCGCAGCGCGTCCTCGGGCGATCTTATATCACCGTTTCCGACTACGGGTATGGTAAGTGCCTTCTTTACCTCCCTTATACAATTCAGGTCGGAAGATCCCGAGTACTGCTGGTCGCGGGTTCTTCCGTGAACAGTAACGAGGGCGGCTCCCTCCTCCTCACATATGGAGGCGATCTCAACGGCGTTGGTCTGAGCCTGGTCCCATCCCTTGCGGATTTTCACCGTAACCGGCTTTTTTGAAGCCTTTACGGTTTCACGGACTATTTGCCTTACCAGGTCCGGTTTAAGCATTAAGGCCGCTCCCTCCCCGTTTTTTACGATCTTGGGAGCCGGACATCCCATATTGATATCGATCAGCGCTATATTTGACTGTTCTGACAGCCAGGCAGCGGCTTCGGCCATGATCTCCGGCTCGCTCCCGAATATCTGTACACCGATGGGCATCTCATCAGGCCAGGTGCGGGCTATTTCAAAGGTTTTTATATCCCTGTAATGCATGGCCTTGGCGCTTACCATTTCGGTATAGACCAATGAGGCCCCCTTTTCCCTGCATAGCAGCCGGAAAGGGCGGTCGGTCACTCCCGCCATGGGAGCCAAAAAGATATTGTCCCAGTTTCCAAGGGGTATAGAGTTTTGTTGATTTTTCCCCAATGAAACAGCCCCCTGATGGTCGCGGGTGGATGTAAATCATTCGCTTAAAGCCATACATTGAATTATACCAAAAAAGCGGCAAAAAAACCTTCTATCATTTTCGGCGATAGAAGGTAAACTTGCGTGTATATCAGGTTTTATGACGGATAATTTGCTCAGAAGGGAAGATCCTCGTCGTCCCCGCTGAACGGATA
Organism: Clostridiaceae bacterium; assembly: GCA_012728015.1. Classification (GTDB taxonomy): domain Bacteria; phylum Bacillota; class Clostridia; order DSM-8532; family DSM-8532; genus Thermoclostridium_A. Next base: position 1,181 of record JAAYFY010000064.1, on the reverse strand, counting down.
GTAACCATCACCGCTATCAGGCTGCTGCATGCCGCCTAAGTCCTGCGGAGCAGGTCCCGGAACAGTGTTGTTATAGGAAGGTGCGCCAGAAGGCGTGCTGTCACGGTCGCGCTTGCTGTCCGCAAAGAATACATTCTCGCAATGTATTTCGGTCCGGTAATGCCTGTTGCCCTGCTGATCCTTCCAGTTGTTGTTCCTCAGGTAGCCTTCAACCAGTACTTGCATGCCCTTTCTGAAATACCTGCTGACGAAATCGGCGGTACCCCTCCAGGCTACAATGTCGAAAAAGTCTGCGGTAGGCTGGCCTTCCTGCTGTTGTCTCACCTGGCGGTTGACAGCAAGCCTGAAACGGCTCACAGAAATGTTGTTCTGCGTGTAGCGCGTTTCCGGGTCAGCCACAAGTCTTCCCATCAGAATAACCTTATTCATAAAACACCACCTGTTCCACCTGATCGAGGTGATTATTGGTTAAGCCCGGCCTGCCTTAAGCCAACCGGCCTTGAACGGGGCGGCTGCCCCGGAGCCTTTCGGCAGTCTTCGCCAGGAATTATTCCTTGCTGACTACCATATACTTGAGGATTTCTTCAGTAATCTTGAAGTTACGCTCAAGCTCGGCAGGGAAGTCCGGATTTGATGAGAAGTTCATGAGCACATAGTAGCCTTCCTTCTGCTTCTGGACTTCATACGCCAGCTTTTTCCTGCCCCATTCCTCTACGCTCTCGAGTTCACCGTACTGGGAAACCAGATTATTGAACCTTTCAATAAGGGCCTTAATCTGCTCTTCCTCGAGGTTGGAAGAAATGACGTAGACGCATTCATACTTTCTCATGGCATGGTCACCTCCTTCTGGACTAATCGGCCCTGCATCGGTGTGCAGAGCAAGGATTCGCCGCTTGTACCGCGGCTTTGCCGCATGCGACCGTACGGTACGGGCTGCGGGCTAAACAGTATAATAACATAACCGGCGGCAGCCTGTAAACCCTGAGGAATTTAAAATTGTCTTTATCGTATGATAATTTCACCCTTAAGATTATCGCGTGAATATTTCAACCCACACATATATTTGATAGTCTTAAAGGATGGTATACACAATGAATGATGCGGAATTAAAAAAGCTTCATGTTATCAATTGTGCATTGGAGGGAAGACTTACAGTTTCACAAGCTGCTAATGCATTAGGT
>JAAYFY010000001.1 GCA_012728015.1 Clostridiaceae bacterium | reverse complement strand
GTTATACATGAAGATGTCACCCTTTCGTTGAGTTTTTGTTGCAAATTCTTATCTTAACAGGATGACATCTTCTTTTCAATTCCTCTGGTCTTTTTTCCCATTTACCCTACAGTAACTTTACGCTAAGTTTAAAACTGGAAATAGTTCATTGCGTTATAGTAGGCGATATCCTGAACTATCCGGCCCATAAGCCCCATATCATCAGGAGCCTCGCCGGTTTCCACCCAGGTTCCCAGCATATTGCAAAGGATCCTTCTGAAGTATTCGTGCCTGGTGTAGGAAAGGAAACTCCTTGAATCGGTGAGCATACCCACGAACCGGCTTAAAAGCCCCATGCTGGCCAGGGCGGTCATCTGGCGGATCATGCCGTCCTTCTGGTCATTGAACCACCAGCCGGAGCCAAACTGGATCTTGCCGGGTATCCCATCGCCCTGGAAGCATCCTGCCAGGGTGGCTATCATCTCATTGTCCCGCGGGTTTATGACGTAAAGGATGGTTTTGGGCAGAAGGCCTTCCCTGTCCAGGGTATCCATGTATTTTGTCAGTGGCAGGGAATAGGTATAATCCGACATCATGTCATACCCTGTATTGGGTCCCAGCTTTTCAAACATCCGGGTGTTGTTGTCACGCTGGGTGCCGATGTGGAGTTGCATGACCCATCCCCACTCGGCATACTGGCTGCCCAGAAAAAGCAAGGTCCTCGTCTTGAACATTGCGATCTCTTGGTCGGTCAGTTTATGGCCATGCAGGGCCTTCCTGAAGACCTCGTCGGCTTCCCTCTCGGTTCCCGGCACGAACACAGGGGGTTCCAGGGCATGGTCTGACAGCCTGCACCCGTTTTCATGGAAATATGATATCCTGCGTTCAAGGGCTGCATAGAAGTCAATAAGGGTGCGGATGGGCATCCCGGATGCCGCCGAGAGCTTTTGGACATAATCCCGGAAATCCTGTTTCTCTATGTTTACAGCCCTGTCGGGTCTGAAGGCTGGCAGAACTTTAGTTTTAAAGGATGGGTCTTCCCTTATATGCCTGTGGTATTCCAGGGTGTCGACAGGGTCATCGGTGGTGCAGATGACCGCCACATTGGATCTCATAATTATCCCGCGGGCAGAGAAATCAGGCTGGCGAAGCCTTTGGTTGCAGAGCTCCCAGATCTCTTCAGCGGTATCCGGACCTAAAAGCATATCAATGTCGAAATAGCGCTTGAGTTCCAGGTGGGTCCAGTGGTAGAGTGGATTACCGACAAGGTATGGCATGGTTTCCGCCCATTTCAGGAATTTCTCCTTGTCCGGAGCGCTTCCGGTTACGGCCTCTTCGTCCACGCCGTTGGTCCTCATGGCGCGCCACTTGTAGTGGTCGCCGCCGAGCCATACTTCGGTAATGCTGCGGTATCTTTTATCCTGCGCGATTTCATTCGGGTCCAGATGGCAGTGATAATCAATTATAGGCATATTTTTCGCGTATTCATGGTACAGGATTATGGCCGTCTTGTTTTGCAGCAGGAAATCCTCATGGATAAAATGGCCCATGCCAACCCCTCCTTGCTCCGAATAAAATGACATGCTTTAGGCAGCGCAGGCGCGCTGAAATGGGCGTTATACGCCAAGAAGCCTTTCCAGAAGCCTTCTTGCCGCTCCCGTGGCCGAAACCATTTCGGCAAAATAGAGCTGAACCTTTTCTGCCAGGCCGGCATCATATAGACTGACCCCGAACAATCTGGCATCGCTGAGTATTGGACGAAGCCGGTCCTCAAAAGGTCCCGCTGATCCTAAACCCATGCCTTCCAGGTGTTTCCTGAGATGATCCAGCAGGGGATCAGGGCTTGGCTCAAAGGGCCTGCCTTCGTCGTCGATGCCCAAAAGGTACCTTAACCAGGCCGCAAATACCAGCGGAATATATGTCAGATCAGAGGCCTTCCTGCCGGGGCGTTCCATATAAGCCTTTATGGTTTCGCCGAAACGTATGGGAAGCTTCTGGGAAGTATCGGTGGCGATACGCTGCGGTGTATCCGGTACATATTTATTGGGCAGTCGTACCTCTATAACCTCCTTCAGGAAGTCTGAGGGTTTGATTATGCCCGGGTCAACCACTACCGGCAGTCCCTCGTCATAGCCTATCCTTTCCACCAGCTTCCTAAGAAGCGGATTCTCCATCTCCGCCGATATGGAGGTATAGCCCAGCAGGCAGCCGAACACCGCCAGAGCGGTATGGAGCGGATTAAGGCAGGTGCAGACCTTCATCTTTTCTACCCGGTTCACAGTTTCCCTGTCGGTGAAGATGACGCCGGCCTTTTCCAATGGCGGACGGCCATTGGGGAACGCATTCTCGATCACTAGGTACTGTGGCTCCTCGGCGTTCACAAAGGGCGCGGCGTAGGTCTTTTTTTCGGTGCAGATAATCTCGGTGTCACTAAAACCATCCTGTTCAAGCATGCTTTTGATTTTAGTGTCAGGACGCGGGGTTATTTTATCGATCATGCTCCAGGGGAAGGACACTATATTTGGATCATCAACATACTCAAGGAAACCAGGGTCAGCCAGGCTACGGTTTACCCATTCAACCGCGAAGGTCCTTACGGCATGGTGGAGCTTTTCGCCATTATGGGAGCAGTTGTCCATGCTGACCCAGGCCAGCGGCAGCTTTCCGGCCCTGTACCTCTCCCAGCAAAGGGCTGAAACCTTGCCCATGAAGCTTTTAGGAAGCCCAGGCCCATTGCGGAAGTCGTCTAAAACCTCGGGGAAATAACGGCCATCTGCGTCGGAAACGCTGTAACCCTTTTCGGTGATGGTGAAACTGGCCATCTGCAGGGACGGGATTCTGAAGATCTCCTTAAGTCTCTGCCAATCGGAAGGAGCCTGCGTGTCCGCTGCCAGGGATTCCATTATGCTGGCGATAACCCTCTTTTTAATTTGTCCGTCGGGCTTCAGCACCACAAGAAGGCAGAGGTCATCATACGGCTTGTACAGCCGCCGGATGATCTCGTAATCGTATCCTTCGCAAACTATGACGCCTTTATTGGTTTCGCCGGCATCCAGGAGCCGCTGCTGAAGCGCGGCCGGAAAGGCTCTGAAGATATTGCCGGCTCCGAAGTGAATCCATATGGGCTCCTTGACCGTGGCCTGTCTTACCATGCCACGGTCAAAAACGGGCAGCTCAAAACCTGAGTCCTGCCAGATTTGTCGTTCCGCAAGACTGGCATCACTTAGTTTCAAGGCTTTCATCTCCATTTAAAGCATACGCAGGAAATCCTGCATCAGAAAATTGTCATCGGCTTGGAGTTTGAAATACTCGGGGTACTTCTCGGTCAATTCCTTCTCCTCAATGATGATCCTTGAGGAATGGTCTTTGAAAGCGGCTATGGCCTCTTCTACATTGGCCCTTAGAACGCAATCCAGGATTTTTTCGTGCTGGTCGATGACCTTGTCGATTATGGGCCTCTCCCAGAGCGAGATCAGTCTTATGCGCCTGTAATGGCCCGACATGCTTTGTATGATGTCCCAGCAGGTTTCTTTCTCGGTGGCGGTAAAGAAGACTTTATGGAATTCGTCATCATATTCCTGGAGGGCAAGCAGATCGTTCTTCGCGACGCATTCCTTCTGTATGTCCAGGATGCTCCTCATACGGGAGATGTCGGACTCCTTCTGTATCCCGATAAAAATCTCAATTGCCCTGAGTTCAAGGCTTTCCCTCAGGAATCTTTCCTCCTCCACCCGCTTGAGGTCTATCTTGGAAACGCTGGTTCCCTTCTGAGGGATCACATCAACCAAACCCTCTTTGGCAAGTTTTATCAGTGCGTCTCTCACAGGGGTCCTGCTCACGTTGAGCTTCTCGGAGATGGTTTTAATGTTCAGGGGTTCACCGGGTTTCAGGTTTAGTGTGATAATATTCTTGCGCAAGCTGTAGTATACGCCGTCCCCGATGCTTAAGGATGTGTGTTTCGGTAACAGGGTTCTCTCAGAAATCATTGTTAATCTCCTCACTAGGTAAAGTCGCAGAACAAATACTAATATAGTAACACGCCAGCTATTATTATACTATAAAAACCCTGAACTTTACCAATATTCAATGCAGAATTCCTGTTTCAACCTGTAAACCCATAGAAACCTTTTTGCCATCCCGTCTGTTCATCTTTATAATGGCTTCCCAAAGCCCGTTCAGGTATGCAGCGCCCAAAGCCCTGTCGAAAAGGCCGTATCCCGGCATTCCCTTTTCGCCCCAGATGGCTCTGCCATGGTCAGGGCGGAATGGTCCGTCAAAGCCGATATCATAGAAAGCCTTCATGATCTCAAACATATCCAGGGACCCGTCTGCCGACAGATGGGAGGTTTCGTCGAATTTGCGGTGCCCCATATACCTGAGATTCCTGACATGGGCAAAATGTACCCTTTTCTTCAACGCCCGGATGATCCCGGGAATGTCGTTTTCGGGGTTGGAGCCAAGGGAACCGGTACAGAGGGTTACACCGTTGCACGGGCTGTCCGCGGCTTCAAACAACCGGGACAGATTCTCATGATTTGTAACGATCCTTGGGAGTCCGAATATTGGCCATGCCGGGTCATCAGGGTGGATTGCCATCCTGATGCCGTATTTCTCGCAGGTTGGCATAATGGCTTTCAGAAAGTAGACCAAATTCCCGAACAGCTTCTCATTGTCCACATCCCTGTAGAGTTCGAACAGTTCCTTGAGATGCGCCATCCGTTCGGGTTCCCAGCCGGGCAGTATGAAGCCGTTTGAACCGGAATCCATTGTACTGAAGATCCGCATAGGGTCTATCCTGTCTATGATCTCCTGGTCATAGGACAATACCGTGGAACCATCTTCACGGGGCTTGGTCAGATCAGACCTGACCCAGTCGAAGACCGGCATGAAGTTATAGCATACAACATCGATATCGCAGGTACCAAGCCCTTCCAGCGTCCTGATATAGTTTTCTATGTACATGTCTCTTTCGGGCAGCCCGGCCTTGATGGCATCATGGACGTTTACGCTTTCAATGCCTAATATCTTTAGCCCGAAGCTTTCAACTTCCTCTTTCAGGGCGCGGATACGTTCGATGGGCCAGGCGTCTCCGGCGGGGATGTCGTAAAGTGTTGTAATAACACCCTTTACCCCCGGTACCTGCCTGATCTGTTCCAGTGTGACGCTGTCATGACCGGTTCCAAACCATCTGAATGAAAGTTTCATACACATTTCTCCATTTCTGTGGCAGCAGGCATGAACTGCAAGGTATTATGTGATGTTTTCTTGTGTACACGGCCTTCTTTTGTATATTAACATACTAATATATCTGTTGCAATGGTTTTTGATATGTTCTCTCATAAAAAAGTTCGGGCATTGTCCCGAGGATGAATATTGCTTTTATAAACCGCAATAATAGATTATTGTACCACACAACTTAAAACAATAAAGGAGTATTGAGATATGTCCAGGTTGGAGACAATGGATGGCAATCAGGCCGCGGCCTATGCCTCATATGCCTTTACCGAGGTGGCGGCCATTTTTCCGATCACCCCTTCATCCCCAATGGCCGAAACAGTTGATGAATGGTCGGCCCATGGGAAGAAGAACCTGTTCGGGCGACCGGTCAAGGTGGTGGAAATGCAGTCCGAAGCCGGTGCTGCCGGTGCCCTGCACGGATCACTGGCCGCAGGTGCCCTGACCACCACCTATACGGCATCCCAGGGGCTTCTTTTGATGATACCCAACATATACAAGATGGTCGGGGAACTCCTGCCCGGGGCGTTGCACGTTTCAGCCAGGGCCATAGCTACCCATGCCCTATCGATATTCGGGGACCACCAGGATGTTATGGCCTGCCGCCAGACTGGCGCGCCCATGCTGGTTTCATCCAATATCCAGGAGGTTATGGACCTGGCCTGCGCAGCCCACCTTTCGGCCATTAAGGCCAGGCTGCCTTTTATCCATTTCTTCGACGGGTTCAGGACCTCCCATGAGTACCAGAAGATAAGCGTCATCGATTATGAGGACCTGGAAAGGATTCTTGACTACGATGCGATAAAAGCCTTCAGGGACAGCGCGCTGAATCCCGGTCAGCCCAAAATCAGGGGGACAGCCCAGAACCCGGATATCTACTTCCAGGGCAGGGAAGTCCAAAACCCGTTTTTTGACAGGGTACCGGACATAGTGGACAAGGTCATGCAGGACATCCACAGCATCACAGGAAGGCTGTACAGACCTTTTGATTATTACGGGGCAAGGGACGCGGAATATGTGATCGTGGCCATGGGATCGGTCTGCGATACCATCGGGGAAACGGTGGATTACCTGAACAAAAGGGGAGAAAAGACAGGCGTGGTAAAGGTCCGCCTTTACCGGCCGTTTTCAGCAAAACATTTCTTCGATATTCTGCCCAGAACTGTAAAGCGCATTGCTGTCCTGGACAGGACCAAAGAGCCGGGGGCACCGGGCGAGCCCTTGTATCTTGACGTTGTGAAACTGTTTTATGATACGGGCGAAAAGCCGCTGATCGTTGGCGGAAGATACGGGCTGGGCTCGAAGGACACCAGGCCATCCCAGATACTGGCGGTCTTCCGGAACCTGATGCAGAAGATACCCAGGGATCATTTCACCATCGGTATAGTTGACGATGTTACCAATACTTCCCTTCCTGACGGGGAGATTATCGATACCCTGCCCGAGGGGACCATCAGCTGTAAATTCTTCGGGCTTGGCTCGGACGGGACGGTGGGGGCCAACAAAGGGGCCGTCCAAATAATCGGAGGCAACACCGATCTGCATGTCCAGGCATACTTCTCCTACGACAGCAAAAAGTCTGGAGGGACTACGGTTTCCCACCTGAGATTCGGGCCGAAACCGCTCAAATCTCCCTACCTGGTTTATAAGGCCGATTATATAGCCTGCCATAACAAATCCTTCATATACAACTATGATATCCTGAAGGGCTTAAAGCCCAGCGGTACATTCGTCCTGAACTGTCCCTGGCAGGAGAACCAGCTGGACAACGAACTACCTGCCGCCATAAAGCGGTACATCGCCGGGAATAACATCAGGTTCTATATAATCGACGCCATAGGCATCGCGGGAGAGATCGGCCTGGGGAACAGGATCAACATGATCATGCAGGCGGCCTTCTTCAAGGTGGCCAATATCATACCCGTGGAAGACGCGGCAAGATACCTTAAGGAAATGATTGAAAAGATGTACGGTAAAAAGGGCCGTAAGATCGTGGAAATGAACAATAAGGCAGTGGATATGGGGATCGAACGGCTGGTTGAGGTAAAGGTGCCCGAGTCCTGGAAGGATGCGGCGGATGAAGGACAGCCCATAAAGGAAGAGCCTGAATTCAAAAAAAGGGTTCATAAGGTGATGACCAGGATGGAGGGCGACGAACTTCCCGTCAGCGCTTTTGCGGGCATGGAGGATGGGTCGTGGCCTCCGGGGACCACAGCCTATGAGAAGCGAGGCATAGCCGTTATGATTCCCCAATGGCAGATCGAAAAATGCATCCAGTGCAACCAATGCTCATATATCTGTCCCCATGCAACCATACGCCCGTTCCTCCTGGATGAGGAGGAAGCGGCCAGGGCACCGGAAAGCTTCGAGACAAAACAGGCCATCGGAAAAGGACTTGAGAATTATCAATACCGCATACAGTTAGCCCCGCTGGATTGCACGGGGTGTTCCAACTGCGCCAACGTCTGTCCCGCCAAGGGAAAGGCGCTTATCATGAAGCCGGCTGAGCAGGAGATACTTGCCGAGGCCGAAAATTGGGAGTTTGCCATGACTCTGAAGGACAAGGGCGACGTGATGAACCCTAATACCGTGAAGGGAAGCCAGTTCAGGCGGCCGCTTCTTGAATTCAACGGCGCGTGCCCCGGCTGCGGGGAGACGCCGTATATTCGCCTTCTGACTCAGCTCTTCGGTGACAGGATGATGATTGCCAATGCCACCGGCTGTTCGTCCATCTGGGGGGCAAGCGCGCCTTCCATGGCCTACAGCACCGATGAGAAGGGAAGGGGTCCCGCCTGGGCCAATTCATTGTTTGAGGATAACGCCGAGTACGGCTACGGCATGTACCTGGGTGTCAAGCAAGTCCGTGAAAGGCTATCCGAGCTTATGACAGAAGCCCTTAAGACCGAACTGCCCGAGGGGGTTAAGAACGCCCTCAGAAAATGGCTTGAGACCAGGGAAGATGGAGAGGCCTCAAAGGCCGCGTCACGGGCCGTGCTGGATGGCATAAAAGACATCTGGAAAAAGAACCCGCTGCTTGCCGAGATCATGGAAAAGAAGGACTTCCTGGCAAAAAGGTCCTTCTGGATCATAGGAGGGGACGGATGGGCATACGACATAGGTTACGGCGGGGTGGACCATGTCCTTGCCATGGGCGATGATGTAAACCTGTTCGTCATGGACACCGAGATCTACTCCAACACCGGCGGCCAGGCTTCCAAGTCCACTCCCGCCTCTGCGGTGGCCAAGTTTGCCGCGGCGGGCAAGAAGACGCGCAAGAAGGACCTGGGGCTTATGGCCATGAGCTACGGGTATGTTTATGTAGCCCAGATAGCCATGGGCGCCGACATGAACCAGACCATCAGGGCCATAACAGAGGCCGAGAGCTATCCGGGTCCTTCGCTAATCATCGCATATTCCCCCTGTGTCAGCCACGGGATAAGAAAGGGCATGGGCAGCAGCATCCAGGAAGAGAAGCTGGCTGTTGATGCGGGGTACTGGCACCTTTACAGGTATAATCCCGCCCTGAAGGAGCAGGGCAAGAACCCGTTCCAGCTTGACTCGAAGGAACCCAAAATGCCCTACCAGGACTTCCTCCATGGCGAGGTGCGGTATGAGGCGTTGTTCAACGTGTTCCCTGATATCGCGCAGCAGATGTTTGAGGTATCCGAAAAGCATGCGAGGGAACGATACGATAATTATAAGCGCCTTGCCGGCGTAGCCGCCGAGGGTTTGAATAACGAATAGCTGGCGGAAAAAGATTTAAGCGGGCTCAATATAGCGGCCCGGTCCTACCTCAGGGCATGAGCATCATTGGCGTATCTTTCGAGCCTTTTTCGACTAAAGATAAAGGTTCTGTGACTGTTATCGGTTCACTACAAGGATAAAACCGGCACTCATATAGAGGAAGATATTGCCCGACTTATCGCGGAGGACCGAAACATTTATTTCAAGCACGTCGATGACAGGAATAAAATAACGTATGATTCGTATTATGAGGGAATTGAGGCCGATGTTTTAACCTACCTGGGGAACGAGGGCTGGTACGTTTACAGGCTTGAAACATGAATTTATTAAAAAGGGCTGTCTCAGACCAAGCTGAGGCAGCCCGCTCAGTATTACATATAATATAGAGTATGGTTATTTCTGGTTTGCATCCACATAGTCCTTGGCGTTCCTGACCTGTTGTTCACCGGGCTCGGTTACGCCTGATACCCGCCTGGTTTTCTCAATATTGGCCCATGCGGCGGTATCATGCTTTTCTATGGGCATGGCCATATTCTTCTCCTTGTATTTGTTTTTTGCCATCTGTCAGCACCTCCTGGTAAGTTTCGCTGCTACCGTATCTCTTCTGTTTCTGCCTCATCATCCTTACCTCCGAACATGCGGCTGCCAAAGATAAGGCTCAGCACGCCGGCAACAAGAAATACATAGAACAGGATCCTGGCGATTCCAAAGGTCAGGTTGGCAATAAGCCCAAAGCCAAACAGGGCCGATATGAGGGCCAGTACGAAAAAGGCGACCACCCATTTGAACAATACCATTACCTCCTTTCAGCCTGAATCTTTTCGGTCATATCCGGCGAAATCTGTCAATAAATCGCCTTATTCTTAGCTTGTCCTATTAAAACGGCTATTATTTTGTATCATTTGGAATGTATTTGAATATCCTTGGGAAAATGAAAAAAAGATCCTGGACAAAACTCACCAGGATCTTTAGCGCGTGAACAATCATGCAAGTCCCAGAAGCCTTGCGCAGCTGGCCACTATGAAACATACCGCGACCCCGGCGGCCGTGGGGACCAGGATGGAAATTATGGTCCATTTCCAGCTTTGGGTCTCCTTTTTTATAGTCAGGCAGGTGGTGCTGCAAGGCCAGTGCATCAGGGAAAAGAGCATGACGCATACCGCTGTGAGCCAGGTCCAGCCGTTGGTTACCAGGAGCTCACGAAGCTGGATCAGGCTTTCGAATTCCATCATGCTTCCCGTGGCCATATAGCTCATGATGACGAGGGGGATGACGATCTCGTTGGCCGGGAACCCCAGGATGAAGGCCATGATGATGCATCCGTCCATGCCTATGAGCCTGGCGAAGGGATCGAGGAAACCGGCGCAATGGGAAAGAAGGCTGAGCTCTCCTATATTGATGTTGGCCATTCCCCAGATGACAAGGCCTGCGGGAGCCGCCACAGCAATTGCTCTTCCCAGCACGAACAGGGTCCTGTCAAGGAGCGAGCGGATGAGTATCCTTCCCACCTGGGGTTTCCTGTAGGGGGGAAGCTCCAGCGCAAAGGAGGATGGAAGGCCTTTCAGTATTGTTTTGGAGAGTATCCTGGACACCAGGAGGGTCATCACTACAGCTAAAAGAATAACGCCGGTAAGCATCAGCGCGGAGATAACAGTACGGGAAGGCTCATCAATCATACCGGCGAAGAACATGGTGATGATGGCAATCAGGGTGGGGAACCGCCCATTGCAAGGCACAAAATTATTGGTGATGATAGCGATAAGCCTTTCCCTGGGGGAATCGATGATACGGCAGCCCACTACCCCTGCCGCGTTGCACCCGAATCCCATGCACATGGTAAGGGCCTGCTTTCCATGGGCACAGGCCTTCTTGAAAAAGCTGTCCAGGTTGAATGCAACCCTCGGAAGGTAGCCCAGGTCCTCAAGGAGAGTAAACAGCGGGAAGAATATGGCCATTGGCGGGAGCATCACCGAAACAACCCAGGAAAGGGTCCTGTACATACCGGTGACCAAAAGGCCATGCAGCCAGGCAGGAGCCCCGATGGCCGCAAACAGGGCTGTCAATTGGTCTTCCACCCAGAACAAGGAGTTTGCCAGAAGTGTGGAAGGATAATTTGCCCCGGTGATGGTTAACCATAGAATAACCCCCAAAAGCGCGATCATTATGGGAATGCCGAAGGTTCGCGAGGTCAGGATCCGGTCGATCCTCCTGTCCCGCATATTGTAGCCGGGATCTTCAACGGCCACGACTTCCCGGCTGATTTCCTCAGCCTTGCGGACAATACCCGACACGATTATATCCCTGAAAAGGTCGGGACCGATCGAGTTTTCCCGGAGAATTTCCTTTGCCTTTTGGAAGCTGTCGTTTACCGTTTCGAAGCTGAGAGGATCATATCCCAGGCAGTTCCTTATCGACTCAAGTATGCTTCCCTCGCCCTCCAGGAGCCTTAATGCTACCCATCTGGCGCTGAGCCTGTTTTTGAGCACTGCCTTAAGGGCAGGCTCCATTAAACTGACAGCAGATTCAACCGCCTCGTGGTAACCGATCTTAGGTGGATTTAAGCTGGATCTTCCATGTGTTACCGCCTGGACCTCATCCATGAGCTTACCCAGCCCTTTTCCACTTCGGGCGCTGGTACCCGCGACCGGTACTCCCAACCGGCGCGACAGTTCCTCGAGGTCTATCCTGATCTTCCTGCGCCTGGCCTCATCCATGAGATTGACGCATACCACCACGTTGCGGGTAACCTCCAACGTCTGCAGTACCAGGTTAAGGTTCCGCTCAAGGCATGTGGCATCGGTTACCACGATGACAGCGTCCGGATCACCGAAGCAGATGAAATCGCGGGCGACTCCTTCCTCCACCGAGTTTGCCATCAATGAATAGGTTCCCGGAATATCCACCAATATGAAATGGGTGCCCCTGTGGACGATATTCCCCCGGGCGATGGAAACTGTTTTTCCGGGCCAGTTCCCGGTATGCTGGCGCATACCGGTCAGGCTGTTGAACACCGTGCTTTTTCCCACATTGGGGTTCCCCGCCAGGGCGATGATTTTCTGACCGGGATGTGATCGTTCAATAAAATGATCAGGTGCAAGAACGCCGCTCCCGGTGGATTGTTTTGTAAGACCCATCCGGCCATGCCTCCCTTATGCCGATTATCCAGGATATCATTACATGGCTTCCACCATGATCTTTGACGCCTCCTCAAGCCGGAGCGCGATGACGGCTCCCCGTATCAGGTAGGCCGCTGGATCGCCAAACGGGCTTTTCTGCAGCGCCTCCACTTCGGTGTCCTGGATAAGGCCAAGGTCCAGCATCCTTCTCCTTGAAATGCCGTTTGACATAAGCCCCCTAACCCTTGCCTTCTTCCCGGCAGGCAGGAAGCTGAGGGGCATGAATTGCCCATGTTCCATTAAAAGCGCGGTACTCTGCTCCATGGGTTTTTCCTCGTTTTCATCCGGCTGTTTTAGCCGTGGTTAAAAATTTTTCCCTAAGCCAACATATGAGGTCCCGGATATGTTTGTTACAGAAATCCATCGGCCCACCGGGGCCAGGACGTATTCATTATCTGAAAAAGTGTATAATTAGATAATGATGAGCGCCGTAGCCCTATGGCGGCTGTACCCACAATTGCAGTTTAGCTTAAGCCATGAGCCCTTTCTGATTTGGAGGCAGAAGAACATGAATGATATACAGGCATTCTTCAACGAAATAGAAATGCACCTGATGGAAGATAAAAGACCGTCACGGTTCCTGGACCTGGCGGCGGACAGGCCTGAGATGCGGGCTTTCCCGTTCATCTATATAAAAAGGCTTGAGGGTGTGGAGCAGTCCCCGGTTCACCACCCCGAAGGGAACGTATGGAACCACACGCTGATAGTGGTTGACCAGGCGGCAGAACGTAAGGATCGGAGCGAAACCCCGCGGGTGTTCATGTGGGCAGCCCTGCTCCATGATATCGGAAAGGCTGTTACCACCCGGCTGCGCAAGGGCAAAATAACGGCCTACGACCACGACAAGGCGGGTGAAAGGCTGGCTTTTGAGTTCCTGAAGGCCTGCGGCCAGGAGGAGGACTTCATAAAGGGAGTTGCAGCGCTTGTCAGATGGCACATGCAGGCCCTCTTTGTCATCAACGGCCTTCCCTTTGCCGAGGTCGATGAGATGAAAAGGCATGTATCGGTGCGTGAAGTAGCCCTCTTAGCCCTGTGCGACCGCCTGGGCCGCGCTGTCGATAGTGATACGGCAAAGGAGGAAGAAGATATAAGGCGGTTTATAGAAAAGTGCGAGTGAAAACGGCTTCCCAAGCGCGGTACGGAGGTTTTTCGCTAAGTGGGAAAAAGTGCTTGACAACGCTGATGATAGCGTTGTACAATATATGCAACTTTAAACGTAAAGACTTAAAAGCGATGACTGGAACTAGTAGATGAATTGTGGAATTCACAGAGAGCCGTGGTTGGTGAGAAACGGTATTTTCAGGTTCATTGAACTCGTCCATGAGCTTCTGCCCGATAATGTAGGGTAAGACGGATTTCCACCGTTATAGGGATAGATGGTGTTGGCCATCGAAAGAGTGGATTCTTTTTGAATCAATTAGAGTGGTACCGCGGGAATTAGCCTCGTCTCTGTTATTGGAGACGGGGTTTTTTGATTCCATAGATTTTATGGCAAAAAGGAAATAGTCTGCGCAGATATGAGCCAACGACATACAGAAAGAAGGAGGTCATAATCATGCAAAAAATTATGGTACTGGATACTACATTAAGGGACGGCGAACAGGTTCCCGGCGCGAAACTGAACCTGTATGAAAAACTGGAGATCGCGACCCAGCTTAAAAAGCTTAACGTGGACATCATAGAGGCCGGGTTCCCGGCTTCGTCTGCCGGCGACTTCAAAGCGGTGGAAGAGATCGCTAAAAAGGTCGGGGACAAAGTGATGGTTACTGCCCTGGCCAGAGCCGTAAAAAGCGATATCGACGCGGTATACCACAGCGTGAAGCATGCCCAGAGGCCCCTGATCCATATCGTTCTCGGGACATCCGACGTGCATGTGGAGAAAAAGCTTAGGAAAACCAGGGAGCAGATCCTGGAGCAGGGCGTGGAAGCGGTAAGGTACGCCAAATCGTTGTGTCCTTATGTCCAATACTCCACCGAGGACGCTTCCAGGTCGGAGTTCGATTATCTCTGGCAGACCATTGAGGCGGTTGTCAAAGCCGGGGCCACCATGATCAACATACCCGATACCGTTGGATACGCGGTCCCCGAAGAATTCGGCGAACTGGTGAGGAAGATCAACGAGCGGCTTAAGAACCTTAATCCCGATGTTATCTTAAGTGTTCACTGCCATAACGACACCGGCCTTGCTACGGCCAATACCCTGGCCGCCATAAAGAACGGCGCCGACAAGGTGGAATGCACCATCAACGGAATAGGGGAAAGGGCGGGCAACGCTGCCCTTGAAGAAGTGGTAATGGGGCTCTTCCTTAGAAAGGATTACTACCAGGCCACCACCGGTATCGTTACTACCGAGATCAAGAAGACATCGCGCCTTGTAAGCGCATTGATGGGCCTTGACGTGCAGGTCAACAAGGCAATTGTCGGGGACAACGCCTTCGCCCATTCCTCGGGCATACACCAGGACGGCCTTTTGAAGTCCAGGGATGCTTACGAGGTAATCCATCCGGAGGACGTGGGCGTGGAAGACATGGAGATCGTCCTTACCGCAAGGTCGGGCCGCCATGCCGTGAAGAATGCCCTGTCCAAGGTCGGGTTTACCAACTATACCGATGAGGAGTTCGAGAAGATCTTCGCCAGGTTCCTTGATCTGGCCGATGCAAAGAAGGAAGTATACAACCATGACCTGTACCATATTATCCAGAGCACTGTGAAAAGGAACGGCAATGGAGCAGGCGTCAATGAACTTTATGAGCTTGTTGATATGCAGGTCATCGTAAACAACAACTTCCCCTCTGCCAGCGTCAAGATCAGGAAGGGCAACGAGATGCTCGCCAGCAGCAATATGGGTGATGGCGCGGTTGACGCGCTCTACACAGCCATAAGGGAGGCGACGGGCATCCATCTTGACCTCCTTGAATACAAGCTGAACAGCATCTCCAGGGGCAAGGAGGCCCTGGGAAGGGTCAGCATCAAGGTGAAGTGCGACAACGGAAAGGTCCATTCGTCCAAGGCTGTTGATACCGACATCCTCAAGGCCAGCGCGCTGGCTTATGTCAATGCCGTGAACATGGCCATTGTTGACGATATTGTTTCAAAGCAGGAAGAAGAGGTTGTGTGACGGGAGGTTTCTCATGATATTCCCGCATATTCCAGGATACTGTCCAGGCTTTCCTGGACAGGGTTCTCAAGAAGAGGGGCGAACAGGTCGCCCTTCTTTTTTAACCTTTCCAGTGCATTATCCAGCGTGAAATCTTCAGGGCGTGCGCCTTTTTCCAATTCGTCCCACCCGACGGGCATGGATACGCTCGCATGGTCGGTGGCCCTCGGTGTATACACCATGGCGATGGTCTTGCCCTGCCACATCTGGAGGTAATCAAAGTAGAGTCTCTGTCCCCTCTTCTCGACCATACGCTCTATGGTGATCTTCCGGGGATATTTCTGGCTGAAATACCTGCCGAAGAACTCGTTTATCCGACGGGCCTCATTGTAGTCGTAGCGGCCTCCGGTGGGGATATAGATCTGAAGGCCGGTTGCGCCCGAGGTTTTGGCATAGCCCCTTACCGAAAGGGAGTCCAGCGTCTCCTTAATCAGCAGGGCGGCCTCTGCGGCGTCTTCAAACCGCTGGCCCTCGGAGGGGTCCAGGTCGAAGACCAGGGAGGTGGGGTGGTTCTCCCGCTGCCAGGTATTGAAGGAGGTATGGAATTCCAGTGCCGCCAGGTTCACAAGCCAGGCCAGCGTTGGCAGGGAGTCCAAAAGGATATAGTCGGTGTCGTTCCAGGTATGGGTTTTGACCCATTCAGGGGCATATTCGGGTGTGTTCTTCTGGAAGAAGGATTTACCCCCGGCCCCGTCGGGGTACCTGATGGAGGTAAGAAGCCTGTCTTTTGAATGGGGCAGGATATATGGGGCAAGTTCTATCATCCTGGCCAGGTAGTCGATCTTCCTTATGCCTGCCTTGGGCCACAGGAGCTTTTCGGGATTGGAGAACCTTATCTTTTTTCCCTCGATCATGATAACTTCGGCAACCGGCATGCCATAACCACTCCTTTCTTTCCTTGAAAGCAAACCAGGGAGGACCAGGGGGATAGTTCCCGGATGCTTGGCAATCTCCTCAAAAAGGCAACCTATGATAATTCAATGCTTGCAATTGCATAAATGAGACGTGCTGTTTCAGTCTCGAATGACTCCGCATGAGCATGTACAACTTCCTGCGACGAGGACTGAAGGAGAGACTGAACAGCGCGGCTGCAACACGCAATCACTTGCGAAACGCAGCAGAGATTGCCACGCCTTTCGCATTGACAACTCATCTATGCCATTGTGGGTTGGCACTGATGAGATTGCCGCGCTCCGCTGACGCTTTGCTGACAGTCCGCGAATGTCATTGCAAGAACACTTGAAGAGATTGCTGCGCTTCACTCGCAATGACGATACTGGAGGTCAGAGGTTGGAGTATAAGAATGGCTTCGAAGCCGGACTTTATATCTAACCTTCAACCTCCCACTTCCATTACTCCACATACTCCGTCCCGTCGGCCTCATCGGGGCTGCTGGTGCTGAACCCCAGGATTCGTGGATGCCTCAGGCTGCCATCGTTGGTCCACTCCAGGAAGCTAACCCAGCAGGTGAGGATGGGCCTGAACCACAGGATGTCCTTTGTTGCTGCAACCGAGGGGAACGGGGGCGAATCTGCGGCCAAAAACCCCATGTTCTCCATGAGAAGCCGGAAGTGATCCTGTGTAAGTCCCAGGGAGGCCCTCCCTATACAGACCCATTCTTCTTTGGGCCTGATGCCCAAAATGAGGGAGGCGGGGATGCCCCCTTTCATAAAGATGCCGCATACCACCGAAAGAATCCTTCTTTGCAGTTTTGTCTTGTACCAGTACCTGTGCCTTTTCCCTCCGGTATATGGGCTGTTGGCCTGCTTGGAAACGATTCCTTCCCACCCTTTCTGCTTCATAATGGCCAAAAGGGCGTCCCCGTCTGAAAAATCCTGGGTTACCGCCACGTTCCTGCCCGGGGCAAGCCTTTCCTCAAGAATGGCCTTCCTCTGCCTCAGGGGGAGGGGTCTCAGGTCCTTTCCGTCCAGGCTCATGATGTCAAATACGATGTACCGCGCCGGGTTCCGCCGTGAATAATGGCATGCCCTTTCGGGATTCTTCAGCCTCTCCCGCACAAGCGCATGGTAAAAGGACGGCTTCTGGTTCTGGTCGAACACTACTATTTCACCGTCAAGCCAGGCGCTTTTTACGCCAAGCAGCCCAGTTATCTCTTCCAACTCGGGATAGAATTCTGTCCGGTCACGCCTGTTTCGGGTAAAGATCCGATATTTCCCGTTTTCCACCCGGCAGAGGATCCTTATGCCATCCCACTTGACCTGGTGAACCCATTGATGTCCTGAAGCCGCGTCTGGCCTTAAAATGGGCTCCATTGGCTCTATCCATTCCATGGATCACCCTGCCTCAACCGGCTGTTTCCCGCCCTTTTTTGCACGCTGCTTGCCTTGGGGTGTTTTTCCCTGTTTCCTCATTTCCTGGGCTTGCTGCAGGCTGGCCTGGAGGGCGGCCATGAGGTCCACAACATTACGTTGCGGCGCTTCGGGAGCGGTAACGATTTCTTTGCCTTCAGCTTTCTTCCGTATCAGCTCCAGCAGATCTTCCCTGTATTCATCCCTGTATTTTTCCGGTTTGAACTCAGCGGTCAGGTTTTCTATCAGCTGTCGGGCCATGCCAAGTTCCCGTTCCTCGATTTTTACGCCTTCCGGAATACCCGGGACCAAACTTAATGGCCGCACCTCGTCAGGGTAAAAAATGGTTTCCAGCACCAGGGCGTTTTCGAGCACACGGATGACGGCCAGGGACTGTTTGTTTCTTATGGTGATCCTGGCAACCGCTATCCTTCCCGTTTTTTCCATAGCCTGGCATAACAGGCTGTATGCTTTACTGCCGCTGTTATCCTGGGGGGCGAGGTAATAGGATTTGTCAAAATATATAGGATCTATCTCCCGCAGATCGACAAAATCCAGGATCTCAGCCGTCTTTGCGGTGGCCGGACGAATGGCTTCCAGGTCCTCGTCATCTATGAGGACGAACAATCCAGGCTCATACTCAAAGCCCCGGACCAGGTCGTCAGGCCCTACCTTTTCATTGCAGGCCGGGCAGACACGCTCCTGCCTTATGGGGGTCCGGCATTTTTTGTGCAGGGTTCTAAACCGGACGTCCTTATCCTCGGTGGCCGCGAACATCTTAACCGGTATGTTGACCAGACCGAAGCTGACCGAGCCTTTCCACATTGTATGCATGGCATCACCCTCCTTTTTGTTATCTTTCGTTTTTAGCCCATGCCTTATGCGTGCTTTGTACCTGCGGTGGCAGTTTTTTGTAACCATGGTTACAGAAATAATCATGGTTTCATGCTAGAATAGCAAAAAAGCTTCAATATGCCTGAGCAAACCATCTATCCGGTGATTTGCGAGACGCTGTTTCGGGGAAAGAATAGATACGGGGACTGGAAGAGGAGGAGACATGATAAGAAAAGAAACCTGGCGTGTGACAGGAATGTCCTGCGCGGCTTGCGCGGCGAGAATAGAAAAAAGCCTGATGGGGCTTGAAGGTGTCCGGTCGGCCAGTGTAAACCTGGCTGTGGAAAAGGCCGTGGTAACATATGACGACGGGCTGCTTGATGATGCCCGCATTGAGCATGCCATTACCGGGTTGGGGTATAAGGCTTTCAAGGAAAGCAAGGGCCAGGACGGCACCGTTACCCTCAGCATTGAAGGGATGAGCTGCGCAGCCTGCTCCGCGAGGATTGAAAAAAAACTCTCAGGGATGGACGGGGTTGTTGAGGCAAGGGTAAACCTGGCAACAGGACGGGCGACCGTCCAATATGATCACAGGAGGATCAGGACTTCCGACCTTGTTTCCGCCGTGGAATCCCTGGGCTATCACGCCCGGATGGCCAAGGACGCGGCAGACAGGGAAAAGGAGCTGAGAGAAAAGGAAATAAAGAGCCTCAGGGCTACCTTGATTATATCCGCGGTCCTGACGGCGCCCCTGCTTTTGGGAATGGTCCTTTGGATTTCCGGCCTTCGGGGAGCCATAGTGACATTCCTCCACAATCCCTGGTTCCAGTTGGCAATGGCGACCCCTGTCCAGTTCATCATTGGCTCCCGCTTCTATAAGCATGCCTGGCGGGCATTGAAGTCGGGAAGCGCCAGCATGGACGTGCTCATAGCCATGGGAACCTCGGCCGCTTATTTCTTCAGCCTTTACAATGCGCTCTTTCAGGAAGTGGGGCATGGGACGATGCATGACCTGTATTTTGAGGCATCGGCCATGATCATAACGCTGATCCTGCTGGGCAGGTACCTGGAGGCTGTGGCAAAGGGCAAAACATCCGAGGCCATCAGGAAGCTCATGGGGCTCCAGGCCAAGACCGCCAGGGTCATACGGGACGGCTGGGAAGAGGATATACCCATTGAAGAGGTCCAGGTCGGGGATGTCATCCTGGTTAGGCCGGGAGAGAAGGTGCCGGTGGATGGTGTCATCATAGAGGGGAACACCTCTATAGATGAATCCATGCTTACCGGGGAAAGCCTCCCCGTTGAAAAGAAGGCGGGGGACACTGTGGTAGGCGCCACCATCAACAAGTTCGGTTCATTCACGTTTAAGGCTGCCAGGATAGGCAGGGACACGGTCCTTGCCCAGATCATCCGGATGGTGGAAGAGGCGCAGGGCTCCAAGGCGCCCATCCAGAAGCTGGCGGACAAGGTATCGGGGGTTTTCGTCCCGGTTGTTATGGGGATAGCGCTCCTTACCTTTGCTGCCTGGATGATGGTATCCGGGGATATAGAAAAAGCGCTCATCAGCGCGGTATCGGTCCTTGTTATCGCATGTCCCTGTGCCCTGGGACTGGCAACCCCAACGGCCATAATGGTGGGAACCGGCAAGGGCGCCGAAAAAGGGATCCTGATAAAAGGCGGCGAGCACCTTGAAACGGCTTACAGGATCGACACCGTTGTGCTGGACAAAACGGGGACCATCACAAAGGGAACCCCTGAAGTGACAGACATTGTTCCGCTGGCAGGAAGAAACCGGCAGGACCTTCTTAGGCTGGCGGCAATAGCCGAAAAGAGATCGGAGCATCCTCTGGGTGTTGCTATCTATGAGCAGGGCAAGCGTGAACTGGGATCCATCGAAGACCCCGACGGCTTTGAGGCCATAACCGGTATGGGTGTCAAGGCCCGGTTTGGGGATCGGGACATCCATGTGGGGACACGGAAGCTCATGGCAGGTCTGGGACTTGATGTGAGCGGTATCGAGGATACCATCGCGGAGCTGGAGGACCAGGGCAAAACAGCCATGATCATTTCCTCCGACCGCCGTGTTGAGGGTATCATCGCGGTAGCCGATACCCTGAAGGAAAGTTCCGGGAAAGCCATAGAGACGCTTAAGCAAATGGGCGCTGAAGTATTCATGATTACCGGGGACAACGAAAGGACGGCCCGGGCCATCGCGAAACAGGCGGGGATCGGCCATGTGCTGGCTGAGGTACTGCCGGAAAACAAGGCCAGGGAAGTAGAGAGGCTCAAAAAAGAAGGAAGGACGGTTGCCATGGTGGGGGACGGTATCAATGATGCCCCTGCCCTTGCCACAGCTGATATCGGCATGGCCATGGGAAATGGTACCGATGTCGCCATTGAGGCTGCCGATATAACCCTCATGCGGGGGAACCTGATGGCAATTCCCGATGCCATCAGGCTTTCCAGGAAGACCATGACCAAGATCAAGCAGAACCTGTTCTGGGCTTTTATCTACAACATCATCGGCATTCCTTTTGCCGCGCTGGGGCTTTTGAATCCCATGATCGCCGGAGGCGCCATGGCTTTCAGCTCGGTTTCGGTGGTGATGAACTCGCTGAGCCTTAAGCGTTTCAAATAGCAAAATTTCCGGAATTACTGGCTGGAACATTTCTTCGGTTTCATGACCGGTTAATGAAACCGGAGTTTATTCATAAAAAGCCTTGGAAATACCAACAATACGGAGGGTGATAATGCGTGAGCGAAATGATCAATAACCGCGAATACAGGCAGAAGGTGCTAAAGGAGATCATCATGGATCTCCATAGCGGCAGGAGCGTCGAGGAAGTAAAACCCAGGTTTGAGGAATTGATAAAGGATGTTTCGGCTACCGAGATAACCGAGATGGAGCAAGCCCTTATAAACGAAGGACTGCCCGTGGCCGAGGTCCAAAGGCTTTGCGATGTCCACGCGGCAGTTTTCAAGGGGTCCATCGAGGACATCCACAGGGAGCCGGAATCCGCGAAAGCGGCGGGGCATCCTGTCCAGGTATTCAAACAGGAAAACAGGGAGCTTGAGAACCTGATAGAGGGAAAGCTGGTTCCCCTTATTGAAAAGTTTAAGACCGCCGATGACCAGGATGCCGTAAGCAAGCTCCTTGAAGGCTTCAGGCTCCTGCTTGAGGTGGACAGGCACTATGCCAGGAAGGAAAACCTGCTCTTCCCCTACCTGGAGAAGTATGGGATAACCGCGCCGCCGAAGGTCATGTGGGGAGTTGATGATGAGATCCGCGCGGCCATAAAGGAGACCATACGGATGCTGGAAAACTACGATGGCGGCAAGAAAGTCCTGCTCGAAAAGGCAAATGAGGCTGTAGCCAAGGCCAGGGAGATGATATTCAAGGAAGAGAACATCCTGTTCCCAATGGCCATGGACACACTCTCCGAGGATGAGTGGCAGAAGATTTATGAAGAAAGCCATGAATTCGGGTACAGCCTGATAACTCCGGATGCGCCGTGGAAACCTGCGCGGGTTGACCCTGCCGGGCAGGCAAAAATGGAAGGGGAATCTGATGGGAAAATAGTCCGGTTTGACGCGGGAGCCATGACCCATGAAGAAATCAATGCCCTGCTGAACACCCTTCCCCTTGATATCACCTTTGTGGGAAAGGACGACACGGTGCGTTATTTTACCCAGGGGAAGGACCGCATCTTTGCCAGGCCGAAGACCATAATCGGAAGGAATGTCCAGAACTGCCACCCGCCTGCTAGTGTCCACGTGGTAGAGAAGATAGTCGAGGACCTTAAGAGCGGGAAAAAGGACCATGAGGACTTCTGGATCAGGATGGGTGACAAGTATGTCTACATCAGGTATTTCGCGGTAAGGAACGCAGAAGGCGAGTACCTGGGTGTCGCGGAAGTCACCCAGGACATAAAACCCATCCAGGAACTGACGGGGGAAAAGAGGCTCCTGTCTGATTAGAAAAAGCGGCCTGCCCGGAGCCTTATAAGGCGAAGAGCAAGGAACGCGCATAGACTTGTAAAACCGAATCAGTGCATTATAAAGGAGGTATGATCATGAAGGTTACCAAGGATATGACCATAGGCGAAGTCATCAGGCAGAATCCCAATGCCGCCCGGATCCTTATGACCATGGGAATGGGCTGCGTAAGCTGCCCCGCGTCCCAGGCCGAAACACTGGAGGAAGCGGCAGAGGTTCATGGTGTCGATATCGAAAGAATGCTGTCCGAGTTGAACAACCAGGCATGATCACTGATGATGTCCCATGGCGGCGCGCCATGGGACGACCAATCAGGCCCGGGAGCACGGCTTTTTATGGAGCGGCTGCCGGGCCTGTTTTTTTACGCCCTGCTATTGCCCAATAAAAGTATATTGAGGGTTGAATGTGCAAGAATACTGGTGTACAATTACCATATGCAAATGCGAATCAGTCGCATTAAGGAGGAGAGACCAGTTGAAGCCTGCCAAGGCATTTCCGGCGTTGATAATATGCGCCATACTGCTTATATCCTGCGGCGCTCCCCGGGAGTCCGGAACTATACCTGATGCCGGGGGAAACGACTTTCATATTGTTACTTCATTCTACCCCATCTATGTGCTGACCATAAATGTGGCCGGGGATATACCGGGTGTCCGGGTTACCAATATGACCGAACCGCAATCAGGCTGCCTGCATGATTATGAACTCAGCCCGGCAGACATGAAGGCCCTGGAATATGCCGACCTGTTCGTGATAAATGGCGCCGGGATGGAAGCCTTTATAGATGAGGTCAAAAAGGCCTACCCCGATCTTGCCATCGCTGAGGCGGCGAAGGATATACCCCTTATAATCGACGAGCATACCGGTGAGCCCAATCCCCATGTCTGGGTGAGCATCTCCAACGCCATCCGGCAGGTGGATAATATCAAAAAAGCCCTGGCAGAGGCCGATCCGGCGCATAAAGAGCAATACAGCCGCAACGCCGGTGAATTCAAAGATAAGCTGCAGGTCCAAAAAGACAGGATGCATGAAGAACTGAACGATATCCGGTCGCGGGATATAGTGACCTTCCACGAGGCGTTTCCGTATTTTGCCCAGGAGTTTGGGTTGAACATCGCCGCTGTTATTGAGCGTGAACCGGGCACCGAGCCAACTGCCGCCGAACTGGAAGAGACGATTGAGATCATTAACGCCCTTGGCGTAAAGGCAGTATTCGCGGAGCCACAGTACTCCGCCAGGGCAGCGGAAACCATCGCGGCCGAAACGGGAGCCAGGGTGTATATTCTCGATCCGCTGGTAACCGGGCCGAAGGATGCCGATCCCGGCAGCTATGTTGAAACCATGGAAAAGAACCTCCAAACCTTGATTGAGGCGCTGAAATGAACCATGAAAGAAACATGATATGCGTTTGTGAAGAACATAGCGGCCTTTGCTGCACCCGGATTGAAAACCTGGGGGTCAGAATAGGCGATGTCACCATCCTCAGGGATGTGAATCTCCATGTCCACTGCGGTGAATTCACGGCCATAATCGGGCCCAATGGGGCGGGAAAGACCACATTGCTCAAGGCCATCCTGGGAGAGGTGAAACATACCGGTCATCTGAGGTTTATGAGAAGCACAGGGACCGCAAAAGAACGGCCGGTTACCGGGTATGTCCCCCAAAACCTGAATCTGGATCCCACCAGTCCCACCAGTGTGCTGGATCTTTATGCAGTCTGCCGCAGCAGAAGCCCGGTATGGCTCCATATTCCGAAGAGGGTTGAGCAGAGGGCCAGGGAATGCCTCGCACGGGCAGAGGCTGACCATTTACTGTATAAGAGGTTGGGAGCCTTATCCGGGGGTGAGCTCCAGAGGGTATTGCTGTCCCTGGCGTTAGATCCGGTGCCCGAACTGCTCCTGCTGGACGAGCCGGTATCGGGCATCGACCAGAAAGGGCTGGAAATGTTCTATGGCCTTCTTTCGGATATAAGAAGAAACTACGACCTTTCCATCATCATGGTTTCCCATGATCTGGACCTGGTGGCGCGTCACGCTGACAGGCTCGTGCTTCTCAACGGTACTGTGCTGGACAGCGGTACGCCCCGGGAGGTTATGGAAGGCGAAAGCTTCAGAAAGGTATTTGCGGGGATGCGGTGATGGGTATGGAACTTTGGTATAGGCTTGTGGACCTGCTGCCCTTTGAATGGGCTGTGCCCGGAAAGATGCTGTTTATGAAAAACGCGCTTTTGGCGGTTCTGCTTTTGGCGCCCATCTTCGGAATCCTGGGAACCATGGTGGTCAACAGACAGATGGCCTTCTTTTCCGATGCCCTGGGACACGGCGCTTTCACGGGCATCGTCATTGGCGGGCTGGCAGGTTTCATGCAGCCGCTGTGGTCGGCGGTGATTTTCTCCATCGTTTTTTCTGTGGGGATATCGGTTGTCCACCACAAGACCAAAATGTCCAGCGATACCATCATAGGCGTTTTCTCTTCCATTGCGGTGGCGGCAGGAATTTTTCTTGCCACTGCCGGCGGAAAGAGTTTTGCCCGGTTAAACTCCTATCTTGCGGGAAGCATATTGAGCGTTACCCCGTCCGAAATCGGAGTAATAGCCATCATGCTGGTTATTGTCATCCTATTTTGGTTTATCTTCTTCAATAAGCTGCTCTTTGCCAGCATCAACGAGGTTCTGGCAAGGAGCAGGGGCGTACGCACCTTCTGGCTGGAAACCCTGTTCAGTGCGGCCATTGCGGTCCTGGTTACCGTTTCCATGTCCTGGATCGGCCTTTTGGTAATAAACTCATTTTTGGTGCTTCCTGCCGCGGCCGCCCGCAATATTGCCCGCAGCCAGAAGCAGTACCATATGATAGCCGTTTCGGTTTCCTTGTTTTCAGGTGTTTCGGGACTTATTGCCTCCTATTACACCGAAACGGCTTCAGGGGCCACCATAGTGCTTATCGCGGCAGTCATATTCTTCGCGACGCTTTTTATGCGGCGGCTGAGGGCATAACCGGATCCGACGCGCCGATGAAACGGGGGTGATGGGTTTTGGAAGATAAAAACCGGTACAGAAGGATGCTTAAAAAAGAAAACCTGCGCAATACCAGCCACAGGCAATCCATACTGGAAGCCCTGGAGGCATCGGAGGAACCGGTTTCGGCTGAAACCCTCTATTTGACCCTGAGGGAGAAGGGTATTTCCATCAGTATATCCACGGTTTACCGCGCACTGGATGTGCTGGTGGAAAAGGATATCGTCGCCAAGACCGATTTTACCGATAACAACAAGAGCCTTTTCGAGATAAAGCGGGAAGAACACAGGCATCATCTCGTGTGCGTAAAGTGCAGGAAAATCATCCCCGTGAAGGAATGCCCCTTTTATGAATATGCCGGCGAGTTGGAAGAGCGGTTTGGTTTCAGCATTACCGGGCACAAGCTGGAGATGTACGGGTACTGCCAAAAGTGCGGCGGAAGTCCGGGCAAGACAGGAGACTGAAGAATATCCTGGACAGCCCGTAAATGATACAAGGGGAGTTCGCAATGGCATCATTGGACTTAAGCGCATATTCAATTGACTTCATGATATACCGGCGAATATAATCAAATCAGCAGACTCGCAGCCTCTGTTTAGCGCTTCGGCGCCCAAGGCTGTGAATCCCTTTGGGAGGAATAAAGGTTAAATTAAGCAGAAGGAGTATTGGGAAACCGATGAAAGAATATCTGGATGTTATCGGCAATTCGGCCTTGTTTAAGGGTGTTGAGCCGAATAACATAGAAGAAATGCTCAAATGCCTGTCCCCCATTTTCAGGAAATACAAGAGGAATGATCTGATCACCATAGCGGGGGACCCATTTCAAGGCATCGGCATTCTGCTCAAAGGGGAAGCGTCGGTCAGCAAGGAAACCCCGTCCGGAAACCGAATGGTCATACATATGATCGAACCTGGAGACATGTTCGGCGAAATGATCGCCTTTTCGGACTATTCATCCTGGCCTGCCACTGTCCAGGCGGTGAGAGAGTCCGCAGCCCTCTTTATCCCAAGGAACAGGATTATCGGCCAATGCCAGCGGCTTTGTTCCTGGCATCGCATTATCATCCAAAACATGCTTAGGCTTGTGTCGAACCGCGCGCTCATGTTGAACAAGAAGCTTGAGTATCTGACCATAAAAGGCATGCGGGGTAAGCTCAGTGCCCTGTTCCTCGACCAGTATCGGAAGGAAGGCCGCGCTACCTTTACCCTCAGCATGAACCGCAACCAGATGGCTGATTTTTTGAATGTATCCAGACCATCCATGTCACGGGAGTTAAGCAGGATGAAGGAGGAAGGGCTTATCGACTACCACCTTTCTTCAATCCGGCTCCTGGATATCCCCGCGCTGGAGCGGGCACTCGACGAGTGAGTTTACACCGGTCGGTTTCCAGAGTATTTTACGCGGCCCGCCCCTTTCGTACAGCCCCTTTGTTTCTCAGCCTGGCCAGGACCAGCAGCAGGATGGGCATGGCAAAAGCCGCGATCCAGGACCATTTCCTGAACAGGCTGACTTCATAGGTGATAACTTCGGAGAAATCGGTAGGAATGAAGCTGATGCTCATAATTATTATGGCAAAGGGCACGATGAGCGGCTTGTAGTAATCCAGCCGAAAAGTTTTCTGAAAAGCGAACAGGATGAAATAAAAGCATACAGATATATAGAGCAGCGCGGCAGCGGCCCAGATAAACAGAAATATGGATTCCAACCTTTGGAAGAACCTTCCCAGCTTAATGAGCCGCGCGATATGGAAGATGGGTATGATCCTTTCCAGGGAACTGGGATAAGGAAAAACCGATGTAAAAACCAGGGATGATATAACCAGGAAAAATGCGGACAGGCCCAGGCTCCAGTAGCCAGTCGTTTTCATATTGTCGTGCTTTTTCAGGAATGGCGGCAGCAGGAACAGGAAAAGGATTTCAAAAAAAACCGACACTTTCGGGGCACCGCTTATAAAAATCTCTTTGGCCCCGTTTCCGAGGATAGGCAGCAGGTTTCCCAAGTCGATATAGTTTACAACTCCCACCATGATCAGCAGATAACCCGAGGCTATAAAAGGTACCGAAAAGGCATGAAGCCTGGACAGGGCTTCCATGCCCAGGTAGGCTCCCGCGGCCAGGCATGCGGTGAAAAACAGCTCAACAAAGCTTAATGGGGATGTTGTGAGGGATATGAGTTTCATATTCTCGCTGAATACCCGCATATAAGCGGTCGCGCACCATCCCGCGCCGAGGATGATTACAAGCCCGGCCAAAACCCTGCCCGGATTGCCTGCGGCAAGCTCGGCGATATCCAATAAATCCTTACCCTCAAAGGGTTTGTAGAGTATCTGGATTACTGTGAAGCCCAGAAAGGCAAGAGCCGCGATAAATATTGTAAATAACCAGGCCGCGGTTCCCCCTGTTTCAGCGGCCATCCGCGGAAAATTCAGGAATATCTTTGTGCAGATCAGATTAATGATGATGGCGCTTGCTTCCCAGTTGCCGAAGATCGTTTTTTTCTTCATATTATCAAACCTCTCTGAAGATAAGGATATAGACGGGAAGGACCACTGTAAGGACGGCAACCAGGAATATCATGATAGCGCCGAGCCTGTTATCCTTCCTCCAGGTCCATACCCCGTAGCTTATCGTGTAAAAGGCCACCCAAACCAGCAAGGCGATTATGACTATATGCCCGGTTGATATCATCTGTCATCACTCCTGCCTTCTGAAGAAATTGAAGGCTCGCTCTTCAGGATCAAACCCGGCCTTCTGATTTTGAAGTTCACATTTATGGTATAAGTCGCGTCTTTATATTTTGACTTCCACTGATAGGCCTCCCACTCCGCCCAGGTTGTAAACAGCTTCCTCGCATGCTGACCAAATCCGCATATATCGGACTTAAACTCGCTGATGGTTTTATCCAGAAATCTGCTTACCTGCTCCTTTACAAGGGATTCTACCGATGATTCCAGGGTAAGTGAGTTTTCGCCAACCTCATAGTTAACTGCACTCTGGACCGACAACAGGTCTCCTTCCAGATTGAGAGTAATATGGATTACGGGATCTCCGTCCACGATTTCCACATGGTGCCGGGGTTTCCTGCTCTGCTTTACGTCAATGAGCACATAATACCCTTCGGACAGGGGATCTGGCACTGTCCAGTATGAGTGGACAAAGTCTCCTGTGCACAAAAGGTGTATGATTGTATCGGTCCCGTCCAACTCTCCTACCATCCTGTCTCCGTCAAACACAGCAAGGCCGATGTTTTCCGCCCTTGCGCCGCCGACACCCGGAATATCTCCCGCCAGAAAATCCCCTTCAAAGGGCGCTGACCGGCCATGCTCCCGAAAGGTCGAATTATCGATGTCGAAATCCTCAGCTGTCAGGAATCTTCCGGAGTTTCCCAATATTGCCACCGGATTTCTGCAGTTGCTTTCAGCCGCCAGGTAGAAGTCGTGGAATTCCACCTTGGGGATCAGCCCCGTGTACCTGTAACTCTGGTAGACCAGCTCGTAGAACTTGGCGGCATTGAGTACCAGTTTTGGATCCACGCTTTTAAGGTACTCCTCCGCTGTGCTTCTTGCCACCACAATGGGCATGTTGAGTCTGAATTCACGGCCCCTGATCATGGCACGAAGGTAAGGTCCCAGACCTTCCCGGGCAAGTTCGCTTGAGAAGACCACTACCTTGATATGGGTGAGGCTGATTTGTTTGCTGGCAAAGGTGTTAATCATATTCAGCCCTGTATAGATGGCGGGAGCCTCAACGCTGAACTGGGCATAAGGCAGCTCGTCATCCTTGCCGCCGCCTCCTCCGTTGTCGCCTGCCATGGGCTTGGCTATCTGCAGTGTCATCCGGAGAGCGTTTGTTTTTCCCTTGTCGAGTCCCAGGGCGATGACGAATCCCATATCGTCCACCTCCCTGGCGTCAAAGCAGGATGTCATAACAGGGCACATGGCCCCAAGCATTATGAATATGGCAAGGAGTTTACCTTTATTCATTCTTATTCCCACTGTCTGATTGCTGGGCGGAAGCGCCGCGGTTTACCCATCCCCGGCTGATGTGGGCTTGCTTCCTTTTCTTCTTGGTGTTCATGAAGTCAGGGCGTTTCTCCTGTTTCCATACTGGGCTCTTGAACACCGCGTCGGAAAAGCCTCCTGTTGTTCTGGGGGCAACCGGCGAAACAAAGGGAACGCCGAAGGACTTGGCGTTGACCATCCAAAGCCCCATGAGCACCAGCCCCACTGTTATCCCCAGGAATCCAGAGAGCGCCGCAAGTATGATAAAGCCGAAGCGAAGTATCCTGAAAGCGAATCCGGCCGAAAAATTCGGGATCGCGAAGGAGCCCAGCCCGGTGACGGCGACGATAATGATGAGTATGGGGCTTACGATGTTTGCCTCGACAGCTGCCTGGCCGAGTATCAGGGCTCCGATGATGCCGAGGGTGGGCCCGATGGGGCCAGGGATCCTTATGCCTGCTTCCCTGATTAGTTCAAAGGAAATCTCCATCAGAAACACCTCAACCACCGATGGGAAAGGCACTTTTTCCCGGTCCGACAGGATGGCCAGCATGAGGTCGGTGGGTATCATTTCGTGGTGGTAATTTGTGATAGCCAGAAATATTCCGGGAAGCAGCAGCGACATGAGTACAGCCAATACGCGGATGACGCGCAGCAGGTTGGAGTAGGGAAACCTCAGATACTGGTCTTCGGCTGAGTATATGATATCGCTGTTGGTAATGGGCACTACCAGGGCAAACGGGCTGCCGTGCATGATAATGGCGACCCTGCCCTCGGTCAGCATGGCGCAGACCCTGTCGGGCCGTTCGGTGGCAATTATCTGGGGAGCGGGCAGGGAGGGATTGTCTTCAATAAACTGTTCCAGTTCACCGGCATCCATTATATGGTCCGTTTCTATGCTTTTAAGGCGCCGCCTGACCTCGGCCACCAGCGAGCTGTTGGCGATATCCCTGATGTACAGTATGGAACAGGGCGTCTTGCTCCTCCTGCCGACAGTGATGTCTTCGGAGATCAGGTTTTGGTCCATGAGCCTTTTGCGTATCAGTGCCGTGTTGCCTCTCAGGCACTCGGTGAATCCTTCCTGCGGACCCCGGATGACAAGTTCATTATTGGGCCTTTCCACGCTCCTGCCGGGAAAATCCTTTACATCGGCGACAAAGGCCACATCCAGGCTGTCAATATAGATACCGCAGCCGCCGAAAAAAACCATATCGATAACCTCCTGGTGGGTTCGCGCTTCTTTCAGTTGGTTGTGGGGCAGGATATGGCTGCGGATATATGTTAAAACATCATCTCGGTCACTTTTGAAATCAAGGTTGGATAACAGCATCAAAGGCTGGAGGATATCGTCGTTGATCACCTTTGTGTTTACCAGGCCATCAAAAAAGACCAGAAAAGCCGGGATGACCGAGTCTTTCACAGTGATATCGAACTTCCGGATGATCAGGTCGCCGTTAAGGGGAACTGAAAAGCGTTCCTCGATCACGTTCAGGTTTTCCGACAGTTGTTTGCTGATGTCGGATTTCTCTTCATCTGCCGGGCTCTCTTTCTTTTTGGTCAGCTTTATCTTTTTAACCTTTTTCAGCAAGAGGTCTTCATTCTTTTTGCTCTCCGGGCCCGCCCTGCCTTTGTCAGTGCCGGGGTCATACTTTCCGGCCTCGCTGTCTTCTGTAAGGATAAAGGGCCGTTCCACCCGGGGTTCATGGAAAAAAAGAAGGTTTTTGATCCTTTTTTTTATATCCACCCTATGCTCACACTCCAAGGACTGATCCTGTTATGGAAAAACACGGCTGCATGCTATAAGACTTAGTATGGCAGTATATGGGTAGGATATGCATCAAACATGTCCGGTCATTCCCGGAGGAGAAGGCTGCCGCAAAAAACACCGCGGCTTAATATAATGGTAATGCCGAAAACCTGTTTCCGGGTGATGTTAATGTATTGTTTGAGCAGGCTGTCCCCAAACCGGTTCGCGCTTCTTGCCGCGTTTTTGGGAGTGTTGTTCGGCTTTGCGCTGAACAGCGAAGAGAAGGCGGCCCTGGGCAATTTCATCGTTTCTATCGGGCAGGCCATGCTGACGGCCCAGGCCCAGCAAGAGTACCAGGAGTCGGTCGGGGAGAGGGAGGACCTTGGCAGGGAAATCAGGGAATTGGATGCCCGGATGGAGGAGATAAAGAGGAAACTGAGGCTGTAAGTTACGATCAGCTTTTTTCCGGCCCGCTAATAATAAACCATGAACAGGCTTCCGCGCATATTCTGTAATAGTGCTCTGCAGCCGACCTGCAGGCATTATCGTAAACAGGAGTGTGAGTGATATGCGGATTCATGTTGTAAGTCCGGGGGAGAGTGTCTATTCCATTGCAAGACTGTATGATGTCCCAATGCAGAGGATAATAAGCGACAATGAACTGCCGGCCGATGGCCGGCTGATACCGGGTCAGGCGCTGGTCATCCTTGAGGGAACCAGGCGGTATACCGTCAGGCCGGGCGATTCGGTCTTCAGAATCGCAAGGCGCTATGATATCAGCGTCGCCGAAATACTTGATGCCAATCCCGACATCACCGATCCTGCCTCGCTGCAGATCGGGCAGGAGATCATTATACCTCCCAGGGAGATAGACTTCGGAGAGATCCTGGTTAATGGCTATGCATTTCCGGATATAGACCGTGGGGTGCTGGAAAGGACGCTGCCTTCCCTCTCATTTTTAAGCATATTCAGCTATGAAGTAAGGCCTGACGGGAGTCTGGGCGCCATCGACGACGAACCGCTCATCCAGGCGGCCAGGGCTGCCAGGGTGGCGCCCTTCATGGTGATCACAAATATCGAAGAAGGGGGCAGCTTTTCCAGCGATCTGGCAAGCACGATCCTTAACAATGAGCAGCTCCAGGATACCCTGATCGACAACGTTCTGCGTGTCATGAGGCAGAAAAACTACTACGGGCTGGATATCGATTTTGAATACCTCTATCCCCGGGACAGGGAGAACTATAACAACTTTTTAAGGAAGGTGGCCGCAAGGATACGGCCTTTAGGGTATTCTCTCACCACGGCGCTGGCGCCCAAGATTTCGGGAGATCAGCCGGGATTACTCTATGAAGCCCATGATTACCCTGTCCACGGCGCGTTGACCGACCATGTGATACTCATGACCTATGAATGGGGTTACACATACAGCCCGCCCAGGGCGGTGGCGCCGCTTAACGAGGTTAGACGCGTTTTGAACTACGCGGTTACAGTCATACCCAGAAGGAAGATACTAATGGGTATCCCCAATTATGGATACAACTGGACACTTCCATTCAGGGAGGGCACTGCGGCTGCTACCATATCCAATACGGGGGCAGTGGATCTGGCAAGAAGGGTGGGGGCGTTCATACAATTTGACACGCAAGCCCAGGCGCCATGGTTCAGATACTATGACAGCGACGCAAGGCTGCACGAAGTATGGTTTTCGGATGCCAGGAGCATTTATGCCTCGCTTGCCCTGGTGAACGAATACAGGCTGGGGGGCATCAGCCTGTGGACCATCGGAAGATACTCGCCCCAGTACTATCTTGTCCTTAACGCCGTTTACAATGTACGGAAGGTTCTCTGATAAGGGAGGCGCTGTTTTTGCATATTTGCCGCCGGGGCGGAAAAACTACCGTAATGATGAATCTCTGAAAGAGGGCTGACAGCACATTGAAAGCGCTGGTATACGAAGGTGTAAAGGACGTACAAGTGAAGAACGTTGGAGATCCCGAGATCCAGGATGATGAAGACATAATCGTAAGGGTTACGACCACTTCCATCTGCGGCTCGGATCTCCACCTGATCCACGGAATGATCCCCGATCTGCCCAAGGGGTTCATTCTCGGCCATGAAACCATGGGGATTGTGGAAGAAGCCGGGAAAAGTGTAACCAGGGTAAGGAAAGGCGACCGGGTCATTATACCCTTCCCCGTATCCTGCGGGCGTTGCTGGTATTGCAGCCATGGGCTCTGGTCCCAGTGCGACAATTCCAATCCCAACGGGGAGACCGGGGGTTTATTGGGTTATGGCAGCATGTTCGGCGGTTATGAAGGCGGGCAGGCCGAGTATATCAGTGTCCCCTATGCCAATGCGGGACCTGTTGTGGTGCCGGAGGAGCTGTCCGATGAACAGGTTCTCTTCTTAACTGATATCCTTCCCACATCCTACTGGGGCGTGGAGATGGGTGGCGTTGGTAAGGACGATACGGTAGCGATCCTGGGCTGCGGCCCTGTTGGCCTTCTGGCGGTAAAATGGGCGGCCTTTATGGGGGCAAAGCGCATCATTGCCGTTGATGCCCTCAATTACCGCCTTGAGCACGCCAGGAAACACAGTGGTGTGGAAACCGTGAATATAGAGGACCATGACGACGCCGGTGAATACATTAAAGATATCACCGGAGGGGGGGTCGACGTAGTGGTGGACTGCGTCGGTATGGACGGTCGGATGACACTCATGGAGAGGATCGAAACCGCATTGAAACTCCAGGGGGGATCAAAATCCGCCGTTGAAATTGCAGCCAGAGCGGTGAGGAAGGGCGGAACCATTTCCATCGTGGGGGTCTATGGAGGCCGTTATAACATGTTTCCCCTGGGAGACTTTTTTGCCCGCAACATCACGCTGAAGATGGGGCAATGCCCGGTCCACAAATACGTTGAGCCTATAATGTCGCTTGTAAAGGACGGTGTCATGGACGCTACCGACATCATCACCCACAGGCTGCCTCTGGACAAGGGCGATCTGGGATATGGGCTATTTGATGAAAAAAGGGATCATTGCATCAAGGTTGTGCTGAAGCCCTGATACGCTGGGTTTTACTGAAAAATGCCCCGTTCCCTGTTGAAATAATGATAAGTCAGAGTCCATAATCTGTTCTTTGGAGGTACAAATGGAAAACGCGCTGGATAATGAGATTGCTTCGTCGCTTTGCTCCTCGCAATGACACAAAAAGGCTTCGCACGTAATGACACAAAAAAGGCTTCGCGCGCAATGACACAAAAAAGATCAAGCAGGGAGAAAGGATATGAAAGTCGGCATACCCAGGGGGCTGTTGTATGATCAGTTTCACCCCTTTTTCACACGCTTTTTTACTGAGCTCGGGGCCGAACTGGTCATTTCACCCCAAACCAACAAATCCATACTGGATGCGGGTGTCCAATATTGTGTGGACGAGGCCTGCCTGCCGGTGAAGGTGTTTCATGGGCATGTGTGCCATCTCAGGGACAGATGCGACCTGGTGTTCATCCCCAGGATCATGCAGCTGTATAAAGGAGAGTATATATGCCCGAAGTTCTGTGGCCTGCCGGAGATGGTGACCAACAGTATACCCGGACTGCCCGAGGTCATATCACATCCTGTTTATGCCACCACCATGGCCAGGCTTCGCCAGTGGGCCATGGCGTCGGCCTGTCCGATCACCCGTGACCGGCGGCGCGTAAAATCCGCTCTCGAAGCGGCTGTTGATGAGCAGTCCCGCTTCAGGACAGGTTACCATGACCAGGGATACCCCATAAAAGTGGCTCTGGCCGGACACCCCTACAACCTGTATGATACATTCATCAATATGAATATAAAGAAAAAGCTCAATAATCTGGGGGTGGGAGTAATTACCGAGGAGTTCGCAGGCGGGGAAGACACCGCACAGGAGGTCCGGGCCCTGTTTAAAAAACCCTTCTGGACCTTCGCCAGGAAAACTTATGGCTTTATCGCCGCCCTTGCGTCAAAAAAGCATGTGCAGGGCGTGGTCTACATTTCATCCTTTGCCTGCGGTATCGATTCGGTAATCATCGAGCTTGTAAGGGACAGGATAAAAGACTTTCCCATGCTGGTGCTTAAAATCGACGAGCACACCGGCGAAGCGGGGGTGGATACCCGCGTTGAAGCCTTTGCGGACATGCTGGAAAGGAGCTGTAAGCATGAAAGTGACCATTCCCCATATGGGCAATGTTTATATAGCTGCAAAAGCCCTGTTTGAAGGACTGGGAGTGGATTATGTAATTCCCCCGCTGAACAGCAGGGCTGCCCTGGAAATAGGATCACTTCATTCCCCCGAGGAGATATGCCTTCCGTTCAAGATCCTGGTGGGCAATTATATCCAGGCTATTGAACAGGGGGCCGATACAGTTATCGTTACAGGCAGTTGCGGACCCTGCCGTTTCGGGGAGTATTCCGAGATGCATATGAAACTTTTGAGAAGACTGGGATACAAGGTGGATTTCATCGTCATTGACGCGCCAAAGTCCATAGGCTTTAAGGAGCTTTTGGCAAGGATTTCAAGGCTGACCGCCCATAGCCCCGGGACAAAGGGGCGGAAATGGCTTGCCCTGGCGCAGGCGGTCAGGATTATGGGCCTTTTGGATGCTGTTGAAGCCAAGGCCCATGAAAAGGCAGGGTACGAGAAAGTCCGGGGAACATGCAAGAATCTCCTGAAAAAGTGCAGGCAGGAGGCATATAGTTGCGGCAGCCCTGACAAGATGCTTGATTGCCTTAATGGTTATAACAGGATGATGAACGAAGTGCCCTGCGACCGCACGGTAACCCCCCTGAAGATTGCCATCATCGGCGAGATTTATACTGTCATCGAGCCCTTTTCCAATCTATATATTGAGGACAAGCTGATGGATCGCGGCATATCCACGAGACGTCTCATGACCCCCAGCTGGTGGATAAGAAATACCCTTCTCTCGCCCGCCGGGCTGAACAGTCCCGGCATAAAAACAGCGTCCAGGGATTATCTGCCCTATTATATCGGTGGCCATGCAAGGGAGTGCGTCGGTGAAGCCATCCTATCCTGGAAGAGCGGTTTTGATGGGGCAATCCAGATATTCCCCATGGGATGCATGCCCGAAATCGTTTCCAAAGCCATCCTGCCAACCATAGCCAGGGATAAGGATTTCCCCATTCTTTCCCTGGTAGTGGACGAGATGACCGGTGAGGCTGGGTATGTCACCAGGATTGAGGCGTTCGTCGATATGCTGGAAAGGAGAAGAAACCATGTTGTATCTGGGTATTGATGTGGGCTCGGTGAGCACTGACCTGGTCTTGCTGGACCATGGACTGCAGGTGGTGGAAAAGCATTATCTCCGGACCCGCGGTAACCCCATCAGGGCAATCCAGGAGGGGTTCAGGCTTTTGGCGGACCAATATGGTGATAGGGAGATCGCCGCCTGCGGCACCACCGGAAGCGGCAGACAGATCGCATCGGTCCTGGTGGGTGCCGATGTTGTGAAAAATGAGATTACAGCCCACGCCGTGGCGGCCCTTGAACTGGACCCTGACGTGAAAACCATTATCGAGATAGGAGGACAGGACTCGAAGATTATACTTCTGAGGAACGGCGTGGTATCGGACTTTGCCATGAACACGGTATGCGCGGCGGGAACCGGATCATTTCTGGACCGGCAGGCAGAAAGAATGGGTATTTCCATTGAGGAGTTCGGGGATTATGCCCTTAAGGCTGAAACGCCCGTAAGGATCGCCGGCCGCTGCGCGGTTTTTGCTGAAAGTGACATGATCCACAAGCAGCAGATGGGATACAACCAGTCTGATATAATCATGGGACTGTGTGAGGCCCTGGTGAGGAACTACCTGAACAACGTGGGGAAGGGCAAGGACATCAGGCCGAAGGTGTTTTTTCAGGGCGGCGTTGCGGCCAACAGGAGTATGAAGATTGCCTTTGAGAGGGCACTGGGGTTTGAGGTTACCGTTCCGGAAAACCATAAGATGATGGGAGCCATAGGAGCCGCCATACTGGCCAGGGACGCGGTGAGAAAGCGCGCGCGCACCCGGTTCAGGGGCTTCTCACTCGTGGAAAAGCACTTTGAATCCAAAGGCTTTGAATGTGAAGGGTGCTCCAACCGCTGCGAAGTGGCCAGGATCTGTGAAAACGGGATGGAGATAGGCTGCTTCGGGGATCGCTGCGGAATATGGAGCGGCCGGATAAGAACGTGTCGGCCAATTGCCGACAGCCTGTGACCTGGCACAGCCGTTTGTTAATTTTTCATCAAAGTTGTTTTTCGGAGATACTCCATATACAGCACCTTGTATAAAAATTACCAGGGCTCTTGATGAACACGGACATTATGTTCTAAAATAATACTGTAAAATCGATGGGTTATTCTCTCGTCCCTGTTGATATTTCAGGACGGGGATTTTTTATATTATATATATTATGATTTAGATACGCATTTCATTAACGCAAGGAAAGCGAGGTATTATCAGATGAAGCCGGACAAAAAGCCAATTAACACATGCTATTCTTCGGGTCCCTGCGCCAAGCATCCTGGTTATACCATTGAAGAGCTCAAGGATGCCCCGCTGGGAAGATCCCACCGAAGCGCCATAGGAAAGGCCAGGCTTAAAGAATCCATAGAGCGGACAAAGAAGATCCTTGGTATACCTGAAGACTACCTGGTGGGAATCATGCCCGGATCCGACACCGGAGCGTTTGAAATGCTGATGTGGAACGTACTGGGTCCGAGGGGCGTTGATGTTGTCGCTTTTGAGTCCTTTGGCTTTGGCTGGGCTTATGATATTGAAAAGGAACTCAAGATACCCAATATCAACAAGCATTTTGCCGACTACGGCCAATTGCCCGACCTTTCGAAGGTTGATTTCAGCAATGATGTTGTTTTCGCATGGAACGGCACCACCAGCGGCGTAAAAGTGCCCAACGGCGACTGGATCCCCGATGACAGGGAAGGCCTTACCCTTTGCGATGCCACTTCGGCTGTTTTCGCCATGGATATACCGTGGAACAAGATAGACGGCCTCACATTCTCATGGCAGAAGGTCCTGGGGGGAGAAGCCGCCCATGGCATGCTGGTCCTTTCACCGAGGGCAGTTCAGCGCATAGAATCGTATAATCCGCCCTGGCCTATACCCAAGGTTTTCAGGCTGAAAAAAAAGGGCGCTCTCAACCTGGCCATATTCCAGGGTTCTCCCATCAATACGCCTTCAATGCTTTGCAATGAGGATTATCTGAGGGCCCTGGACTGGGCGGAGTCCATAGGAGGCCTCCGGGGACTTATTGCCAGGAGCGAAGAGAACCTTAAGGTCCTTGAGGATTTTGTGGGGAATCATCCATGGATAAGCTTCCTGGCTGAAGATAAATCCTGCCGCTCCAATACAAGCGTATGCCTGAAAGTGGATCTCACGGCCGACCAGATCAAAGCCATGGTCAGGCTGCTGGCTGATGAAGATGTGGCATATGATATCAATTCCTACAGCGAGGCGCCTGTCGGACTCAGAATCTGGTGCGGCGCGACTGTGGAAAAGACCGATCTTGAAATACTGTGCCAATGGCTGAAATGGGCATATGATCAGGTTAAAGGCCGGTAAATGCTGGGCTGGGACCATCTTCTGCTAAGAGAGGATCAAGACGCCAGTAGTCATTTTGATCAGGACAATTTGCATAAAAGCCGGGGGCTTCAGGCTGTAATAAAGATGCGGCTATGGTCTTCGGCTTTTCTTTATGCTTGTGCAAAGCAGTCATTTACGCAACCAGTTAAAGCGCTTGCGGTCTTTTTGCTCATAGTTGTACAATATACCCTTGACATTATTGTGCATTCTGCTATAATTAACTCAGCCAAAACATATAAAAAAAGAAGGAGGATAACTATGAAACGCATTCTAGCTCTAGTCCTTACTTTGGCAATGGTCTTTACGTTGGCTCTCGGTTTCACTGGTTGCGGCAAGGAAGAGCAGCCATCGGCACCCGGCGGAACATCTGCTCCCGCTCAGCCCGGTGACGGCGGCAGCAAGCCCCAGGACACCAGCACTCCTGCTCCGTCAGTGTCCGATGATCCTAACGTAAAGGTACTCAACCTGTGGAGCTTCACCGATGAGGTTCCCAAGATGATGGAGAAGTTCAAGGAACTCTACAAAGAGAAACATGGTCAGGATTTCCCGTATGAAATCAAGGAAACCATCATCGCTACCACAGAGGGCGCATATCAGCCCGCACTCGACCAGGCTCTCGCATCTGGCGGTGCTGACGCTCCCGATATCTACTGCGCTGAGGCCGCTTTCGTACTGAAGTACACACAGGGCGACGCCGCACACTTTGCCGCAGCTTATAAAGACCTGGGCATTGATGTCGACAAGCTCCTCGCTGAAGCCGAAATCGCTCAGTACACCGTTGATATCGGAACAAGAGGCGACGGCAAGCTGGTAGGTCTCGGATACCAGGCTACCGGCGGCGCATACATCTATCGTCGTTCCATCGCGAAAGATGTATGGGGCACCGATGATCCTGCTGTTATCAAAACCAAGATCGGTCCCGGCTGGGATAAGTTCTTCGAAGCCGCTGAGGCTCTGAAGGCGAAGGGCTATGCAATTGTTTCCGGTGACGGTGACGTATGGCAGGCCGTCAGGGGCAGCGCAGAGAAAGGCTGGATCGTTGATGGCAAGCTGAATATCGATCCTAACTACGAACAGTTCCTGGATTTCTCCAAGAAGCTGAAGGATAACGACTACTTCAACGATACTACTGACTGGTCTGACTCCTGGTTTGCCGATATGAAAGATGCCGGCGCCAAGAAGGTATTCGGTTTCTTTGGTCCCGCATGGCTGATCAACTACGTAATGGCTGGTAACTCCGGCGGAGAGAAACCCGGTGAAGGTACATATGGCGACTGGGCTATATGCGAGCCTCCTGTAGGATTCTTCTGGGGCGGCACATGGATTATCGCCAACAAGGATACCAAGATCCCGAAGACCGTTGGTGAGATCGTTGAGTGGATTACCCTCGACAGCTCTGAGACAGGTCTCCAGTACTACTGGGCTAATGGTACCCTCTTCGGACCTGGCGGAACCAAGGATACTGTTGCTTCCGGTACTGTAATGAAGAAGTCCGATGGTACCCTCGACTTCCTCGGCGGTCAGGATATGTTCGAAGTATTCGTACCCGCTGGCGAGTTCGCAAGTGGTAAAGCCATGACCCAGTACGACGAGACAATCAACAGTCTCTTCCGTAACCAGGTTGGTGAATACAAGAACGGCAACAAGACCAAGGAACAGGCTATCGCTGACTTCAAGCAGAATGTAGCCGATAACCTCGACATTATAGTTGAATAAGTTTTGGCTGAAAAAAGGGGCGGGCGGATGCCTTTCCGTTCGCCCCAACTTTTTATTAACAAGGCGCCAGACTCTTTACCGGAGGTGAATGCTTAGCTTATGGGACGCAAGAAAATTAAGAGTGTTAGCTATGCAAAATACGGATATATATTCTCAATACCTTTCGTACTTGCGTTTTTGGTTTTCACGGCATATCCTATATTTTATACAGCAATAATTGGTTTTACCGACCTTAAAGGTCTGGGCAAAACGGATTTTATGATTATGGATAATCCGTTCCAGAATTTTCAGCAGATACTTAAGACCCCATCATTCCAGAAATCATTGATAAATACGGTGATCATTTGGACATGTAACTTTATTCCACAGCTGCTGTTGGCCCTGTTGCTTACGGCCTGGTTCACAAATCAGCGTCAGAAAATAAAAGGCCAGGGGGCATTCAAGGTACTGTTCTATATGCCCAACATCATAACGGCAGCTACCATAGCCATACTTTTCAATGTCTTGTTCGGATATCCCATGGGACCAATTAATGACTTGTTCAAATTGCTGGGTTTAGCCGATATGCCTATCAATTTCCTCATAAATAAGTGGACGGCACGAGGCATCGTTTCATTTATCCAGTTCTGGATGTGGTATGGACAGACAATGATTGTGCTTATCGCCGGTGTGCTGGGTATAAATCCAACGCTTTTCGAGGCGGCGGAAATAGACGGCGCAACAAGCAGACAAGTCTTCTTCTACATAACACTTCCGAGTTTGAGAACTATCATGCTCTTTACGCTGGTTACCAGCCTGATAGGGGGCATGCAGATGTTTGATATACCGAAACTGTTCCTGAATGGTGGTCCGGACAATTCTACCCTTACGGTGAGCGTGTTCATCTTCAACCAGGCGTTCAGCGGAAGCTATATGTACAACCGCGCGTCAGCTGCGAGTATGATTATGTTTTTAATTATCGCGGTATTATCAGCAATACTCTTCTATATCCTGCGTGACAAGGATGCTGCAAAGATGAAGAAAGAGTTAAAGAAGATCAAGAAAGCCCAGAAAGCGGCAGCAAGGGGGGCGGGAGCATGAAAAAGACACTGAAACATGAGCCGATTGCTGGCCGGACAATTACCAGGGTAATTAAATATATTGTATGTATAACCCTGGCCATCCTCAGCATAATGCCGTTCTGGATCATGCTGATGAATGCTACGCGAAATACATATGAGATCCAGCAGAGCTCCATATCGCTTGTGCCATCATCCTACCTGCTGAACAACTTTAAAGTGTTCGAGGGAAAATCATTCAATCCGCTGGTGGGCTTTAAGAACTCTTTCATCATAGCCGCCAGCTCAACACTCCTGAATGTTTATTTCTCTTCGCTTACCGCGTATGCCCTTGTGGTTTATCACTGGAAATTGCGCCAGCCGTTCTTCACATTTATAATGGCTGTTCTGATGGTCCCCGCGCAGGTATCAAGTATTGGATTCTACCAGTTCATGTACCGCATAGGCTGGACCAACAGTTTTCTTCCGTTGGTTCTGCCGGCTATGGCGGCGCCTGCGGTGGTGTTCTTCATGCGACAATATCTCCTGGGCGCGTTATCCATTGATATTGTGAATTCGGCACGAATAGACGGTGCCAATGAATTCTACACCTTTAACAGGATTGTGCTTCCCATCATGAAACCCGCCATCGCAACACAGGCCATCTTCTCTTTTGTGGGAAGCTGGAACAACCTGTTCATGCCTTTAATCCTGCTGACTGACAAAAAGAATTATACCATGCCCATCATGGTCAGCTTGCTGAGAGGTGACATTTACAGGACAGAGTTCGGCGCTGTTTATCTGGGATTGTCCCTGACGGTGCTGCCGCTGTTCATTGTGTATTTCGCGCTCTCGAAGTATATCATCGCCGGTGTTGCGCTGGGAAGTATGAAGGAATAAACTTACACAGATTAATTCCTTCCAGGCAGACTTATAAAGCTCCTTACGCAGAACATATGCCAAGGAGCTTTTTTATGCAAAAGGGCTGTCCAAGTGACGTGCCGCGCAACCAGTTTCAGGATACTGGAAAATATAATACAATACGATTGAAACAAACTCATAAGAAGGTGTTTATATGCAGCAAAACAGAGAAACCTTTAAATCCCGGCTTGGTTTCATCCTGATTTCTGCCGGATGCGCCATAGGACTGGGAAATGTCTGGCGGTTTCCGTATATAACCGGTGCCTATGGCGGCGGAATATTTGTCATTATTTATCTGCTGTTTCTTCTGATTTTTGGTTTGCCCATCATGGT
>JAAYFY010000063.1 GCA_012728015.1 Clostridiaceae bacterium | reverse complement strand
CGAGAAGGCCGCAAACGCGATGGATACCAATTCCGAGCTGGTCAGGAATGGCCTGTCCCTGATCAATGAAGCCGGCAGCGTGTTTGAACTGCTATCCCGGACTGGTAAGGATATGCACATGAAGATTGCGGAAGTCAGCCAGGCGACAATGGATGTGGCCGAAGACAGCAGCAAGATTGTTGAGATAGTTGAAGGGGTAAGGGATATGAACAGGAAGAACCTTGCCGAACTGCAGGAGATCGCAGCCGCTGTTGAGCAGCAGCTGGCATCCATGCAGGAGGTATCCGCATCGGCAGGCAGCATTGAAAACATTTCGAAGGACCTCCTGGAGGTTGTGGAAGGATAGCCCAAGCCAAGACGGAGCCGTTTTTTATGGTTAAGGCTGCAGTAAATAAGCATTTCAGATATTCCCCTGGCTATACTGGTCAGGGGATATATATTTGCTGAGATTGCCACGTCCAGCTCCGCTTCGCAATGACAAGAAAGCCAATTTGCTATAATAAGTCAGGAGTACATGGTGAAATATAGCCATGAAAGAGCAGGGAAAAGGCATACAGATGCAAAAGGAGGATTCATGCGTAAGGAAGAAATACTTGTCCATCCCTTTTTACCCATTTATGATAAGAATTCAAGGATCCTGATACTGGGAACCATGCCCTCTGTGGTGTCACGACAGAATCAATTCTATTACGCGCATCCGCAGAACCGGTTCTGGAAGGTGCTTTCACATGTGCTTGGGACACGGCTTCCTGAGACTACCCGGGAAAAGAAGGAGATGCTGCTGAGCCATGGTATCGCCCTGTGGGACGTATTGGCAAGCTGCCGTATCCGGATGTCACAGGACAGCTCCATCAAGGATCCCGTGGTGAATGACTTGGGCTATCTTCTCCAACACGCGCGGATATGCGCCATCTGCGCAAACGGCAGTAAGGCCGGTTCCCTTTACCGGA
This sequence comes from Clostridiaceae bacterium, assembly GCA_012728015.1. Taxonomy (GTDB): domain Bacteria; phylum Bacillota; class Clostridia; order DSM-8532; family DSM-8532; genus Thermoclostridium_A. Next base: position 1,205 of record JAAYFY010000063.1, on the reverse strand, counting down.
AGCTGGTTTATCCCAATACCGGCATCGCTTGTACAGTCCTTCCTTCCACCAGCCCTGCCAATGCGCGGTATAGCTTGGAAAAGCTGATAAAGGAGTGGGCGGTTATCAGGGAATACCTTATATGACCGATATGATGGAACAGATGATTAATATTGTTTATTTATGAAATATAATGGTAAATATAGTTGAAACTTATTATCGGGATTTTGGGGGGGTCTTGGAGATGAAAGAGAGCGGGATTCTCAAGCGGAATGAGATCGAAGCCAACCGGTTTGCATCAAAGGTAATGCTGATTTCTATAGTATTTGTCATATTGTTCCTGGTGATAAAACTAATTGGCCTGTTTGTGGTACCTCTCGGAACCCTGGCACTGGCCCTGGGTATTTCAGCTGTCTTTCTCCTTATTCCGTCATTATTGGTGTTCGTTCTAAAGAAACAGGATCCATGGGTCAAGTATGTCATTGCCGCTTCTGCCGTTATGGCCATATTTTGCGTATTTACCATACTGTCGCACAATGTGGTTCTGCTGTACTGCTACCCAATAGCCATTGCCAGCCTGTATTTCACCAGGAGGCTGTGCTTTTTTACTGCCGTCCTTTCGGTTGTGATGCTGGCCATAGGCCAGATCTTAAGTGTTTACATAGGGATTACTGACAATAACCTGGCCACAGTCGGCAGGATGATCGCCTCGGGTGTAGTCCCAAGAACGCTGGAATTCGCTATAATTGCGGTTATTTTCATATACCTGTCAAGAAGGACACGCAGCATGCTTCAAAATGTAATGGGCGCGGAAGAACAGGCTGTCCTTCTGCAAAAAACCCTTGCCATGACTGAAAAAGCCAGGGAAGTGTCCGGCATTTTGGCCGAATCAGTGCGTCAGCTTTCGGCCGTCACCGATAATACAACCAAATCAAATGAACAGATAGCCGTGAACGCGCAAGAAATCTCTTTGGCATCCGAAAGCACCATCAAGCATATGGAAGAGGCCATTGAAATGGTTTCGAGGATATCACAGAGTATCAACCGTATCGCGGATGAAGGAAATGCAATAGCCGGGATATCCCGGGAGGTCAGGGAGCGTAATGAAAAAAGCGGAGATATTCTGCACCAGGTGATCAGGGAAATGGATTCAATATCGCAGGCCACCATTGAGAGCAGGGATGTTGTCGCCCGCCTGATGGAAAGATCGGAAGAAATCGGCCGGT
>JAAYFY010000062.1 GCA_012728015.1 Clostridiaceae bacterium | reverse complement strand
TCTCGGTAACTATGACTTTTGCTGCTCCCTTGGCCTTTGCAGTCTGTGCCACCAGGTTACCTATGGGACCCCCGCCGATTACCACTACGTTCTTTCCTGCAATGTCGCCGAAGCGCCTTATGGCGTGACGGCCAGTGCTGCTCCGACGCCGGCAGCGTCGCCGATGGCCATACAGGTGGGCATAACCCGGGCAGAGCTCATCACAACGGCGTCCATGGATATGCACCTGCCGCTGAACATGAGGTTGTCAATATCACTGCTGACCAGGCAGCCATAAGGAATGCCGTAGGGTTTGATATGCTTTACTATGGTGCCGCCGCCCAAACCATCGTGGATATCGATGATGTAGGCTCCCAGGGCTACCGTGTCATCGGGCACCTCGCCGTTCATGATGCTATCCTCGGTCAGTTGTTTTATGCCTTCGAAACGCCGGGTTTCCCTGACGCCCAGATTGGGGTATATGTTGGTGATATAGCAGTTTTCAAAGCCGGGCACATATTTCCTCAGGGTTTCCACCAGTTCGGATATCTGCAGGTGTCCCTCGATCTCAGCGCGGGTCAGGTCGAAGACATTGCTGCCGTCAATACCCAGGTGCCTGGTGCAGTTCATATGGACCTCGCCGGGAATAAGGCTCTTTATATATATCAGTGTGTCGCGGTCAACAGGCAGCTCACCCCTGGCCTTAAGCTCAAGAAACATTTTTCTCAGGCCCACAAATACATGGTAGGGGTTATTGCGGAAATACTCGGCGTTATACTTGTTTATATCGGTGTCGATGGTATCGCAGAAACGCATCTGCTCAGGGTCTTTGGCCACAAACTCAATGGTCTTGTCGGTGTCCACATTCCCCAGGGTGAACATCACCGTAGGGGGCTGGAGGACGCCGGTATCTTTCTGGCCTTTACTGAAGCGAGCTCCTGAAAGAAAGCCCAGATCACCGTCGCCGGAGGCGTCTATGAACACCCTGGCCTCGACTTCAATGCGGTAGCCCTTTCCGAACAGAATAACCGACTTGATCCTGCCATTCTCCAAATTGACATCGATGGGCTGGGTGTGCAGCAAAATCTCCACACCTGCTTCAAGGCATTTCTCAAATGCGACGATCTTGAAGATCTCGTGATCATAAAGCGTTACAGAATTATGATTGGGACAGAAAATGTGTTCGGTGCAAGCGTTGCGCTCCTTCAGCGCATCGGCAAGTTCCTGGGCAGACCCTGCGGTTACGGGCTTGCCGTCCATGTCCAGATAGCCTAAAAGCGGAAGGCCTATGGTCAGGTTTCCACCAAGGAATCCGTTTTTCTCAACCAGGAGAACCTTAGCGCCGTTCCTGCTTGCTCCGATGGCGGCTGGAAGTCCTCCGGGCCCGCCGCCAATAACTACGACATCATACGTCTGTTTAAGCGTTTTCATATTCGCCCCCCCATTTATTATTCAGATCCTTAACCGATCCGAATTCCTGTCAGAGTTCCAAAAAAGCTGTGAAAAACCACTTCAGTCCTTTGCTGTCAGAATGCCGTAAAAGCTTCTTAATATCCGCATCTTCCAAGGCCAGCGCCGCGGCGGTGTC
>JAAYFY010000061.1 GCA_012728015.1 Clostridiaceae bacterium | reverse complement strand
CCCATAATCAGGTCAATGTCGACTATTGCATGTTTGCCAATTTCTTTTACTTTTTTGACAATATCACCAATATTGCAGATATCTCCGAAAAGAATAAATACGATTTTACAATCGGTTTCTTTACATTTATCCAAACATTCTAAGTTCCTTATCGCAGCAATGATGGGATATTCCTCTGTGCATTGAATCAGGCTTTCTATAGATAATCTCATTTTTCACCTCTTTTATAACATGTCCTTGTTTCTAAACCCAAGAAAATAGATCTTAAATTCATTATACTATATTTGCGGACCAGTTTGCCAATAGCCTGTTAAAATGACAGCACAATGGAAATCCCTGCATTAACATTGACCAAAGGTCTCCCCGATATAAATGGCTGCTTATGTACTTGCCGTGAATACTCCTGTCAGGCCCAGCTTTTCGCTCGGTCTACAGCCTTGCGCCATCCGTCCAGATACCGGCAGCGCTCCTCGTAGGTCATCACCGGAATGAATTCACGGTCCAGCGTCCATGTACTGCGTATCTCCTCAGTACTATTCCAGACTCCGACAGCCAATCCTGCCAGGTATGCCGCACCGAGAGCTGTGGTTTCTTTGATGACAGGACGGCTTATGACAGTTTGACAGATATCGGACTGGAATTGCATGAGAAAATTGTTTGCAGAAGCACCGCCATCGACCTTTAATGCGCGCAGTTTAATACCAGTATCCTGTTCCATGGCGTCGATCACGTCCCTGGACTGGTAGGCTATAGATTCCAACGCGGCCCTGATGATATGTGCCCTGTTTGAGCCTCTTGTTAAACCCAGTATGGCACCGCGCGCGTACATATCCCAATAAGGCGCGCCCAGTCCGGTAAAGGCTGGCACGATATACACGCCTCCGTTGTCCTTGACCTTATTGGCAAAATACTCAGAATCCTTCGCATCTTGTATCAACCGCAGCTCGTCGCGTATCCATTGAATAACGGCGCCACCGACAAACACGCTGCCCTCTATGGCATAGTTCACCTTTTTCCCGCAGGTTGCGGCGATGGTGGTTAAGAGGCCATGGTCGCTGTAGCAGAGATCTTCTCCCGTGTTCATCAGCAGAAAGCATCCGGTACCATAGGTGTTTTTCGCTTCACCGGTAGAAAAACACGCCTGGCCGAATAACGCCGCCTGCTGATCACCGGCGCAGCCTGCTATCGGTATCCGGGCGTTACCAGCTTCTACAAAACCGTACACTTCGCTGCTGGTACATACCCGGGGAAGCATGCTCATCGGGATATCCAGCAAGCTGCATATCTCTTCATCCCAGCAGAGGTTTTTTATGTTAAACAACATGGTGCGGCTTGCATTGGTATAATCAGTGACGTGAACCTTGCCATCGGTCAGCTTCCATATCAACCAACTGTCCACCGTGCCAAAGAGCAGCTTTCCCTGCCTGGCCAATTCACGGGCTCCCTCCACATTGTCGAGTATCCATTTAACCTTGGTACCGGAGAAGTATGCGTCTATCAGTAGGCCGGTCTTGGCTTTTATTATTTCTGAGTATCCCTTGGCTTTCAGTTCTTCGCAGATTGGGGCTGTGCGGCGGCACTGCCACACAATTGCATTGTACACCGGTCGGCCAGTTTCCTTATTCCACACAATTGTAGTTTCCCGTTGGTTTGTGATCCCGATGGCAGCTATATCCCGGGCAGATAGCCCACTCTGAGCCATCGCCTCAGTCATGACCGAGTACTGTGTGGAATAAATCTCCATGGGATTGTGCTCCACCCATCCGGGCTGTGGATAGATTTGATTGAATTCCTTCTGGGCTGTGGAAATGATATTCTGTTTCTCATCAAAAATGATAGCACGGCTTGAAGTCGTTCCTTGGTCCAATGAAATTATATACTGACTCATTAGAATGCCCCCTATATTCATAATCGGCCAATAAAAAAGTAAGTACAAAAAAGCCGTCTAGCGCGGGAGGGCTTTTTCATACTTACTCTTTGACTCAAGCATGAAATCCATATTCTGTTTCCTATATTTAAGATTAGTATAAGCTTATGGCTTTGTTTTGTCAATATACCCCAGCGCCTTGATACCGTTATTTCAATTCCAGCTTATGCTGATGCAAGCTTTTTCCGGCCCGGCAGCATAACATGGTATCTGTAAAAAGTCTCAAAGATTCGCCAGCCTTTATAAAGGCCGCCCCATCCTAGGGCGGCCCCTGTCAGCTTAATGGCCTGGCTTATTTCATCTCAGCCATTTTCTTATAGGTTTCGTACCTCTCTTTTGCATCGGCCTCAGCCTTTGCAAAGAGCTCGTCGGCGATCTCGGGGAATGTCTGCTTCAGGGAGGTGTAACGAACCTCTGTGTTCAGGAAATCCTGGAAGTTGCCGGTAGGCTCCTTGGAATCCAGAACGAACGGGTTCTTGCCCTGGGCCTTATTCTCAGGGATATAGCGCCACAGATGCCAGTAACCTGTTTCCACAGCCAGCTTCTCCCTGGTCTGGGTACGGGACATGCCGCCCTTGATGCCGTGGTTGATACAAGGCGCGTATGCGATGATGATGGAGGGTCCCTTGTGGGCTTCGGCTTCCATTACGGCCTTCAGGAACTGGTTCATGTTGGCGCCCATGGCGACCTGTGCAACATATACATAACCGTAGGTAGCGGCGATCATGCCCAGGTCCTTCTTCTTGACCTTCTTTCCGGAAGCGGCAAACTTGGCTACCGCGGCGGTAGGTGTAGCCTTTGAGGACTGGCCGCCGGTATTGGAGTATACCTCGGTATCGAATACCAGGATGTTCACATCCTCACCCGAAGCAAGTACATGGTCCAGTCCGCCGTAACCGATGTCGTAAGCCCATCCGTCACCGCCGACTATCCATACTGATCTCTTTACCAGGTAGTCGCGCTTCTTCAGGATGTCCTCAACAAGCTCGGCGCACTTCTCACAGGGCTTGAAGCTTTCAAGAACCCTAAGGAGTTCAGCAGAGGCCTTCTTAGAACCTTCGCCGTCGTCCTTGCTGGCGATCCAAGCTTCGGCGGCAGCCTTGACCTCGGCGCCCACGTCAAGCTCAATCAGCTTCTTCAGCGAATCCTCGATCTTGTCGCGGATCTGGTTGACGCCAAGCAGCATACCAAGACCGTATTCGGCATTGTCCTCAAAGAGGGAGTTGGCCCAGGCCGGACCCTTTCCGTCCTTCCTGGCGCAGTATACGGTACTGGGAGCCGAGCCGCCCCAGATGGATGAACATCCGGTGGCATTGGCGATCATCATCCTGTCGCCAAAGAGCTGTGTAATAACCTTTATGTAAGGTGTTTCGCCGCATCCGGCGCATGCGCCCGAGAACTGGATAAGCGGCTGGGCAAACTGGCTGTTCTTGATGGTGCTAAGAGGCGCCAGGTTGTCTTTGTATGTAACATTGCTGTTAAGGTAATCCCAGTTCTTCACTTCTGTCATCTGGCTCTCAAGCGGCTTCATGACAAGTGCCTTTTCCTTGGCCGGGCATACATCGACGCAGTTGCCGCATCCCGTACAATCCAACACTGAAACCTGGATCTTGTATTCCAGCCCCTTGAACTGAGGCCCGGTCGCGGGTTTTGTAACCATGTCCGCGGGAGCTTTCGCCTTTTCTTCAGGTGTCAGAAGGAACGGACGGATAACCGCGTGTGGACATACAAATGAACACTGGTTACACTGGATGCACTTATCGGACTGCCATTCGGGAACGGTAACCGCTATACCGCGTTTTTCATAGGCGCTGGTTCCCATGGGGAAGGTTCCGTCTTCGCGTCCGGTGAACGCGCTTACCGGCAGATCATCACCCTTCTGGGCGTTCATGGGATCAGCTACCTTCCTGATGAATTCAGGCCTGTCTTCATCGACAGGGGTTTCCTCATCCTGTGCCGTCTTCCAGCTTTCAGGGACATCAACCTTGATCAGGGAATCAATACCCCTGTCAACGGCCTTGTAGTTCATATCTACGATAGCCTGTCCCTTCCTGCCATAGGAATTGACAATCTCTTCCTTCAGGTATTTAACAGCTTCCTCGATGGGAATAACACTAGCCAGTTTGAAGAAGGCCGCCTGCATGACCATGTTGATCCTGTTGCCCAACCCAATCTCCCTGGCAATGCTGGTTGCGTCAATGATGTAGAAATTGATGTCGTTGTTGGCAATCTGCCTCTTGAGCTCAGCGGGAATCTTCTCCTCAAGCTCATCAACACTCCACTGGCAGTTGAGAACGAAGGTCCCGCCCTTCTTGAGGCCGGCAATCAGGTCATACTTGCCCACATATGCCTGGTTGTGGCAGGCGATGTAGTCTGCCTCGTCTATGAGGTATGTGGCGCGGATCTTGTTCTTTCCGAAGCGCAGGTGCGATACGGTGATACCGCCCGACTTCTTGGAGTCGTAGGAGAAATAGCCCTGGGCATAGAGGTCGGTTTCATCACCTATAATCTTTATTGCGCTCTTGTTGGCACCAACCGTTCCGTCGGAGCCGAGTCCCCAGAACTTGCAGCGGATGGTGCTGGGATCCTCGGTAACAATCCTCTCATCCACAGGAAGCGACAGATTGGTTACATCGTCTGTTATGCCAATCGTGAATCCATCCTTGGGATTATCAAGCTTCAAATTCTTGAAGACGCTGAGGATCTGGCTGGGGGTGGTGTCCTTTGAACCAAGCCCATAACGTCCGCCAACAATAACGGGCGCGTTTTCAGCTTTATAGTACAGTGACTTGACATCCAGGTAAAGGGGTTCCCCGATGGCGCCGGGTTCCTTTGTCCTGTCGAGAACAGCGATCTTCTTTACGGTCTTCGGTATTTCATTGAAGAAATACTTGGCCGAGAAGGGCCTGTACAGGTGTACCTTCATCACACCAACCTTTTCGCCCCTGGCCCTGAGGTAATCTATTACCTCTTCAATTGTCTCGGTTACAGAGCCCATGGCTACGATGACGTATTCTGCCTCAGGATCGCCATAGTAGCTGAAAGGCCTGTAGTCCCGTCCGGTGAGCTGGGAAATCTGCTTCATATAGTCGGCAACAACGTCCGGTATGGCATCATAGAAGGGGTTGCAAGCCTCTCTTGCCTGGAAGAAAATATCGGGATTCTGGGCCGTTCCCCTTGTAACCGGGCTCTGCGGATTGAGGGCTCGGTTCCTGAATTCCTCAACGGCCTTCCAGTCCAGCAGTTTGGCAAGGTCATCGTAGTCCAGCACTTCGATCTTCTGGACTTCGTGGGAGGTCCTGAAACCGTCAAAGAAATGCAGGAACGGCACCCGGCCCTTAATGGCGGAAAGGTGCGCTACACAGCCAAGGTCCATAACTTCCTGGACGCTGCCTGAAGCAAGCAGGGCAAAGCCTGTCTGCCTGGCGGCCATAATGTCGGAATGGTCGCCGAAGATTGAAAGCGCATGGGAAGCGACAGCGCGGGCCGATACATGGAACACGCCCGGGAGAAGTTCCCCTGCTATCTTGTACATATTCGGGATCATCAGGAGCAATCCCTGTGATGCGGTATATGTAGTAGTCAATGCGCCAGCTTGAAGTGATCCATGAACTGCGCCGGCAGCACCGGCTTCGGACTGCATCTCAACAACCTTGACAGGCTGCCCGAAAATATTCTTCTGCCCGCGGGCCGCCCACTCATCGGTTGACTCGGCCATCGGTGACGACGGAGTGATGGGGTAAATTCCCGCAACCTCGGTAAATGCGTATGCCGCATGTGCCGCAGCGGTATTACCGTCCATCGTTTTCATTTTTTTAGCCATATTTTACCCTCCTTGTATAAGATGAATATGTACTTTGTATACACGAATTGCAACGAATTTTCCTTTATGCCAAGGACAATTCGTTAATATTATATCATACATTCATCAGCTAACAACAACATTTTTTCACCATAGCAAACACGGCTCCCGGCCTGCATTCGGCAGGGCAATTGCGGAATATACCTTTCATGTATTTATGCTCGTTGCGTTCAAGGGCTCTTTATGGTATATTAAAGTCTGAATTTTGTACATAATTAGACCCTCCTGACAGACACGGCATCGGGTTATATTACGAAGGTTCTGGCAGCATTATATATGTCAGCCCTTTACTGAGTTTATTATTAATGCGCTTAACATAAACAAACATAAACGATAGGAGGAAGACTAATGTCTAAACTGGTAGGAAACGCAATATTCGGTCAATCCGGCGGACCAACTTCGGTAATCAATGCCAGCGCGGCAGGCGTTATCACCGAAGCTCTTAAGGCAGATGAAATACTCAAAGTATTCGGAGCAGCCCATGGTATCCGCGGCATACTTGAAGAAAAATTCTACAACATGTCACTGGAGGACTGGAAGGAACTCGAACTTTTAAAGACCACCCCTTCATCGGCTCTGGGCTCGGTACGCTACAAGCTGGCCGATCCAGACGAGGATCCCACCGATTATAACCGCCTTTTGGAGGTTTTCAAAAAATATGATATTCGCTATTTTTTCTATAACGGCGGAAATGACTCCATGGATACCTGCAACAAGGTCAGCAAGTTCATGCAGAAGGCCGGTTATGAGTGTCGTGTGATCGGTGTACCCAAAACCATAGACAACGATCTTTGGGCCACTGACCACTGCCCCGGCTATGGCAGCGCCGCAAAATATGTGGCGACCACAACCATGGAGGTCTACCTTGACGCCAGGGTTTACGACACCCCAATGGTATGTGTCCTGGAGGTAATGGGAAGGAACGCGGGATGGCTTACAGCCGCTACCGCTTTGGCAGCCTATAAGGGCGCGGGCCCGGACCTGATATATCTTCCCGAGATCGAGTTTGACATGGACAAGTTCGTTTCTGACTGCAAGAAGGTATTTGAAAAGAACAATGGCAAACTCATCGTCGCTGTTTCAGAAGGCATCCGCGATAAGAACGGCAAGTATATCTCTGAGTATGGTTCCGATCTGGCTAAGGAAAAGGATTCCTTCGGCCACGCGCAGCTTGGCGGGGTCGGACAGGTTCTTGCCTCTGTCCTGAAGAAGGAACTCAAATGCAAGGCCAGGGCCATAGAATTCTCCCTGCTCCAGAGATGCGCTGCCCACTGCGCCTCCGCGACCGATGTGGAAGAGGCGTTCACCGCAGGACAAAAAGCCGTCCAGTTTGCCATTGAGGGCGCGACAGACCGCATGGTGGCCTATGAAAGGGATAAGGATGAAAAAGGCAATTACAAGTGTAATTACGTACTGGTAGACCTTACCGAGGTAGCCAATACCGAAAAGAAGATTCCGAGGGAATGGATCAACGAGGACGGCACCGGCCTTACCCAGGCATTCATCGATTATGCCCTTCCTCTCATCCAGGGCGATTCCCGTCCTCCCCTTGAGAACGGGCTTCCCCGCTTTGCCAAACTGAAAAAGGTGCCGGCGGCATTCTGATAATCTGATAATAAGAAATATGAAAGGCGGTTGAACTTAAAGGTTCGGCCGCCTTTTTCACTGTTCTAACAATCCTGTGAGCCATGCTTAATGCTTAACAGGCCTGCCCGACTCTATTTCATTGATCCTGAGCCTGGAATACTGGGCAAAACCCGTGTTGGGGAAACTCTCAATAATTATATTGAAAATGTCCAGTGCCTCCTGGTTTGCCTCTTCCTTGGAAGGGTCTTCGGACAGGGCTATGGCTTTCGCGCCGTAATAGTAGATCTGGACCATGTTGGCGGGCTTGTTCTCTTCGTCAAGCTCTTCCATTATCCTGATAGCCATCCTGAATTCATCGGCCGACTGTTTGTACACTTCCTTGCTCTTATTGGTCGCATTGCTGTTGTATATGCTCCTTGCGGATTCATAGATATGATTGATAGCCATAGGCTTGCAGGAATCATACAGAAGCATGATCTCCTTTTCGATATCGGCGGGTATGGCCAGCCCTTCCAGTTTTTCCACCTCAACTATTACGTCCCTGTACTTGCCCATTGCCGCAAGACTATCCAACTGGCGGAGTGTCCTGCTCCATTCCTGGTATTGAACCAGTTCGTCACGAAGGTTCTTTTCCTTCCGGCTGGACTCTTCCAGGCTTGCGGTCAGCTCACTGATAATCTGGTTGAGCTGGTCGTTTTCTTCTTTAAGCGCCTGGATCTGCTGACTGCTGTCGGACCTGGGGCTGATCTGGATCAGGGGCTTGTCGGCAGGCATAAGCAGCCACAGGGCACCCATGGCGATCACACCGATTACAAAACCCAGTATGTATTTCAGATAGAAGGGTGATGTCTTCTCCGGGGACAGTCCGCGGGTAATCCATGAAACAACCGGGTTCTTATCCCGTTTCTTGCTCCTCACGTTCCCCGACGTTCTCCCATCATCCTTTCCGTCAAGCCTGTCAAGATACTGCTGCGCCCGGATGCTGCTGTCGTCCATTTCAATAACCCTGTTGAACATATAACGGGCGCCTTCCTCATCCCCGAGGCTTTTATAGCAAACGCCTATCAGGTTCATAGCCTCATAAAAAGCGGGATATATGGCAATGGCTTTCTTGAGCGCGATGATGGCCATGTCCTCATTTTTCCCTGCCACATCCTCAAGGGCCTTGTTATACAATTCAATGGCGTTTTGCATGTCCTCTGGAATCTGACCAAGCTTTTGGCGTAAGTTGCCCAGATCAATAGGTTTGAAATGCTTCATTTCCTCATTGGTATCAAACATAAAACCCCTCCAAAGAACATTATACCCTTCAAATGCACAGGTTCCCGTCAATCCTGCGCTTTCCACGCCAAAACATCTGGCTTTTCCCTAATTCTCATTTATTGTATCACTTTTCGCAACTTCTTAACAATAGGTGTCGATGGTTTATTTAAGCTTTCGTCGCAAAATACGCTCCGCGGTCTTTAAAAACTGAATACCCAGGCAGAAATGCGTCAATTCCACCTGTACCGTTTCTCGCAAATGTGTTTAAAAAACGGGGATCGCTCCCCGTTTTTGCCTGTAATGCGCCTTATGCTACATGCCGCAGCATTTCTTGTATTTCTTACCGCTGCCGCAGGGACATGGATCGTTTCTGCCAACCTTGAACGCTTCGCGTTTTTTGGGCTGCCTTGCCCTTTGTGTTTCACCGTGGGTAGCAGATGTTTCCCTGGCAACCTGCTGCCTTTGCACCACGATGTTCTCCTTTTTGATGCGGAACAGCATTTTAACGGTATCTTGCTGGATGCTCCCGATCATCTCCTCGAACATATCGAAGCCTTCCCGCTTGTATTCAACAACAGGATCCTTCTGCCCGTATGCCCGAAGGCCTATGCCATACTTGAGCTGGTCCATGGCATCGATATGGTCCATCCACTTCTCGTCCACAACCCGCAAGAGCACCCGGCGTTCCAACTCCCGAATAATCTCTTCGCCGAACTCGGCTTCCTTTTGATCATAGATCTCATGGGCCTTCTGCCGGATTTTTTCCTTCAAATCACCGGTTGTAACGGTTTCAAGATCTATTTCTTTCAGATTCAAATAGCCTTTGGGAATCAGGATGTCCTCAGCATGGGAGATCATCGCCGCAAGATCCCAGTCATCGGGCGGCGACTCATCGCTGCAATACGTATTTACAATCCTGTCGGACACTGCATCGATCATATTCAGTATGTGGTTCTTCAGGTTTTCGCCGTTCAGGACCTTGTAGCGCTCGCTATAAATGACCTCGCGCTGCTTGTTCATGACATCGTCATACTGAAGGACAGACTTTCTTCTTTGAAAGTTTATGCCCTCAATCCTCTTCTGGGCGCTCTCGATAGCGTTGGACAGCATCCTGGCCTCGATAGGCTGGTCCTCCTCCAGGCCCAGCATATCTACCATCCTCAGCATCCTATCGGAGCCAAAGAGGCGCATCAGGTCATCCTCCAGCGAAATATAGAACCTGGATTCGCCGGGATCCCCCTGACGCCCTGAGCGTCCGCGGAGCTGGTTGTCTATACGGCGGGACTCATGGCGCTCGGTTCCAATGATCTTCAAACCCCCGGCTTTTATAACCAGTTCCTTTTCCTTGTCGGTTTCGGCCTTGAACTTATCGTGCAATTCCCTGAATACCTTCCGGGCCTTTAAGACCTCTTCATTATCGGTTTCGTTGAAGCTTGCCGAAGCCATGATAAGCTGTTCGTCCATGCCCATTTTCCGCATTTCCTGCTTGGCAAGGAACTCGGGGTTACCGCCCAGCTTTATGTCTGTACCTCGGCCGGCCATGTTGGTGGATATGGTGACTGCCCCAAGCTTCCCGGCCTGGGCTATGATTTCGGCTTCCTTGTCGTGGTATTTGGCATTGAGAACATTGTGCTTTATGCCGTTCTTTCGCAGGATATTGCTGAGCATCTCCGAGGTTTCAATGGAAATGGTACCCACCAGGACCGGCTGGCCTTTCTTGTGGCTCTCAATTATATCCTGGAGCACAGCATTGAATTTTCCGGCTTTGGTCTTAAAGACCACATCGGGGTGGTCAATCCTGATCACCGGAAGGTTGGTGGGTATGGGAATTACGTCCAGTTTGTAGATGGCGCGGAACTCCTGTTCCTCGGTAAGGGCCGTACCGGTCATGCCCGCCAGCTTGCGGTACATCCTGAAATAGTTCTGGAATGTGATGGTGGCAAGTGTCTTGCTCTCCCGCTCAACCTTCACACCTTCTTTTGCCTCAATGGCCTGGTGCAGCCCATCGCTGTACCTGCGCCCATACATGAGCCGTCCGGTAAATTCGTCAACAATAATTATTTCCCCAGCCTTGATGACGTAGTCCACGTCTTTTTTCATGAGCCCGTGGGCTTTCAGGGCCTGGTTGATGTGGTGGGAAATAGCCAGATTCTCAATATCGGAAAGGTTTTCAATACTGAAGTATTCCTCGGCCTTTTTAACGCCCCTGGCTGTCAGGGTGGCGGTATGCGCCTTCTCGTCAACAATATAATCCGCGTCTATGTCATCGGCAAGCTGCCTGTCATCAGTTTCTCTGAAAACTACCTTTTTAAGCCTCCGTACCAGTCTGTCGGCTCGGTCATACAGTTCGGTGGACTCTTCCCCCTGCCCGGAAATAATAAGCGGGGTCCTGGCCTCGTCTATGAGGATGGAGTCCACCTCGTCCACAATGGCATAATGCAGATCCCGCTGTACCATCTGCTCCTTGTAAACCACCATGTTGTCACGAAGGTAGTCAAATCCAAACTCATTGTTGGTACCATAGGTTATATCGCAATTATAGGCCTTTCGCCTGGCATTGTTGTCCAGGCCGTGGATGATAATGCCCACCGAAAGCCCGAGAAAGTTATAGATCTTGCCCATGAGTTCGGCCTGGTACTTTGCCAGGTAATCGTTCACGGTCACAAGGTGGGCGCCCTTGCCTTCAAGGGCATTCAAATAAAGAGGAAGGGTTGCCGTAAGTGTTTTACCTTCACCAGTTTTCATCTCGGCAATCCTTCCCTGATGGAGTACGATACCACCCATCAGTTGGACCCTGTAATGCCGTTCCCCGATGACCCTTGCGGCGGCCTCTCTCACTACTGCATAGGCTTCGGGAAGTATGTCATCCAGGGTTTCACCGTTAATCAGGCGCTGTTTAAACCTGTCTGTCATTTCCCTGAGTTCGGCGTCGGACATGGCCTTCATCTCAGGCTCCAATGCTTCTATAGCATCCACGAGGGGCACTATGCGCTTTAGTTCCCTTTCGGCATAACTCCCGAAAATCTTCTCCAGAATACCTGCCATCTATATAATCCGTCCTTTCAGGGAGGAGCAGCATATCAATCGCTTTTCTCCGCTTCTTCCCCTTATTCCTTTTCTCTTTCCTTCATACGTTCCAGGATAAGCTTGTAGCCATCCGCGCCATAGAACAGGGATCTGTTGACCCGGCTGATGGTAGCCTCGCTGGCTCCCGTCTTGTTGTGTATCTCCTTGTATGTCTTTTTGTCCATCAGCATGCTGGCCACCTCAAAGCGCTGGGCAAAGGCCTTGATTTCGGCGACCGTACCAAGATCCTCAAAGAACCTGTAGCATTCTTCAACGGTTTCCAATAGCAGGATGGCTTCAAAAAGCCTGTCTGTTGATTTGTCCTTGAGTTTGGGATTCAAAGATATCATCTCCGATACACATTTTCGACGAATAACCCGGGGAATATCCCTCAGGCGTGTATTTCGAGTCAGCCTATCTAATAATTATCTCATCTTGCATATATAATTGCAAACCATACTCATGGCCGCGCCGATGGGGCCGCTATCGCCTACTATATTCTACACTATTTTTTGGTATGTTGTAAGACTGTAATATTCTCCATGAGTTTGATACAATCTTTACACATAAGCACAAGCCAAGCACTAACAGGAGGATATTATGCACCCGGACTGGAAAACAGAGTCACGATACCTGGACAGAGTCATCGCGTTCATATCCATGCTTTTAAAAAAGAAGCTGGCCGAAAAGGAATACCTGATACACCAGCAAAAGGACATAAACAAGGACATGTGGGAAGAAGTCCGTGCCATGAAGGACCTGGAAAGCATCTCGGAATTCATGCAGCACATCGGTCTTCTGAAGCAGAATATATCCTGGTCCAAGCAGACCATGAAGGATATTGTCAATCTGGACCGGCAGCTCTCTTCCCCCTACTTCGGCAGGATCGATTTTGCCCAGGCGGACTCCGACCCGCAAAAGATTTATATAGGAATCAACTCGCTTACCGATGAGGATACCATGGAGATCCTGGTCCATGACTGGCGCGCCCCTGTCTGCGGCATGTTCTATGATTCCGAAACCGGTCCGGCTTCTTATTTGTGCCCTGCGGGACGGATCAGCGGCGAATTGACCCTGAAAAGGCAATACAAGATCGAGGGTGGACGCCTTGTATACTTCTTCGATTCCAGCCTCGCCATCGGGGATGAAATACTGCGGGAAATGCTGGCATCCAATGCCGGAACCAGGCTAAGGAACATCGTTTCCACCATACAAAAGGAACAGAACGCGGCCATACGTAATGAAACCTCACGTCTTTTGGCCATCCAGGGCGCGGCAGGAAGCGGCAAGACATCGGTTGCCATGCACCGGGCAGCCTATCTCCTGTACCGGCACAGGAAACATATCAAGTCAGAAAACCTTGTAATCGTTTCATCCACCGACATCCTGGGAGATTACCTTTCCGATGTTCTGCCCGAACTGGGCGAGGATGAGATCAAGGGCATGACCTTCCCCTCCATCGTAAGAAAATACATGCCTGGCAGATTCAGAATCCAGACCCATCCCCGGCTGATGGAGAAGATACTGAATATAGCGCACACGCCCTATGGCAGGAACGTCCGCGAGATAATCCGGTTTAAGTCATCCATTGCATTTCTCAATGCGCTGGACTGTTATTTCCGGTATGCGCTGGAGCATTTCTTTACATTCCAGGATATCTGCTTCAAGGACAGGACCATAATAACAGGGGAGGACCTTTCCCGTCTCTTTTATCACGACTTTTCGGGCATGGCCCCGTCAGCCAGGCTCAAACGGCTGGAAACCAGGGTTAATGATCTGGTCAGGCAAGTAAAAAGGATCCAGCAGATTCAAAAGGCCAATGAACTCCTTGATGGAGACGTATATCTGAGCGCCGGCGAAGCCCGTGCCCTGTCCCGGCTCAGGCTCAGGCAGGAGATGGAGCCGCTTGAGCGGCAACTTGAAAGGATGCTCTCTGTCAGCGCCCTGACACTTTACAGGAGGCTTTTTGAGGACGATGACGCCTGGAATGCCTGCATGGCAGACCAGGATCTCCCCGGTAAAGACATTATCAACACAGTAAGGAGCTATACCCTCGAGAACATTCAAAGCGGCATCCTGGGATTTGAGGACGCGGGTCCGGTTCTTTACCTCTCGCTATTGCTCGGAGAAACCGCGCCGGATACCAAAGTTAAGCATCTTATTG
>JAAYFY010000060.1 GCA_012728015.1 Clostridiaceae bacterium | reverse complement strand
TTGACGCCTTTGAAGGTAAGGGCGTGAGTTATTGTACTACCTGTGACGGCTTTTTCTACAGAAACAGGAGGGTTGGGGTCCTGGGCTATGCCGATTACGCGGTCCATGAAGCCATGGAACTCCTTTCCTTCACCAGGGATATCACCTTGTATACCAACGGTATGGAACCGGACATCTCCCCTGCTTTCAGAGGGCATATGGACGCGTTCAGGGTAAATACGAAGAAGATAAAAGGGCCGTACGGCCAGGAATTTCTTGAGGGCGTATATTTCGAAGACGGCACGAAAGATGAGGTGGACGGCCTGTTTGTGGCTTATGGCAGCGCATCGGGAGTCAGTTTTGCTATGAAGATGGGTATCCTGATGGACGGGAATAACATTGCTATCAATGAAAAGATGGAAACCAACATAGAAGGGCTGTTCGCCGCGGGGGACTGCACAGGGATATTCAGGCAGATATCTGTGGCTGTCGGGCAGGGGGCATTGGCGGCCAGGGGCATGATTGAGAATGTCCGGAAGCAGAAGGGCCCTGTGAAATAGCAGAAAAAGAAATGCAGCGCTTTTTGCGCTGCCTGCTTTGGAAGAATCTATATAAACTCAAAATTGTTTTTCCGCTCCTCGGGAAAGGAGCGTAAAGGGGGCCGTTTAATCCGTTTGTTGCTGCGTTTTATACTGCGTATAAAGGGGACCTTGTTGTTGCGTCAATCAGTGTATATTAACTGCGTATTCTGCTTCGTCAATTAATATTATAAACGGTACAGCCGCGGAATATAATGAGTAAATGCTACAAATATTAATGGTTTTACAATGCGCCAGTCGTGCAAATTATTAAGTGAATACTGCCTGAATATCGACTACATCTCAATATAGTTCTTGTAATCAAGTTTATTCTTCTCGCAAAACTCCATCAATGAGAATATCATTTTTTTGCCTCCGCCAATGCCGGTTTTCAGGAACCTGTACAGATGAGCCGGGTCCACTCCCAATTCCTTGCCGAACCGATTGTAGTTGCCATTGCAATAGTTCTGCATCAGTTCCATCATTTTTTCTCTGCTCAATCTGGGTTTCATAAGACTCATACTCCTCTTGAGTTATGTTTCAAGCGGCGGTAGTATATCCGGACCACCAGCTTTAGATATAATATCCCTAATTTTGCCATTTGTAAAGAGTGTATTCCTGTGAAAAAGATGGAATATCACAGGCCGGCGCGGCAGGAACATGGCCGGCCGATCCGGTTATGCCGGCTGAATCCTGTGGGATTTCCCGGATAAACCATAAGAATAAATGGGGTTTGCCGCTCATAAAAATAGTCATGGATTGAAACATGAGGTGTTGGTATGAAAGGGTTAAGACTGGCTGCGGCAATTCTGGCCGTACTGATGGCCTTTTTGCTGTGTTCATGCGGAAAAGATAAAGAAACCATTGATGAACAGCTGTACGAAGAAGATCTTGAACCCGCGAGCAGCATCGTTATAAACGAGGAGGAGGCTGAGGTACTCAACGAGAAGGTGCCGGTATGCCTCTATTTTGGAGATGAACAGAAGAGCAAGCTGGTGAAGGAAATACGTTACCTGGACATTGACGAGGCTAAGAAAGGCGTTTCAACACTGGCTTCGGCCATAGTTAAAGAACTGATTTCGGGACCAAAAGCCAAAGGGTTGACCAATGTCCTTCCAGAGGGCGTAACGCTGCGTGCCCCTGTAACGGTGGAAGGGCGCGTTGCCACTGTAGACCTTACCAGGGAGTTTATTGACAACCATCCTGGAGGCAAGACAATGGAGGAGCTTTCGGTCTATTCCATCGTAAATGCCCTGACAGAGCTGAAAGAAATCGAGCGGGTCAAAATCATTATTAATGGAAAACAAGCGAAGAACTTTAAAGGGAACCTGACCCTGGATAAGGAATTCCCCAGAAATGAAGCTGTTATCAACAAGGAAGTGGGTATGGCAAGACCGGAAGACGGGGGGCTGGTGCCGGTTTCGGCCGAGGAGCCGGATCCCCTGACCGGCGAGGAAGACCCGCTTGAATAATCAGGAAAACATATGTATAATCAATCTGACCGGCAATGAGGTTTAACGGTCCTGACAGCTTAAGGATAGGGGAGCAGAACATGCTCCCCTTATGAATATCAGCGGGTTCTGCGATGTAAGGCGCGGCCATTGCCTTGGTATCACCGGGCAATGGGTTCTTGTAGACCATTATATATTTGGAGGCGGATTCGGATGGACAGGAAGATAAGGGTGGTGGTGCTCTTCGGCGGCCAGTCTTCGGAGCATGAGGTTTCCAGGATATCAGCGAAAAGCGTGCTGGAGAATATGGATCCCAGCCGCTATGATATCCGCATGATAGGAATAACAAAAAACGGGGAATGGCTGCGGTATGACGGGGATATCAAGTATCTCACGACAGGTGAGTGGGAAGATATTGCAAGGGGCAGGCTGCTTTCGGAACCCGGCCGGCCTGACGGGGATGCCGCCACCTGCCTGGACCTGATCGCCGCCAGAGACAGTGACGGCAGAATGGAAACAGTGGATGTGGTTTTTCCTGTCCTTCACGGACCCAACGGCGAAGACGGGTCGGTCCAGGGATTGCTGCAGCTTGCCGGTATCCCTTATGTAGGCTGCGACATATTGTCGTCAGCGGCCTGCATGGATAAGGAGTTTACGAAAATTGTGCTGAACCAGGCCGGGATACCCACTTCCGGGTATATCAAAGTATACCGGGATGAGATTGAGGGATCGGTCCATGTTATCAAAAACATGGTCGGCGAGCGGATAGGCTGGCCCTGTTTTGTCAAGCCGTCCAACGCCGGATCGTCGGTGGGCGTGACAAAGGTAAAAGAGCCCGAAAAGCTTTTAGAGGCATTGCGCCTTGCGGCGAAATATGATAACAAAATATTGATTGAGGAGTTCGTTGAGGGAAGGGAACTGGAGTGTGCCGTTTTGGGGAACAGGCATCCCATGGCGTCGGTGGTCGGCGAGATTATTCCCTGCAACGAGTTTTACGACTACAACGCGAAATATCTCGACGGAAAATCGGAAACAATAATCCCCGCGGACATTGAACCCTGTATTGCGGAACAGATCAGGGACTACGCAGTCAAGGCATTCAAGGCGCTGGAATGTTCCGGGCTTTCCAGGGTTGATTTCTTCCTCCAGGAGGATACCAACAGGGTGATACTCAATGAACTCAACACAATGCCAGGCTTTACCGAGATCAGCATGTACTCCAAGCTATGGGAAGCCAGCGGGATTCCCTATCCTGAACTGATCGACCGGCTGATACAGCTGGCATTTGAAAAGCACGAGCAGTCAGCAAAATCGTATGAAAGGACATAGCCGTGGAAAAGCAGGTGCTCATTACCGTAGACAGCGTAATGGATGATATGAACGGCGGGAATAATGCCCTGAGCCTGGTGACAGAAGGCAGGCTGTCGGTTGAGAATAACGAGTATGTTTTAAGCTACGAAGAAAGCCAGGTTACGGGCCTGAATGGAACCACTACCATTATCAGGGCGGCGAGAGACTCGGTAACGCTGATCCGCCATGGCAGTGTCAGCTCCATGATGCTGTTTGAGGTCGGCAAAACCCATCTGACCGACTATCAGACCAGTTATGGTTCCATCATGCTGGGTATAACAGCCCGTAAGGTGGATGTTGACATGAATGAGGGCGGCGGACATATCAATGTGGATTATATCGTTGAATACAACAGGGCTTATGGCGGAAGGAACTCCATAAGCGTGAAAATACAGGAAATAACAGGCGGACATTCGTTGTCCTGACAAGGAATGCCCGCAAAAAACAATAAAGGGATGACAGCGCATGAACAGTATTTATGAAAAGATACACCAGCAAATAAAAAGGGTTGTGGGCGATGCCTTCAAGGCCTGCGCAAAAAACGGGAGCCTTCCTGAAACCGAGATTGGGGAAATCCCGGTGGAGGTACCCAGGGAGAGGGGATTTGGGGATTTTTCCACCACCATAGTCATGCAGGCTGCCAGACAGCTCAGGATGCCCCCTCGAAAAGCCGCCGAAATCCTCATCCAGGCCATGGACCTGACTGATACCTATATAGAGAAGGCAGAATGCGCCGGACCCGGATTCATAAATTTTTACCTGGACCGGAACTGGCTTTATGACGCACTGAGGCTGATACAGGAGAAAAAGGAGCGTTACGGTGAGCTGGACATGGGCAGGAATGTCCGCGTCAACGTGGAATTTGTAAGCGCCAATCCCACGGGTCCGCTTCATATGGGAAATGCCAGGGGAGGCGCATTGGGCGACTGCATCGCCAGCATACTGAAGAAAGCCGGTTATGACGTGACCCGCGAATTCTACATAAATGACACAGGCAACCAAATCGAGAAATTCGGGATCTCCCTGGAGGCCCGGTACCTCCAGCAGCTCCTGGGGGAGGACAAGGTGCCTTTTCCCGAGGACGGCTACCACGGGGAGGATATAATCGATCACGCCAAGGCATATATATCCGAATACGGCGACGCGCTCCTCAAAGAAAACCCTGAAAAGCGCCGTGAAAAACTTGTCCAGTATGCCCTTCCCATAAATATTGAAAGAATCAGGAAGATGCTTTCTTCGTATGGTATTGAATACGATGTCTGGTTTTCGGAAAAATCCCTCCATGAGAGCGGAGAGGTGGAAGAAACCATCAGGTTCCTGAAGGAGCATGGGTATACCGTTGAAAAGGATGGGGCCATATGGCTCAGCGGAGAAAAGCTGGGCCTGGAGAAGGATGAGGTGCTGATCAGGAACAATGGCGTTCCGACTTATCTCGCAGCGGATATCGCCTACCACCGCAATAAATTTATTACGCGCGGCTTTGACTGGTGCATCGACCTGTGGGGAGCCGACCACCATGGCCATGTGGCCAGGATGAAGGCGGCCATGTCCCCATTCGGGGTTTCGGAAGACAGGCTCGAGGTAGTACTTTTCCAGCTTGTCCGCCTTTACAGGAACGGGGAAATCGCCCGCATGTCCAAAAGGACCGGCAAGACCATTTCCCTGGAGGACCTGCTGGAAGAGGTGGGCCGGGACGCGGCGCGCTTTTTCTTCAATCTCAAAACATCGGGAAGCCACCTGGATTTTGACCTGGACCTTGCCGTCAGCCAGTCCAGCGAGAATCCGGTTTATTATGTGCAATACGCCCACGCGCGCATCTGCAGTCTGATAAGGAAGCTCAGGGAGGAAGAAGGCGTGGTTCTGAAGGGCACAGACCGGATAAATCCGGAGCTTCTTACCAGGGACGAGGAACTGGCGCTTATAAGGAAACTCTCGGAATACCCGGAGGAGGTGCGCATGGCCGCAAAAACCCTGGAACCCAGCAGGCTCACACGTTATGTGATGGATGTGGCCGCCCACTTCCACAGCTTCTATAACGCCTGCCGTGTGAAGGGAGAGGAGGAGCCCCTGATGATGGCGCGCCTTATGCTGGTGGATTCCACGCGGGTTGTTATTAATAACGTGCTTGACCTAATCAGTATCCATGCCCCGGAAAAAATGTAAAATACTTTTCAGACATTTAAAACATAAATATGTACTTAGTTGGAGGAGCTGAAAATGAGCCTTTACAACGAATGGCGGGACAAGCTGGAGAAGAACAGGGAAACCGGCGCCTACCAGGACTTTATCAAAAACTATATCAACGCGGAAACAGAAGCCTACAAAAACATATTGAAGAGCGGAAACACCCTGATAAGCGGGAAACTTTCGGAGCTTGCCGAAGCCTATGAGATGGACAATGTCACCTTTATGGGTTTTCTGGACGGCATCAATTCAAGCCTGGATAACCAACTGGACCTTGAGTCCCTGGACCAGGACAGCGGGATTCAGCTGTCAATAAACCTGGAAAAGCTCTTCTACAATATGCTTGAGGCAAAGGCGGACTGGCTTTACGGGCTGGAGGAATGGGACGACCGGCTCTCAGCTGAGAAACGCAAGGAAATACGAAAGAAGTTCCATGAAGACCACCGCGCAGTAAGGACAAAGGTGGGCAGAAACGATCCCTGTCCCTGCGGAAGCGGGAAGAAATATAAAAAGTGCTGTGGCTCCTGAGCCATAGCCTATCCCGGAGGACGGTATGCTTAAGGTTAGGAATCTATCGAAAAGGTTTGATAAGGTACAAGCGGTCGACAATGTCTCATTTGAGGTTGAACCGGGCGAGATAGCCGTCCTGCTCGGTCCCAACGGTGCCGGAAAGACTACTACCATCAAATCCATAGCAGGCCTGTTGCGGTTTGAGGGCCAGATCCTCATTAACAGCATTAAAAACAAGGAAGTCGAAGCAAAACGCGTCTTTGGTTACATACCCGAATCCCCCTCCTTCTATGAGAACCTGACCGTGTGGGAACACCTGGAGTTCATTGCGCGCGCCTACAGCCTCAGGGACTGGGAGGATGACGCTGGCCGGCTCCTTGCCAGGTTCGAAATGGACGACAAGAAGGACAAGCTCGGAAAGGAACTGTCCAAGGGGATGCAGCAGAAACTGAGCATATGCTGCGCTTTGCTGATAAAGCCGAAGATGGTCATGTTTGACGAACCCATGATAGGGCTTGATCCTACGGCCATTAAGGAGCTCAAGTCCATCTTCGTTGAGCTTAAGAGCTCGGGCTGCGCGGTACTGATCAGCACTCACCTCATCGACAGCGTCGACGAGGTCTGGGACAAGGTACTCATAATGAACAAGGGGAAGATTGTCCTCATCCGCACCCGCAGCGAACTTGACAGCAAGGGCGAGTCCCTGGAAAGGATTTTCTTTGAGGTGATCGGCAAAAAAGAGGAGGGTGAGGAATGAGAGCCCTTCTTTTCCTTATAAGGAAGAACCTTAAGAATATCATCAAATTGGCCTTTAAAAGACCCATGGCATTGATCGGCTATATAATAGCCCTCATTTTCCTTGTTTTAATGATCGTGGCGGCCTTCGCGATGCCCAGCGGCCTGGTGAGAACCTCTTCGCCGGAACTATTCAGGGGCATTGTGATGCTGGTCTTCGCCTTCTTCTACTATACGTCCCTGAAGCTTGGAATTGAGAAGGGCAGCAGCTATTTCCGGATGGCCGACGTAAACCTGGTATTCACTTCGCCCCTGCGCCCGAACCAAGTCCTCTTGTACGGGTTTATCAGGCAGCTGTGGGGTACCATGCTCTTTGTTTTCCTTGCCCTTTGCCAGATTCCCAACCTGAAGAACAACTTCGCCTTACAGCCCTATGGCGTGCCCATGCTGCTTATATCTGTTGTCGCCTACACCTTGTCTTATCCGCTTATCAGCATGGTAATCTATTCCTGGACCTCGGTCAAAAAGGAAAGAAAGATGCTGATGAAGCGTATTTTTGACGCGGCGGCAATCGCGGTGGCGCTGGTATTCCTCCTTGACCTCGTCCGGACAAGGGATTTCGGCCAATCCCTGGGCAATACCTTTGACAGCCCGGTTGTCCATTACTTCCCGGTTATCGGCTGGACCGGGTCCATTGCCTCCTCAGCGGTATACGGCTTCAACGCGCCATTCTATGTGGGAGCGGCAGGGATGCTGGTATTGATAATTGGCCTGTCCCTGCTGATATACAGGATGAAGCTGGATTATTACGAGGATGTGATGGCGGCCACCGAGTACGCGGAACAGATCATAAAGGCCAAGCGCGAAGGAAAAAACATAGCCCAGTTTCTCAAAACCAGAAAGAATGTCCACGGTAGTCTTTCAGGCGAGGGGGCAAAAGCCTTGTTCGCCAAGAACATGCTGGAGATCAGGAAAACCTCCATATTCCTCTTTTTCGACAGGATGTCGGTGTCGGTCATCCTGTCCTCTATTATGTTCAGGCTGATCATGCCGTCGCAGGAACTCGGGGGATTCTCCCTGCTCCTGATCCTTGCCATGAGCTCGTACATGCTGCTCCTCTTCCAGGTGCAGGGCCGATGGGTAGCCGAAGCGGAGAAGCACTTCATATACCTGGTCCCCGCCTCATCCTACGAGAAGCTGTTTTTCGCCACGCTTTCGGATCATTTGAAAAACCTGTTTGACGGAATAGCGCTCTTTATGCTTTCAGGCATTTTCTTCAATGCCGGCGCGCCCACCATACTGCTGTGTATTCTAACCTATGTCGCGTTCGGCGCGGTGTACATGTACGCCGACGTGCTGTCAAGGCGGCTGTTCGGCAGTGTTCACAGTAAAAGCCTGATGATTTTCGTAAAGATCATATTTTCAGTCGTGCTTATCGTACCGGGTATCATAGCCGCGGCATTCGTCGGCGCTATCACCAAAAGCGAGTTCTTTACAATTGGCGCGCTTGGGGCCTGGGCTTTTGTGCTGGCAATCACCCTGTTCATTTTCTCAGGCGGCATATTCAACAATTTGGAAACCGCGTCCTGAACCGCCTGTTTCAGGACAGGAAGGGTGTTTATGGTCATAACGAGATTCGCGTAGCCCGAGGACCTGGAACAGATCATGGACCTCTACAGGATACTGAATCCCGGCGACAGCGAGGTGGACGCCAGCCGTGTCAAAGATGTCTGGCAGGATATCATGGCCCACCAGGACCGTTATCGCTATGTGGTGGCCGAGGAAGACGGCAGGCTGCTGTCAACGTGCAACATTGCCATAGTGCCCAACCTGACCCGCTCCGCAAGGCCCTACGCGGTGATTGAGAATGTGGTTACCCGCTCCGGGGCCAGGAGGAGAGGCCTTGGCAGGGCATGTATAATGAAGGCCATTGAGTTCGCAAAGGAAAATGGCTGCTACAAAGGTGATGCTACTAAGCGGAGCCGAAAGAACCGAAGCCCACGGCTTTTACGAGAGTCTGGGATTCAGCGGGACCGGTAAAAAGGGATTCGTGATGCGGCTGCCCTGATGAGGCAAATGATAAATACCCCGGCAATTTGATCCGGCGCGACTGTTAAACGCACTCCCTGTAAACCCGCCGGGTTTTTTCCACCATGGCGTTAATAGAGAATTCTTTTCGGACGGTTTCCAGGCCGTTTCTTCGGTATTCGTCCCTCAGCCGGCTGTTTTCAAATAGGAGCTTCATGGCATCTGCCATGCCTTCCTCGTCACCATACTCTACCCGGATTCCGCATTTGCTCGTGTCATTTACAATTTCGCCCGTTCCTCCCACATCGGTGGTTATAACGGGAAGTGAGCATGCCATGGCTTCGAGGATGGAGATACCAAGGGATTCATACCGGGAATGGCAGATATAGATATCGCTCCCCTTAAGTATGTTTCTTATGTCGCTCCGGTAGCCTGCAAATATGATATTGCCCGAAACCTCCAGCTCTGAAGCCAGGTTCTTGCATTCTTCAAGGGTTTCCCCGTCACCGACAAGCAGGAAAACCGGTTTTCTCCCGGAGAATGTGGTGCCATGAGTTTTTATCAGCCTTGCGATGGAGCGTATTAGGAAACCATGTCCCTTTTCCGGGCTGAACCTGGCTATGGATACGGCCACCAGGCTGTCATTGCCAATACCCATTTCTTCCCTGATGCCCGATGTGACGTCCTCCATGAAGTAGTCCACATCAACGCCGTTATGGATGACGCCGATATGCCGCGGATGCATCCCCTGAGCGAGAAGAAAGCGTTCAGCGGCATGGCTTACGGCAATGGTCCTGGTATTGTTGAAGGAAAGAAGTTTATTCAGGATCTTGTCCGCAGGGTGGCCTGTATGGGTCATATGGCATGTGTTTACAACATATACCCTGTTCCCGAACAGGCGCGATATCAAAGCAATGTAGAACTCTCTCAGAAACTGGGTATGTACGATATCGATATTCAGCTCCCTGCAGAGCCCGGTAAGGGCAAGGGCCGCCTTCAGGTCAAACCGGCTTTTCATTTCCAGCCTGAAGACAGGTATCCCCAATTCCCTCATGCGGTCGGTAAGCGGTCCTTCTTCATTGTATGCAAAAAAAGCCTCAACCCCGGACCCGTTCAGTTCCCGGGCGAGAGAGTGGATATAGCGTTCGGTGCCGCCTTTCCCCGCATGATTGATCAGATAAAGTATCCTCAGCATTCCTGTACCCCGTTCAATGCCGGACAGTCGGCAGGTTCTCTTACCAATAATGTAACATCCTGCTGACAGCTCAATCAAGGTTAATATTTGGAGACTTCAGACATTCGGCCAGGGCTGCGTGTCCCGTCGGGCGGCATCGCGTCATTATTGCCTAACGCCTGCCAAGAACACGTTAATAGCTTGATCTCAGCCCGTTTATATGCGTATAATGATTAAAGCCGGATTATACTTTTCGCGCTTTGTCCGGCTGATTTAAGTTCTACCCATAAACCTGGAAAAGGGGTTGTCTCCATGATCATTGATGATAAAGGCAGGTTATTCAAAAAGATCAATCTCATCGATCTGCTCATTATTCTCATTATTCTGGCGGCCGGTGTATTCCTGTTCAATAAGTTTGGAAAAGCAAAGATCGTCAATCCACTTGCAAAGCAGGAACCCGTCGAGATTACCTTTATAGTTGAAAGCCTTCCGGAATACGCCGCTGACAGCATTGAGGAAGGCGACCCGGTCACCGACAGGGTGACGTCCTCATACCTGGGCAAGGTTACAAAGTTGGAAAAGAATCCCGACATAACCTTTGGCGTCGATAGTGAAGGAAAGGTTGTACGCTCTTCAAAAGAAGGCTACTGTTCGCTGGAGCTCACAGTCGAGGGTACAGGGGTCTTCAGCGGTAAGGTTGTGAATATCGGAAACACCAACTACTATGTCTTCCGGGAAACCACTTTATACGTGGGCGATACCATGCTGTTCACCCGGATTAAAGATATTGAAAAGAAATAGGGAGATCGGTCTTGTTAGAGAGCAGTATTGTCGTACAATGGCTTAACAGGCCTGTCAGATATATCATAAAGCTCTGGAAAGGGAGCCTGGCCCGCAGGTTGATTGTCTGGTTTTCGTCCTGGTTCATGAATGCCTGGAATCACAGCCTGATCGTAAACTGGATCAGGAAGGATGGCATCCTGGTCGGATGGTGGGAGCACAGTGCAGCGCTGCGCTTCACAGACTGGCTTGTAAACCTGGTACCGGACCTGCTGGGAAGGATCTATACCCGCCTGGGACGATGGTTCCGAAAAAGTCTGCTCTTCAGGCCACTGGCTTTTCTTTCCGGGCATGTGGCGGAGCTGGCTGCCTTATTTGTCCTGGCTTCCTTTCTTATCCCTTATTCATACTGGAACAACCGGTACACTACCCTTGCGGCAGTAGTCCTTTTCGGCCTTTTCCTCATCAAAACCATGGGGGACAGGAATGCCAGGTTCGCCGTCAGGGCCATGGATTTGTTTTTATTCCTGTTTTTGCTGTCCATTCTTCTGGCGCAGGTGTTTTCAACGTACCCGGCCCTGAGCCTCCGTTTCATGGTATTTCACGGCACCGATTTTCTTATTATGCTCATTATGGTAAGCTCTATCAGGACCAAAAAGCATCTTTCCACTGTACTGGAGATCATCATGGCAGGTGTTGCCCTGGCGGGACTGTATGGTTTCTTCCAGGGGATCACAGGCGTTCCGGTCATACAGGCCCAGGTGGACGTGGACCTCAACGAGGGTATGCCTGGACGCGTATTCTCATTTTTCGGCAACAGCAATATCTTTGCCCAGATCATAGTAATGTTCGTTCCTTTTTTCGCGGCCATCGCCCTCAGTGCCAGGGGATGGCAGAAAAAGGCGCTGTTCTGGGCGGCTGCGCTGCCGTCATTGGCCGCCCTTCTGATGACCTATTCCAGATCCGGATATGTCGGCCTGGCTGTGGCGGCGTTAGTTTTCGTATTCCTCATCAAAAAGAGCCTTATTCCCTTGTTTGCCGTACTGGGCATCCTGGTGATGCCTTTTCTGCCCGATACCGTCATGCGGAGGATTTCCACCATCACAAACCTGGAGGACACATCCATTTCATACCGGTTTGAAATCTTTGGGACCATGTGGCCGGTCATCAAGGACTTCTGGTATACAGGCGTTGGACTTGGGAGCGATGCTGTAAAGAGAGTTACCGAGAACTATGAGGTGCTGACGAAGAGCACGCCCCTTCATGCCCATAACCTCTATCTGCAGATCTGGATTGAAACCGGTATTGTCGGGATGCTCTCCTTTGTCGGGTGGATGGTGCGTACAGTAAAAAAATCCCTGCGCGTCATATTCGGGAAAAACGCGGACCCGTACCTACAGAATGTATTGAAGGCAGGCGTTTCTGGCTTGATGGGCCTTTTGGTTATCGCCATGGTGGAGTATGTCTGGTATTATCCCAGGGCCATGATGCTGTTCTGGGTTTTTGCGGGTATAATGATTGCCGCGTACAGGCTGGCTGCCCGGGAAGGTGAGGAAGGCCAGCAGGAGGATGCCTGAATCTCCCGGTCTATTCAAGGGCCTTTCTAAGGTAATCCAGTGACCTTTGTCTTTCCCGCTCAAGTTTTTCCATAACCATACGGTAATCGATCCCTGACTCAAGGCTTTCCGGTACCGACCGGCCAGGTGCCGCCGCAAGAAGGCGGTCTTCCAGACCCAGCCTGCCAAGGAGGCTTTGCAGGCGCGAACCGGCAGGCTGCCCGGGCGTTTTGACGGCGCTTTGAAAACTGTAGAAATCCTTCTTAAAAAGTATGGAAAACACTGCCCCGTGGAAGGAATTGGTGCATACAAAGGCTGAATCCCTGATAAGCCCTAAAAATTCCCTGGGCCCGGCGTCGTAAACTCGGGCTCTTGATCCGGGAATAGGCTTTCTGGAACCGCAGAGGATAACCACAGGCAGTTTCAGCCTTCCGGAGATCATACCGACCATGCCTGAGAAGGGCGTGGGATCTGAGATGAAATAGCACAGGAGATAGGGCATCTTACGCCTTTCACGGGGACAGATCCGCAGCCAGTCTGATTCATCAAGAAGCATGGTGGGATCAAGAACTACCTCTGTAACCCTGCCGGTGAGTTTTCGGATGATTTCCGAGCCCGATGACTCCCTTGCCGAAAGGGCGCTGAAACCCGAGAGGTATTCCCTGAGGCTTTCGATATAGGGCTCGGGGATGCTGTCCATCCCAAAGCTTGGTGCATAGGCCGCCCTTTTTTTCTCACCGGCAAAAGGCATGAAGAAAGCCGGGTCGAAGCCGTTTGGCCTGAAGATCGTAGGATTCCATACCTGGTCGCTTCCGCAAAGATACCGGTCATAATCCGGCGGGTTCGCCAGAAGATCCTCAAGGCTGGTGTAGCGTTTTTTACTTAGCTTCATGTGAGCCTTAACAAAGCTGTTGAATCTCCGCTGCCTCCTTCTGAAGGAAGGAAGGCGGAGCAGGGTGTGAATATTGGACAGTATGGCACCGGGCGACGCGCCCTTCTTGAAAAGACTGCTTCCCTCAATTGTGTCGGGGCGGACATAGTCTATGATTTCACAGGAAAAGCCCAGTTTTTCCACAGCTTTCTGGAGGGCAAAAGCCTGGAGCTGGGCCCCGTAATGGTGCGCATAATGAAATGTGATCAAACCTGCTTTCATACCGACTTACTGAACCTTTCCGCAAAGGCTTTGCCATTGCCAACCAAGCCTGGCAGCGGCCGCTTTTGCTTTAATACGGCGCTATGCCCGGGTCGCTCCCCTTCCGCGGAAAACCCCGCGCATCCTCAATAAAATATCCCGTGCCGTATTCTTTTCCATAATAACATTTCCCAAGGCAAATACAAGCAGGCACCACATGCCTGCCGGTATAGCCCATAGAAGCCAGCCCAGGTATCCTCCCGGAGTTCTGTCCATGATATTCAGGAAATATAGCGGCGGGAATATGCTAATGGCTAACAGGACGGACATGCGGACCAGGCGCTTGACGGTCATCATAATGGGCAGTTTTGTCAACACCCGGGGTATGAATATGACCAGATCGATGGTCCTGTACAGGTTGGATACCACCGAGCCGATGAGTACGCCCGCAATCCCCAGGCTGGGGGCCAGGGCAACTGAAACAACTATGTTGATAATAGCCTGGGCCAGGGTCTGGTACTTGGTTTCCTTATATAGCCCGGCTGAGATCACCAGCATCCCCTGGGGCGTCTTGGCATTGTAAAGAAGTCCGGAAAGCACAAAGAGCAGGCCAATCTCCGGACGGATATAGTTTACATCGGTCATGTCCTTGGTATAAACGCGGATAAAGGGCATGATGAGGATCGCGGCACAGGCGTATGCCCAGCCCAGGAGGCCATAATAGAGGTACTCATATTGCTTATAGGCCTTCTGGAAGGTATCCTTCTCATTTCTGACCAGCATATCGCCGAAAATGGCGGACAGGCCGTTATTGAAGGTGGAGAGGATGGCCAGGACGCTTGCGAAAACCATGTTGTATACGGTATAGACGCTGCTCTCCTCAAGGCCGCACATAAAAGTTATGATAAGGAGAGGCGTCCCTACCGTAACTGCCCCAAGGATCTGCAGGATCAGGGAGTCCCAGCGTTTGTCCAGCGCCTTAAAATCGGGTTTTGCGCCAAAGTCCAGGTTTTTGTACCTCGTCCGGGCATAAACGACATATGCCAGCATGCGGATTATGAAACTTGTAAGGGAAAAAAGCCAGACCAGAACGATATCAAAGTGCATCCTGACCAGTATAACTATTATGACGGCGTTAAGAGCTGCGGCAGCGGCATTGATCAGGGAAATGACATAGCTTCTCTGGTCTGCGGTGAAGAGGGCTTTGTACTTGCCTATGGAGAAGAATTCCAGTGAACCTTGCGCGCCGATGATCAAAACCAGCATCCCCATGGCCAGGGGGCTGATGCCTTCCTTTTTTATGAACACGGGATAGACAAACGCGCCCACCAGGACCAGCCCGGAAAAAATGAGGCCGGAGTAATTATAAAGCCTGTTGGCGCCCGCCAGTATTCCGTTGATCTTTTCCTGGTCGTTGCAGGCCAGGGGCTTGTAAAGGGCATAAACCGCGGCCAAAGCCAAACCGCCTTCCACGACGCCGATATACTGGACAAACTGCCTGATGGAGTTTACAAGACCGTTGGCGGCAGAACCGTACTCCAGGACAATGATTCGCGGAAGGATCAGATTAATGACCATGTTTACAATCTGGAGCAGCATGGCGCTGCTCGTATTGTACACAGAAATCTTTGACCGCAAGATTTACCTCCCTGGAAGCTTTATTTCCGGCAAGAGTCCCGGCAATATGGCCGGGGTTTTCTCCCGGGCGACGGGGCACGATGGGATAGTCAGGCTTTAATGAGCTTTTTGAGTTTCCCGGCCACACCTGCGCCCAGAGTTCTTTTTACCCACAATTTAAGGCTTTGCACAGCCGGGTTCATATATTTCCGCTTCAATGCGGAAAAACCCACACCCCTGTTCAGATCCTCAAAAAATAGGGCTCTTTGGTAAGGCATCGGTGCCGATGCTGTCAGCCGTGGGTTCCCCGAGGCTGCATCCATGAACGAGATTTCGGAAAGACAACATTTTTCCCTGATGGATTCCAGGGTTGCCAGACCTTCAGGGGTATTGGCTATAACCAGGGATATCCCTTTATCATCACGGGTGTCTGTCAACCCAAGCCTCTCCACGCCCCAAAAATCAGCCAGGGTTATGTCAGCCTGGGAGTTGGGGTGCCTGAACTGGCAGCTGAAGCAGCATTTCCGGCTCAGCAGATTCTTTCCAAACCCTATGAAAAAGGTATCCTTTACTGCAGTACGGCGGTAAAAACTGCCGTCCTTGAAGCTTATATGCATGCAGTAATTCTTCCAGCCGTTCTTTTTATCCCTGAAGGATATGGCGGCAATTTCACTTTTGTACTTCTTTTTCATATCCTCGAGATACATGGACCATACTTTCGGAGATGGAACGCCGTAGCAGGCTACATCAATGGTCAGAAGCCCGGGATATGGTTTGCCGAGAAAGGATTTAAGACCGGCTATATGGCATCCCGTGCCCGAAAACAAGACAGGCCTTTTCTCCATAAGGAGTTTTTCAGCCTCCCTGTAGCACTGGTTTATGTCGCTCTGGACGTATTTGGACCTTCTCAGGGAATCCAGGTCCGGCAGCTTTGAAATCGCTGTATGATGCACCTTGAAATCCTTATCGAATGCGGCTCCGAAAACAGTGCCTCCTTCCCGGAGGCAGTGTTCCGCGAACATGGAAAACAAACCACCCGAGGAACTGTTCAGGCGTATGTCATCATCAAGGCACCAGGCAGCCCAGGCCCTGGGAAAACCGGTTTGTTCCTGGTCTTGGCCGGCATTGCCGGATTTCAGGACCGGGCAGGCTTTTTTGCAAAGCCCGCAGTCGGTGCACCTCTCTTCGTCAATACGAGGAAACAGGAACCCTTCATCATCGTAAACCATGGAGATGCAGCTCGTCGGACAGCGCTGGGCGCAGGCTGAACAACCCACGCAGCTGTCCATGTTCTCAAGTATTATTACCATAAAAACTCCTGTTATAGTTCAATAGTCAGGTTGCCATTATTATAGCACAGCGCGGGAGCGTTCAACAACCGCGTATATTGCTGTAATGCGGGTTCCAGGTCGTTTCGGGCGAATGATGGGTTTACGCCTTGATTTTTTGGGGATATAATGTTTAACTGAAAAAAGTCGCCCAGGCTGATGCGAAGTATACCAACGCGGTTCGCAGCCAGGTTCAACGGGAACATCTTTCAAAGGAGCTACATGGATGCGGAAAACAGCTATTCCTTTATTGCTGACCATCTGTTTTATTATAAGCCTTACCATATTCCCGGTTCATGCCGGAAGCTCTCCGGCAGTGCCCGAATTGCCTGAGATCCAGGCTGAAAGCTATATACTGATCAATGGGGCCGATAACCGGGTCCTTTGTGAAAAAAACTCCCATCAAAAACAGTATCCTGCCAGCACAACCAAGATCATGACAGCCATCATTACCCTCGAAGCGGGGTATTATGAACAGACAACCACCGTCAGCAAGGCCGCTGTGGATGGCATAGGGATTGGCGGCTCCAATATGGGCCTTAAGGAGGGGGAAGTCCTTACTTATAAGGATCTTCTCAATATGACCCTGATAAGTTCGGCCAATGACGCCGCCAATGCCCTGGCTGAGGGTGTGGGCGGCAGCATACCCGGTTTTGCAGATCTCATGAACCAAAAGGTCCGGGAACTCGGACTGTCAAATACCTGCTTCTCGAATCCATCGGGGCTGGATGTGGAAGACGGATACCTCGACCATCAGACCACCGCGTGGGACCTGGCCCAAATCATGCGCTATGCTACCAGCAATTATATGTTCAGGGAGATCATCGGCCTGACCGAGTATGACCTGCCGGTTACCAACATGCATAACGAGAGCCGGGGAAGCAGGAAGAGCACCGACCTTTTGTTGACCGAGCCGAAATACCAGACCGATCTGTTTTCGGTTGTGGGAGGAAAAACGGGTTATACGAAAGCCGCCCAGAACGTGTTTGCGGCCTGCGCCAGGAACTGGGACGGCGTCGAACTGATCCTCGTGCTTATGAATCATCCCAGCCGGAACGGCATGTTTGAAGATGCCTTTAAACTGTTTGAATACGGCTTTGAACTGGTCAGTACCGACAGCAGCCTGCAAACTGCGGGCTTCTATGATATCCGGTACAGGGAATCGGCGGATATAATTCATAAATTCTACGAATATGGATACATTCCCGGAAATGAGCAGGGACGTTTTAACTATGCCGCCGATGTCACCATGGAGCAGTTTCTTCAGGTGTTGGCCAGGATCAGGGGATCTGACGCGGTTACAGGCACGGATGATGCGGCCCAGTCATGCCTGAACGAGGCCATTAACCGGGGTATCCTGGACGAAAGCTGGAGGGGATCGGGTGACAAACCCATG
Source organism: Clostridiaceae bacterium (assembly GCA_012728015.1). Lineage (GTDB taxonomy): Bacteria > Bacillota > Clostridia > DSM-8532 > DSM-8532 > Thermoclostridium_A. Next base: position 1,509 of record JAAYFY010000060.1, on the reverse strand, counting down.
ACCAGGGGCGATGCCATAACCATCATGGGCAGACATGTGGTATTTAGTCCGAATATCTTAAGGCTTTTTGGCTTAATGTTAAAAATCAAGGACCTAAGGACCGTGCCGGCATCGTCAAGGCTGGATGTCCTAAAGGCATATGACGCCGGTATAATTTCCACCAGGGACGATGTTACCATAGACTTTTATGATCTGATAAACAAAGAGGAAATGGTTTTGATGCTCAACAGGTATATCCAGTACCGGGATGCCGCGCTAAACGCAATCCCGACATTTATGATGCGGATTTTCCCCGTAAGGGAGGCGGTCCGGGAACTCTTCGGACAATAGTGGTATCCTGTTCCCGTTGCCTGGGAATTGACAGAAAAAGACCGGGCTTGCAGGATGGGCTTCATAAACCCATACCGGCGTTGCCCGGCCTTTATTTCTGTGCTGCGCGTTTGCAGGAGTAAGGCCTCCCGCCTGCTGATCAATAGTTTTCAGCATTCAGGTAGAAGAATGCCCTGGGATGGTCGCAAACGGGGCAAATCTCAGGCGCCTCTTCACCATAGTGGATATGCCCGCAGTTTCCGCAGATCCAGGCCTGTTTGCCGTCACGGCGGAATACCTTGCCTTCCCTGATGTTATCCAGGAGCTTCTGGTAACGCTCTTCGTGATGCTTCTCAATGGCCGCAACCCCCCTGAAAAGCTCGGCTATCTTGGTAAAGCCTTCTTCCTCAGCAGTCTCGGCGAATTTCTTGTACATATCGCTCCACTCATAGTGTTCACCCGCTATGCAGTCCAGCAGGTTCTCTTCGGTTGAGGGAATTCCGTCATGAAGCAGCTTAAACCAAATCTTCGCATGCTCCTTCTCATTGTTGGCCGTTTCCTCAAAAAAGGCCGCAATCTGGTTATAGCCTTCCTTCTTTGCCTTGGAAGCATAGAAATTGTATTTGGTTCTCGCCTGGGCTTCTCCCGCGAATGCCGCCAACAGGTTGGCTTCTGTTTTTGAACCTTTCAGTTGCATAATTACCTCCTGTAAAATGATTTTTTATAGTATTCTGTCATACAAATCATATCACAAACCCGCATCATAAACCAGCGGACAAGTTGCGGAAGACATGGTTATGGGAACCTTCAAAGAGTAATATAAGCAAACTAATACCTGCATTGGGCAGCGACGATGGGATAGATACATTACCGAAGAATACTGCGTAACGCGTATAATATAAAGCCCTCATTGCTCGGTCGCAATGAGGGCCCTGGTACGCCCAAAGGGATTCGAACCCCCGACCTGCGGTTTAGGAAACCGTTGCTCTATCCTGCTGAGCTATGGGCGCCCGGATTGCAGAGTATATTGTACTATAGGTCTGTTTGCCGTGTCAATGGCAGAAAAGATCATAGATAGCGTCAATTTACTGTAGGGAATTTGAGGGTAGATGTATCCTGGAATGGTCCTCTACGGGCACGCCCTTGACAACAAGCATCTCCCATATAGTTCGGCAGCCTGGGCGGCACCGGATAAGCCTG
>JAAYFY010000059.1 GCA_012728015.1 Clostridiaceae bacterium | reverse complement strand
CGTTGCGTCTGCTTGTTTGGCCAAGCAGCTGAATTACTCAAGGCGTCCATGAATGCACCGTCATCCATGAACTTGTATTAACGAGTTCCTTACATCATACACTGTTCAATTTTCAATGTCCATGCCGAAACTCTCCGGCATATTTCCGCGCCTCAAGACGTTTATGTTTTTAAGCCGCGGACTCATATTATACCATGCCCACCGGGGCTCTGTCAACAAAAATCGACATGTTTTGAGCCTCCAATTCACCGGGCCGCATTCACCAAAATCATGTATTCATCGGCCTTTCGTGAGGCGGACACTTGTTTGGCACGAGGATAGCATTTTGCCAATCTCCCCATTTCCCATGCTCGGTCCATTCATCAATTCACCACGAGAATAGATGGAGGCAGCCAAACCTTCCTTGCGCTTCCGGTAAAACCGCTCGCTGGCGGTCACGCCAGTCACGGATTCTTAGTTTAGCACGGAGGCCATGCCCTGTCAATCGCCTCTTTTTCCCATGTTATCCTACTGTGCTATTACAGGTCCTGCAAGCGTCTTTCATCATACGCACTGCAACCCATGATGCGCCTGTTAGATTTATATAGTCCATTCGTCATGTATGATTCCTACGAGGTACCAGGTATCGCCGGCTTCTTCGAATACCAGCCTCAGGCTCCTCCAGTCCATCCCCTCGTACTTGGGATCAATTCCCGGGAAATGGTACTCCACTATTATTGAGTCTTCGTAAAACTCGAAACTGTTGTTGATGGAGTTCCCCTGTCCCAGGATCTTGTTATATCCTGTTTGTTCAGCCTCCAAAAAGTCGGCGTCATAGACAAACCTGGAGAAGTAATCCCGGAAGCTTAGCTCTATGGGATCTCCAATGCCGTCATAGTTTCCCCACATATATATCCGGGAATCTGAAGCCATACTTTTGATCTCATCCGCAGAGAACACAAGATCTCTTTCTGCATCCACATAGCCATAGGGAGTAAACCGGACGCCTTTTTCAGGATGGACTGCCCCTGACAGCTTCCCAAAATCGTTATTGCTGATGGCGGTCAATACCTCAATAGCCCTTTCCTCTATTATGCCTTTTATGTATTCTTCGTCCCCTGCCCGAATCCTGTCCCAGTCAATTTCCGGATCATTGCTGTCCTGTTCGGATTCATTGCCGGGATCGGCAGCATAACCTTTGGGTTCAGAGGTGTTTTCGGCTGTTGGAACTGGTGTATCTTTACCGCCGTCTATTGCAGTCAGGCTGCACGATGCCAGAACAACAGATATCATAAGCCACAGCAAAAAAAGAAAACCCTTTTTCATAGATGTCCCTCTTACAGATGCATCAATTCCAATAATATTATCAGGTTTTTGTTTCTTATCTGTACCAAAGTTGTATCAATACTGTAACATTTTCTGGGCGCTTTAGCAATCATGACGCCGCCATACCGCCGCCTGGAATGGTAATACCATGTAGTTACCATGAAAAAAGGTCTTACATTGCTTGAGCGTAAGACCTTAACAAGACCTTTCATCTTTTTGAAAGCACCTTCTCTTCGTATTTCCTGACATCCAGCATCCAATCGGAGCCTGCAGGGACCTGCATCTCCAGACAGTATTTGTCCCATACCGCGCCGAAAGGAAGGGTTTTAAACTCCTCCATAAGAGCCAGCCTGTTCCCATAGTTGCCCCGTTTCTCCTCTAACAGCAAGAGTTCTGTAGGTTCAAGAAGGGCAATCAATATGGCTTTTAGGACACCCTGCCAGCAATGGAGGGAGATTTGAAGCTTCTGGAGTCTCTTAATGACAGCGTCGGTGTCAACACCATAGGCCGCATAGGCTTTCCTGGCAAACTCGTACCCCTTTTCAACCAAATCCCTGTCATGTCTTCTCATAGCTTGGAACCCTGTTTTATTTGCTGATTATTGGGATCCCAGGGGTATATAGTTTTCCCGTTATCGTTATCTTTAGCGGACCACCCGGGCACCGCCTCCGGCCATGATCTTCTCCACTTCCTTTAGGCTTGCCATGGATGTATCCCCCGGCGTTGTCATGGCCAGCGCGCCATGGGCTGCTCCGTACTCAACAGCCTTCTGGGGATCTCCCGTGGTCATGAGGCCATATATCAGCCCGGAGGCGAAGCTGTCACCTCCTCCTACCCGGTCCAGGATTTCAAGGTCTTTGTAGTCCCTGGCCTTGAAGATCTCTCCGCCCACGCAACACATGGCGCTCCAGTCGTTCACTGTAGCAGTTATAACAGTTCTTAGAGTGGTGGCCACAACTTTGAAATTAGGATAGGTTTTCACAGCTTCGCCAATCATCTTCCTGTACCCGTCCAGGTTCAGCTCTTTTAGATCCTCCGGATTGCCTTCCACCTCAAACCCGAGACAGGTGGTGAAGTCTTCTTCATTTCCGATCATCACATCTATGTACTTTGCTATCTCCCTGTTTACCTCACGGGCTTTTTCAATACCGCCAATACCATTCCATAGGGACGGCCTGTAGTTCAGGTCATAGGATACAATGGTTCCATATTTCTTAGCCGTTTGAACGGCTTCCAGTACCACTTCGGGAGTGGTTTCAGAAAGCGCGGCAAAGATACCGCCGGTATGGAACCAGCGTGAGCCATACTTACCGAAAATGGTTTCCCAGTCTATATCGCCTTTCTTAAGCTGTGATGCGGCAGTATTGGCCCGGTCTGAAACTCCCAGGGCGCCGCGGATTCCATACCCTCTTTCAGTGAAGTTCAGTCCGTTTCTCGCACTGCGCCCGATGCCATCGTAGGGCACCCACTTGATAAAACGCGTGTCCACACCACCCTGCATGATGAAGTCTTCGATCAGCCTTCCGACCTCGTTATCCGCAAAGGCGGTAACGACTGCTACATCCATTCCGAAGCATTTTTTCAGACCTCGGGTAACATTGTATTCCCCGCCGCCTTCCCAGACCCTGAAGCTCCGGGCGTTCTTGATCCTTCCTTCGCCGGGATCAAACCTTAGCATGATTTCACCGAGGGATATACAGTCATAAAAGCACTCTTCCTTCTTCTTTACATTTAAAACACTCATGGCGGATTCTCCTTTTCCTGATACCTTCTCAGCCTCACAGGTTGTTCTGCTGCCTGCCCTGTAAGGCCGAAGCCATACCGGCTGCCTTCCGGCGCAGCTGGATAATATATGTAAAAAGGCAAAAGCAGGCCGCTTTCAAGCCTGTCCCCTGGCCTCCCTTATTCTCTCGATGAAGAGCCTGGCGGTTTCGGTTACCTTGTCATAATCCCCGGTCCTGGCGCCTGCGGTAAGGCTGCTTCCGACACCCAAAGCCACCGCGCCCGCCTTGATCCACTCGGCGGCATTCTCCACCGTCACACCGCCGGTGGGCATGAGTTCTGCCTGGGGCAGGGGTCCCCTGATGGCTTTAATGATGCGCGGGCCAAAAAGTTCTCCGGGGAAGACCTTTACGATATCGGCACCGGCCTCCATGCATTCAATAACTTCCCGTAAGGTCATGGCTCCCGGCATGCAGGCAACGCGGTATCGGTTGCACAGCCTGACGGTTTCCGGGTTAAGGCTCGGGCTTACCACATACTGCGCACCCGACAGGATGGCTATGCGGGCCGTTTCCGGATCAAGCACGGTTCCCGCGCCAAGAATGATATCATCCTCACTGAATCTTTTAGCCAATGCCTCGATCACCCTGTGGGCTCCCGGTACGGTAAATGTAATCTCTATGGCCGCAACCCCGCCCTTCATGCATGCCTCTGTTATTTTCAGGGCCTTTTCTTCGCTCTCCGCTCGCACTACAACCACCAGTCCGATATCCTTGATGCGGGTAATGATCTGTTCCTTTTTCATGACCTTCACCTCGTTGATATATTAATATATCACCATTATTATACATTCAATTATTGCGGCAGTAAATGACCGGAAGCCTTATTACAACAAAAAGGTTCTATAATAAATGTTGGGGTGCTGAAGAAAACAACTTCGGTGCTCCAACATTTTTTGCAAATAAAGAGAGCATGGAGTTGAAATCTCAAGTAAAATGGAGTTGCCAAACCAACCATTCGAAAGGAGATTCAACCATGCTCTATAAAGATTATACGCAGGAACTGATAGGATTTAAAGATGCAACAGTAACTTTTGTAGAGAGGAAGGATAATTCTCTGCACATCCATATGATAATGAAGCGAAAAGTCCATAAGTGCCCCCGCTGTGGCAATGATACAGACAAGATACATGATTACAGGATTCAACGAATTAAGGATATATCTTCATTCGGTAACTACACTATAATACATCTGAGGGAAAGACGCTATGTATGTCCTTTATGCAATAAAAGGTTTTACGAGGAAACACTTTTTCTCCCCAGATACCAGCGTATTACAAGCCGTCTGATTGCCTTTATTATTAACTCCTTCAGGGAGATTACTTCTATTAAGAATCTATCGAATATGGCAAATGTTTCGCCAACTACAGCGATAAGGATATTTGATCACATAAAATATTCCAACAAGTCCTTGCCCCATGTAATATCGATGGACGAATTCAGAGGCAACGCGGGGGAAGAGAAATTTCAATGTATACTTACAGATCCGGAGAACAAAAAGGTTCTGGATATTCTTCCAAACAGGAAGGGCGAAGACTTGTACAGATACTTTTCAAAGTTTAAAGACCGGCATAGTGTAAAGTATGTAGTTATTGATATGAGCGGTCCTTATCGCAGCCTGATCAAAACAGTATTCCCAAGGGCACAGATTATTGCTGATAAATATCATGTTGTCAGGCAGGTAGCCTGGGCATTTGAAAACGTTAGAAAAGCAGAACAGAAGAAGTTTTATGAGCAACGCAGGAAATATTTCAAAAGGAGCCGGAAACTATTGCTAAAACGCCCTGATAAGCTGACTGCCATAGAAGCTGAAGAAGTGGAAGCCATGCTAAAGATTTCTGAACGCTTAAGGCAGGCTTATGTATTAAAGAACGAATTCTACAAAGTGATGGACTCTAAAAACAGTTTGAGGCTAAAAAGCAACTGGCCAGATGGTACATGTTATTCTACGGTTACAATCTCCCTGAATTCCATGACTGTTTCAGGGCCTTTACAAACTGGCAAAGAGAGATACTAAACTCCTTCGATGTTCCTTACACCAACGGTTATACAGAGGGAGTCAACAACAAGATTAAAGTGATCAAACGGAATGCTTATGGGATAAGAAACTTTGAAAGGTTCAGAAACAGGATACTGCATGTTATGGCATAAACCCGCACATTATTACTTGAACTTAACCGTGCCAATAGTTGTACAGAAAAAACCGTAAGCTAGGTTTAGGCTACTTGAGCCATGTGCATTTGAGAGATTTAGAGAAGGATACTATATGGTAGGACCTTAATCCATACATAAAAAGGCAGACGACCAAAGATGATCATCTGCCAACTATGCATATGCTACTTCACTTTACTTGGTTCAACCCCAACATTTGACGTAGAGCCAACAAAATACCATGGCAGATCATAATGATTGCCATGGCTTTTTCAGAAGTTGTTTTCCAGGTCTGTATAAATCTCACTTGCCGTTGGCTGCCGTATCCCCCTCAAGAACCGAACTGAGGACTTTGGTAAACTCCTTTGGATGGAACAATTCTTCCCTGACAAGAATAGCTGCGCCAATTACACCGCAATTCTCCCCCAATCGTGAGCGCTGAATCTGTAAATCCTTTGTCGCGAGTGAGCCGCAGCTGCCGTATATTTTCTTCCTTATCGGATTAATGATTACATCTCCGAAGTTTGAAATACCGCCGCCAAATACTATTTTCGAAGGATTAAAGAATGTTACGAGATTTGATACAACATCACCTATGTACCCGCCTACAGTGCGAATGAGTTCTATGCAGGATATATCACCGCTCGTAACAGCGGCATTCACAGATTTGCAGGTTATTTCCTCGCCCTGGCTTAAAAGTTTCTCAAGATAAGGAGATTCCTTATTTCTTGCCAGCTCGTATGCCCGTTCCTGTATTGCGGCAGCCCCTGCCAGTTTCTCCAGGCAGCCTATATTCCCGCAGTAACAGGTATGTGTGAAACCATCAACTTTCATGTGCCCGATATCGCCGGCACATCCGTTTGAACCCCTGTATATGTTTCCATTGCTGATAATCCCACAACCGATACCAGTACCAAGCTTAATGAACAGGAAGTTCAGGTCATCGCGGGCATCTCCCCTCCAAAGCTCCGCAATGGCCATGATGTTAACATCATTATCCACATAGGCGCGTACGCCAAAGGCTTTTTCCAGGTATTCCTTAACCGAATAGCCGTCCCAGGAAAGCATGACCGGGGGAGAAACAGGGCGTCCGGTTGAAAATTCCAGCGGCGCAGGAACTCCCATTCCTACTCCCAAAAGCCTGCGCTTCGGAACATTAAGCTCTTCAAGCAGATCATTTGCCATACTCACAGCTTTTTGAAGTATCGCTTCCGGGCCTTCATTTACATTGATGTTTTCAATGCATTTCACAGCCAAAGGCTCGCCCATTATGTTGCATATGCCAACATGAAGGCTGGTAATCCCCAAATCTATAGCCACTACCACACCGCAATCCTTGTTGAGTTTCAGGTACTGGGAGGTTCGGCCGCCATTGGATTTATCCGGAAGCGATATCTGGGTAATAAACCCCGAAGACAGCAATGTATCCACATGCTGGGTGATGGTTGATTTGCTGAACCCGGTGAATCTTGCCAGCTCGGCCCTGGTAATGCCTTCGTCCGACCGGACAATAATATTGCAGATCTTGGCAACTGTTGATACTGCGGCTATGTTTGAATATGCCTCCAACCTTTCCATATTATAAACACCTTCATTGATATTTAGTTAACCGTTGAATGCTAAAATATAATTTAGCATATATAATATAATTCATCCAGTAAATATTGTTATTTTGCAAGTTTAATGCCTCAGCTTAACATACGTGCCATTCTCGTCATCTGTCCCACATTACCAGCAATAACCCGACCAGGCAGATCAAACGGCCGATAATCCCCCTCCCGGTGATTGTTTCTTTAAATAAAACAATAGATATAGGAACAAGAAGAAGCATAATGCCTACTGTGTTTACCAGGAATAAGCTGGAAACCTGTCCTCCATTCCGGTAGGCAAGCATATTTCCAACTTCTATACCAACAAGCACAATGCCAAGAGCAACATTATACCAGCTTATCTCCCTGATGGAATGCGATATTTCTTCTTTCCCCGTAAATACTGCCGCAAGTATTGTGCATAACAATGCCGCTGTAAAATATGTTACAGACAAAGCTACAAACGGATCAATCCTTTGGGGAACAGATTTCTGGATGGCACTGTACGCACAACTGCATACTATCACCAAGCCTATCATTAAGTACATCATATGTTAAATACACCGGGCCAGCATCCCGTTACAGTTCTACCCAGGCATGGCTGCGGGCGCTTTGCAGAATCGCTTCACTGAGCGCAACAATATGGCAGCCGTCTTTAAAAGTCGGGAAAGGCGCTGCTATGCCCTTAATGTGGTTTTCCTCCTGTATGTATTCGTATACTTGCTTAAAAAGTTGTTTTTGCGTATCAGGAAAGCCCTCGGTATGACCTCCGGGGAATGATATGAATTGCGCTGCCCCTTCATCAACCAGGGAAGGATCTTTTATCAGCAGCTGGTTGAAGCTGTCCCGTTTTCCTATCCACATTTCATTGGGATTTTCAGAGTTCCAGCTCAATGCCTTCTTTTCACCATCGACTTCGAATTCCAGGTAATTCTTGCGTCCGGCAGATGCCTGGCTGATAGTCAGGGTTCCGGGTACATCGTTTTCAAACCGGATAAGCAGCGCTGCATAATCTTCAGTATCTATTTCCACATTTTCATATTCCTGATCTTCACTTGCTTTTTGGAATGTCTTGCCGCTTGCCTTTGGCTTTTTACGAACAGGATGGAATGTCCTGATATCCGCGCAAACTGCCGCAACCCTCTGTCCCAGGATATACTCAGCCATATCCAGCCAATGGGAGCCAATATCCGATATAGCCCTGGTTGGTCCGCTGATACTGCTGTCAACGCGCCAGGAATAATCTGTATCAAATAGCAGCCAATCCTGCAGATATCTCCCGTGATACGAGAATATCCTCCCAAGACTGTTGCCTTGCACCATCTTCCTGGCTTGCTGCACCAGCGGATAATACCTTAAGTTGAATGATACTGCTGTCACACAATTGCTGTTCCCGGCTATTTCAAGGAGAGCCTTGGCTTCCTTGGTATTGAGAACCAGGGGTTTTTCACACACAACATGCTTTCCACTGCGGATTGCCAGTTCGGCAACAGGATAATGCAGGTTATTAGGCGTAGCGATGTGTACAACATCAATATCCGGATTCTTGATCAAATCCTCATATCTTTCATAGGTCAGGGGTATGTCCCATCGCCGGGCGATCTTTTTCGCCAGGTCCAGGTTGATGTCTGCCACAGCTATTACGTCGCAGATTCCAATTCTGCGCAGAGCCTCAATATGAGCCGCGCCAATAAAACCGGTTCCAATAATGCCTGTTTTAACTCTTTGCTTTTTCATGCCGATCACCTTTTCACCATGTATTTTTGTGTTATATGTTTTCATACCTGACCATGGCCGCACGGCACAAGTCGGCAGCCGGTTGCGCTTCCATATTCCACAGTTCTTCATTCAATAATTCAAGACACAGGTATCCGTTGTATCCCCGCCTTTTCAACAGTACCACAATGTCATCCAGCGGCAAACAGCCCTTGCCCGGAAGCAATCTGTCACCGTCAAACAATGTACCAGCGGGTTTGTTTGCAGCATCACAGAAATGGACGTTCAGGAGTTTTCTCATGTCAATATCTTCCAGGATTTCAAGCCCGTCGCCGCCATTATGCATATGGAACAGGTCCAGAAAATAACCTATATTCGGATGGTCAGCCCTTAATACAAGCTCCACGGTTTCCCTGAGATGATCCAGGACAAAGGGCCCTACAGGCTCAGGCAGATACATAAACTCAAGGCCTAATTTCATGTTGTATTTTGCGGCTATATCCCCTGCCCTCCTGAGATTATCCACGGCCTGGCGTTCCCAGTTGTCATAAACATAACCCTTTGGATCCGCACCGACACCTATCAGGCCGCAGCCCATTTTTGAGCTTATCTGTATTTGCTCTTCAAGCTTGTTTTGATATTTACTCCACGTTTCCCCGGAAGCCAGAAGCAGCCCTGCGGTTTCGGGCGCAAGCCCTATTGCAGAAACAGCCCTAAGCCCTGATTTGTCAAAGAGTTCCCGCATTTCATCCAGGGTATGCTGCTTCAAATAGGCATAGACCTTATCAAAGGTCAGTTCCACATTCTTCAGTCCAGCACGGCTGAAAGTCATGGCATCTGTTTCCATATCCTTTGGATACGTTGTTATTTGGCTGATTGAAACTTTCATACACTCAACTCCCTTTTTCCTTATTCTGTTTTATCGCCATAAAGATAACATGCAACGCTGTGTTCATCGCTTACCTGTGTATAACCAGGCTGGCGGCGGAAGCAGATGTCTGCCGCTTTGGGACATCGATCACAAAAGCAGCATGCTTCCTCGCTTTCTATCCGTCTCGTGTCCTGTATGTCAATTGGGGATTCCCAACGTTCTTCCGGTGATGGCAGTGGAATACACTGAATTAGCAATTGCGTATATGGATGTGCCGGAGACTGTATAACTTCTATCGCCGGCCCTTTCTCCACAATATGTCCCTTGTACATGACAATGATGTCATCGCTGATCTGCAATGCGGTAGAAAGGTCATGGGTTATGTAAAGCTGCGATATCCTGTTTTGGGTTTTAATCTTTTCCATAACGTCCAGGACAGTCACCCTCAATGATGCATCAATCATTGAAACAGGTTCATCCGCAATCAGCAGCTTTGGTTTCAGAAGAAGGCATCTGGCAATCATGATGCGCTGCTGCTGCCCTCCTGAAAGCTGGTGGGAGTACTTTCCCAAAACATCGCCAGGGTTCAGCCTGACCATTTCCAATGCCTGTTCGATAAGCGGAAGTGCTTTTTTCCTGGATGGCGCCACATGAAAATGGCTGACTAGCATGTGAAAAACATGATCCACTTTGTAAAAGGGGTTAAAAGTATCAAACGGATTCTGGAAGATAGCCTGCACCTTTTGACGATATTGCTTGTGCTGCTGCCTGTTCTGACGATTAATGTCCTTTCCCTCAAAAAGGACCTGTCCGGAAGTAGGTTTCAGGAACCCCAAGATATGATTTGCAAGCGTACTCTTTCCACTGCCGCTTTCACCAACTACGGCCAATGTTTTGGGATTATCTCTCTCCATTGCTAATGAGACATCCTTCAGTGCTACCGTCTTTTTTCTTTTACTAGTAAAGATCCTGGTAAGATTCTTAACCTCCAGCAAGTACTCCGACATGTCCGTTCCTCCCACAATTATTTGAACTCAGCGACGAAATGACCTTTCTCGGCCTCTATGAGAGGCCTGGGCGTTTTAAAGCGTTCAAGCTCCTCGGGACTTAACTCGTCACTGGCCAAATCATGTATGTTCTCTTTTTGCCTGATCGATGGTATGGAGCGTATTAATCGCTGGGTATAGGGATGTATGGGGTTTCTGAAGATATCTTTAACTTCACCGATCTCCACAAAATACCCGGCAAACATGACACCCATGCGATCTGCTATCTGCGCCTGCAAAGCCATATCATGGCCAATAAGTATCATTGAAGCGCTGGTACTCTTTCGTACCTTTGACAGGATTTCAAGGACTGTTCGCTGTGATATAACATCAAGAGCACTTGTCGGCTCATCGGCAATAATAAGCTTCGGGTTAAGCAAGGTACTCATTGCGATGCATACACGCTGTTTCATTCCACCAGAAAGCTCATGGGCATACTGGTCTGCCACGCTCGTTTCCAGATGAACGCGCTTCAACGCTTCATATGTACGTCTTTCCAGCTCTGCTTTGCTCTTCTTCCCTTCATGGTCGGTAATGGTCTCATAAAAATGCGCCCTGATGCGTTTTACCGGGTTCAAAGTATTCATCGCGCTTTGCGGGATATAGGATATTCCCTCCCAGCGAACTCGCCTGAGCTCCTCTTCCTTTATTCCGCTTAGCTCCCTGTCATCAAACAGGATACTGTCAACCTCCACCTGCGCAGATGTTGGAAGAAGCTTAAGCAGACCCATGCATAACGTGGACTTGCCCGAGCCTGATTCTCCGACAATACCGAAAACCTCGTCCTTTTTCACAGAGAAGTTCACACCTGACACGGCAGGGAACCAGCCTCTTGAGGTCTGATATTTTACTGATATATTTCTAACGCTTAAAATCGAATCCATCTTAAGCCTCCATATGTTTCATTTATAGACGGTTGAATTTCGGATTTCCGATTTCATCAAGTGAAAGGCTGATCAAAAACAGTGCAATAAATATCAGCACTATCACTATTACCGGGGGAAGCCACCACCACCAGATGCCGCGCCACATAGCGGAGTAATAATTGGCATAATAGATGGTCATCCCCAGGGAGAGCGTCTGCTGAGATCCCAAACCCAATACCTCCAAGCCTATGGATGAGAGGATTGCGGTAGACACACCATTGACAAACGCAGCTGCCAAAAACGGTATCAGATTCGGCAGTATCTCCGTGAAAATTATCTTGATACTGCCCATATCGGATAATTTTGCCAGACGAATATAATTGCGCTCTTTCATCGAAAGCATTTGTGAACGGATAATACGCGTCGGCTGCATCCATGCGGTCAATGCCACTATGATTCCCATACCTTCTATAGACATTGTTTTTGTAGCTGCGGCAATCAATATCAGGATTGCAAGGGGCGGTATGGTAATAAATGAGTCAACAATTGCACTGATGGTCTTATCAATGAATCCTCCGAAATAACCGGAAATCATGCCCAGAATGGCCCCCACAGCAAGTCCGATGGCGCCGGCAATAAGGCCGATCTTGAGCGTTGCGCCCGTACCCAGGATCAGTATGGTCAGCATATCACGTCCTTCGCTCTGGGTCCCGAGAGGATATTCAGCGCCAGGAGGGATATTTATCCTGGAGGACGAAATCTGGGTCAGTTCAAGGTCTAAAAACGGTCTGCCCAATGTCGGCGGAATGACCAGAATCAGCAGCAGAATAATTCCAGGCAGGAGAGTAGGCATGCGTTTATTTATCTTACGTATCTGAGATAATGCGCTCAAAATGCAACTCCTCCTCTACTCATACTTAATGGTGGGATCCAGTTTGGGAAGTATAAGATCCACAATCAGCATTGTAAGGGCGACCGAAACAACTATAAACATAACAACACCCTGGATAACAAAATAATCTGCCGTACGCAACGCGTTATAAAGAACCATTCCGACTCCAGGGTAATTGAATACAATCTCAACCAATATCGAACCGGATATGATCTTTCCAATATCAATTCCAAAAGCGGTAATCTGGGGGAGCAGGGAATTCCGAACAGCATAACTGAAGAAGATCCTGCCTGGCTTAAGGCCGCGGGCCTGCGCGTACATAAGATAATCCTCACCCAAGACGGTTGCCATGATTCCACGCATGCTCAATGCCCAAAAACCTATAAGAGACAATACTACGGAAAGTATGGGAAGCACCGCGTGTGATACGGTATCCCAGATTGCCTTGAACGAAAAACCTCCGGCGCTGCCGGCTGTTGAAACGCCCCCGATCGGGAAAATCGGCAGAAGTATTGCAAACAGGTAAAGGAGAATCAAGGCCAATATGTAATATGGAATTGTGGAGAATGGCATCATGAAATATACTACACCCTTAACAAGCTTAGGGCTTTTCTTCCACACACACAGCGCTCCCAGCAGGTTTCCCACTACGAAGGCAATCACGTTTGCAATGATCATAATGATTACCGTATACGGGATTGCTCTAATAATAACGTCAGTTACTTTTCCCGGAAAGTAGGAAATGGAATAGCCCAGATCCCCGTGTAAAATAACATTTTTCAGGTACTTGAAGTATTGCACGGGCAACGGATCATTCATGCCGAACTGCTCTGTGTACTTCTGGACGATTGCATCGCTGTCTACAACTGTAATGCCTTTGCTCACCATTTTGCCGACCAAAGCAGCCACAGGATTCTGTGGGGTTAGTCGTGGAATGAAAAAATTTATTGTAACAGCCAGGATTATGGTCACTATAAATACGAGAATCCGTTTTGATAAGTACTTAATACTCATTTGAGATTCCGTTCCTTCCTCAATTGCTGCGAATATGGATTTTCTGCGCGGAAGCCGTTTTCATACATGGCTTCCGCGCAGAAGGCGGGCTAACGGTTTATTTGGCTGGTTCAATATTATGGAGCAGGATATTACCGGTTACCCACCAGTGCCCCGGATGTATGTAGTTGTTATTTGCATCGGGCCAATTGGTCCAGTAAGTGGAATTGAATGGCGTAAGCAGATATGCCTGAACAAGTCCGATACACGGCAGATCGCGCAGCCAGATCTCAAATGCCTGGTCGGCAAGCTCCATGAACCTGGGATCGGACGGTGCCAGGACGGACATTTGTTCCACTAACGCATCAAATTCGCTGTTTCTGTAACGGCTCGGCTTTGATGATAACTCACCGACGGGTTTATACCATTTACTGTGGAAAGCATCAAGCATACTGTATGGATCAGACACACTGGACAGTTGGTCAGACAGCCATACTACTGCCGAACCGGACTGGGTTTCATTGTAGTACATTGCACTCTCAAGAGCCTGGAAGTCTACGTCAAAGCCTGCCTGACGCAATTGTTGCACCAGGATCGGGCCGACCTTTACCTTGTCTGATTCTCCTGATCTGGCTATGATGGTAAAGGTAATCCGGTTGCCGCCGGAATCTCTCCAGAGTCCCTCGGAATCCAGGGTAAATCCCTTTGACGTCATGATATCCTTGCACTTCTGGACATCATATGACTTGATGTCATACTTTTCAAACAGGTCCTCATTCCTGTCCAGGAATGCTTTCAAAGGCGGATATGTCGGATACATGGTATAGGACGGTTCTGTCATTCCTTCGTAAGCAATGGCAACGATTTCATCCCGGTTAATTGCATGGTTTATTGCATGTCTTACGTCAGGATCATTGAATGGGAACACATCACAGTTAAAGTACAGGCCCCTGGCGCCTGGATCAAGGTAAGCATAAGGCAGATCTTCATACCATGAAACGATGTTATTGTTCTTTGCCTTTGCAGTTTCATAGTTGCTGCGTCCGAGTGTCCAGGCCGCGTCAATTTCATTGCTGACCAACTTGGCTGCACGCAGTTCTTCGGAACCAACCGTCAGCCAAATGGCACGCTCCGGTTTCGGCATATCCATAAAGCCTGTTTCGGCGCCCCACCATGTATCACACCGGTCGTAAACCTGTTCGGTTTCTGTGGAACGAACCAGCTTGTAAGGACCGGTCCCGACAGGATACCCCTTTGCAAGGTCATAGTTGCTGAAAGTTACCGGATCCACATCTTTCCATATGTGCTCAGGCGCAATCAGCAATGTATCCCATACCTTTACCGAGAAGTAGTCCATTACGAATGAGGGGTAGCTCTGTGTCAATGTGAACTCAACCTCATGATCGTTATTTGCCACAACATCCTGGACATAAGTATTCATGTCGGTTGAATAACGCAGTTCAGGATGGCTCTTTATCATATTGATGGTAAATACCACGTCGTCGGCCGTAAATGGTTCGCCATCCTGCCATTTGACGCCTTCACGAATGAAGATCTTAACCTTTGTAAAATCATCGTTGAATTCATAGCCCTTTGCCTGCCAGGGCATGATCTCGCCGGTTTCGTAGTTGTAATAGAAGAGAGACTCCTGGTTTGCCTGCCACATACCCCAGTCCAGGTACTGGTTGTCGGTGTACTGGTTCTGGTTGTCCGGCAGTGGGACACGACCCTCGATGTTTTCAAAAACTACTGTTTTTTCTCTGGGTACATCCTTAATCTGGTCCCCGCCTGTGCTGCCTGTTTGCGAAGATCCAGATGTCCCCGGTGAAGCAGACGCAGTAGAACCCGGCTGGCTGCTGCCGCCGCAGGCGCCGAACAGCATTGCGGCCAGCAGAATCATTGAGATTACGCAATAGATCCTCTTTTTCATTGTTTGACCTCCTATTCTGTTTAAATGAATAATGATACCATCCTGCAAAGACCTGTTATAAATACACCGGCTTACTGGTTGTGAGGTGTCCCTCTCCTGCTATTCCGGATGCGGTGTTGTGATCCGGCAGCAGGAGAGGGCAAATGGTAGGTAAAGGCTTAAAGAACATTTATTTGGGAATAAGAACGGATAATGTGTTGTAACCCAGGATCAGGCCGCTTTCCTCTGTGCTGTAATTGTTGATAATATCGCTTTCTTCATTAATCTCAACACCGAGATTGGCTGCTTTGGCGAAAACGGGATCTTCGTGTTCAATATCGATGTTGCCGGTATACCCGACATCAAGAAGGGCAGTAATGAAGCGATGCCAGTTTACCTCACCCCAGCCTGGAGCACGTCCGCGCCACCAGCCATGACCGAAGTCATCAACCTTGTCAAACAAGATACCGTAAATACCGCATCTTGCGAGGACGTCCCTCCTGATTTCCATATCCTTTGCATGGGTATGGAATATCTTATGTCCAAAATCGTATATTGCCTTAATATAGTCGATACCCTGCCATACCATATGGGCCGGATCAAGCTCCAGACCTAAGTTATCAGCCGGAACTGCTTCAAACATGGCTTTCCATATTTCAGGCGAATAAGCGATATTCTCGCCCTTAAGAGTCCTGTGATCCATCATCGGGCAGTTCTCGATGGCGATTCTGACATTGCGCTTTGCGGCTTCATCGCAGAATCTTGTAAAGACTTCCCTGAATTCAGGCAGATTGTCTTCCACTGTTTTATCCGGATCGCGGCCTGCAAATGTTGCAACCGTCGAAACGCCCATACGTTTTGCAAGATCGAGCACCTTGATAAAGTAGCGCCTCGCTTCTTCAGCAGCCTTCCTGTCCGGTGACAGGTAATTCGGATAATAACCCAAGGCTGAAATCTCAATGTCTTTTGATTCCAGGTCCTTGAGTATGGCCGTAATCTGTTTGTCCGTTATGGTATCCGCATTGAGTGTAGATGCCGGCCATGCAGACAGTTCCATGCTTCCGAAGCCTACCCTGTGTGCAAATTCTGCCGTCCTTTCCGTATAGTTCGCATAAAACCCTAACCTCATTTGAATCCCCCTTATTTTGAGTATTTGACGAGTTGTCTGTTGAGTAATTTTGCTGAATCTTTATATTCTATTTTAGAACTTTATAGTTCATTTTGTCAACTGCAAAATTTATATTTTGTTCGAAATGTGAATTTGTAAGTTCGAATAATAATTATACATTGTCCACAAAATACATGAATCCTACCCCTGTATGATTTCTGCAAAGGTTTGAGAAGCGCTGAAAAAAGCCATGGCAGATCATAAAGACCTGCCATGGCTTTTTCCATACTATTAAGTTGACAATCCGTAAAGAGCACTTCTATCAGCCAGGCGCCAGACCTGGCTGACTCGTCAAACCCTTTACATCACCTATCATGTCCCGATTTGAGCTTTATATGCATCCATTTCTAAAATTTCATCATACACCAAATACAAGGTGGCACTTTTCCCGGATGTCCATTTCCTCAAAGTACCTGTTCTCCCTTGGTATCCACTCGCCGAGGAACCTTTGCAGCATCCCTTCACCGTTTCTTTCCCGTATCCTCCGCTCCTGCCCCCTGGGGTCTATGTGGAGAAAGATTTTAAGGTCGTAGTTTTCTGCCAGGGACGGATGCATGCTGTAGGAGCCTTCAATAACATTAAGCTTTTTGTGCTGGACATATACCGTTTCTCCAAGGTCCATCGTGCCGCAGTCAAATTTCCTGTAACTGAACGGCCGCCCGCTTTTCAATCCCTGGATTACCTCCTGGCTGAACCTTTCATGATCCACAAACTCACCTGCTTTGTTCAGCCGTTCTTCAGTCCTTTGCCCGGGCCGCAGGAAGAAATCATCCATATGAAACAGGTTGCAGTCGTATACACCGGCAATCAGATCCGCCAGAAAGCTTTTTCCCGCACCGCTGTTCCCGTCTATGGCAACCAGTACCCGCTCCCTGGTCCGCATAAGGTTGTCCGTTTCAACGAACACCTTGAGGTATTTGCGGTATTCGGCCTTAACGACGCGATAGGCAGGGAAGTATTCAGCCCTGTAGATCTCGCTGTGGCTGACCATGGGATAGCCCTTGATCCTATAAGTGTCCAGGAACGCTTCCAGGTCCGCGGGCGGAAACCCAACCTCGCCGGTCGAGCAGCAATGCCGGAGGACATCCAGTTTTTTCTCGAAGCCCGGAATGAATCCTTTCACTTCCTTGGAGGTATTGACGAAAAACCGGTTTACCGTGGACGGGCTGATGGCGGTATGCTCAAGGACAGATAAATCCAGCCTGCACAGGCCGTTGCCTATGTCGATAAATTGGTATCCTTCCGGAATCTTTCTTCCGGCCTGTCTTATATACTCATGCTCGGCCAGCAGGCGCCGGAGGCTTTCCTGTTCGTCGCTTACCAGGTGTCCTCCTCCAAATTCGTTTTGGTAGACCAGCTTGTACATGTCCTGTACCTGCATTTTCGGATACAGGGCGGCATGCATAATAAGTATGCTTCTTAAGTCCATTATCTTGCGTCCCCTATATACCCGGCTTTTTTCAATGCCATGACCAGGACAGGAATCAGCACGATCTGGAGGATGATCCCGGGAATAGCGTTAACGAACGCGCCCGCGACAAACATTTCCCAGGTAAAAGACGATCCTATGATTTGGTTAAAGCCATAACTGGCGGCAGCCCAGACAATCCTGCCGAATAACATGGAGATAATCAGTGCCGTATATATGAATATATTCTTTTTCGGGAACAGCTTGTACAAAAGCCCGGTCGCAAAGCCGTATGCCGCCAGTTCAAAAGCCATGGGCACGGCATTTGTCATGGACGGCGCGCCAAAAGTCACGCTCCTTAGCAGGGGGCAGATAAGGCCTACCACCAGCCCGTAAGGCCATCCGCATACGAACCCGGCCAGCAGGACCGGGATGTGCATGGGAAGCATCATCTTTCCGATATTCGGGATCTGGCCCGTCAGGAAGGGCAGCAGAAGTCCAAGGGCCAGGAACAGGCCTGAAAGGGTAAGCAGTTTTACGGATTGTTTTTTCATTACTCAAACCTCCCTATTGGGATCATGTGTGACCGTACTTTATTCACTACAGGTCACGTTTCTCTTTTTGGGCAACAAAAAATACCATAAAAATACCGCCCTCCGTTAACAAGGCAAATACCTTCATGGTATCCTTCATACATTGGCTATATGGCTATTGCCGGAATGCCGACTTCCTGTCAGCTTTTCTACATCATAGCATACGCTGCCCAATGGTGTCAATAAATGCAACTTGTCAAGAATCACATGGGCTACACCACGCCAACCGAAATACAGAGCAAGGCCATACCACACATATTGAAGCAGCAGGACATCATCGTCAGGTCCAAGACCGGAAGCGGCAAGACAGCGGTTTTCGGCGTTTCAATATTACAGTTGACCGATCCTGAAGCGCCCGGCCCCCAGAGCCTGATCCTCACCTCCACAAGGGAACTGGCGGTCCAGGTGGACAACGATCTCAAGCTCCTGTCAAAGCACCTCAGGCACAGGACTACGGCTGTGTATGGCAAGCACAGCATGGCTCTCGAAATCCAGGCCATAAACCAGGGCCTGTCCATCATTACGGGTACTCCGGGACGGGTTTATGACCATATTCTTAATGGCAGCCTGGACACCCGGAATATACGCTTCCTGGTCCTGGACGAGGCTGACCGGATGCTGGATATGGGCTTTATCGACCAGGTTGAAAAGATTATCTGGACCCTCCCCAGGGACCGTGTAACCCTTCTTTTTTCTGCCACCATACCTCCTGAAATCGGGAATATATGCGTTAAGTACATGAAAGATCCCCTGACCATTGAGATAGAGTCTCCCACCAAGACCGTGGACACGGTCAGCCAGTGCTACTACCGTGCTGAGGAAAAGAAAAAGCTTGAATGCCTGAACCGGCTGCTCCTGTATATGCGCCCCGAAAGCTGCATGGTTTTCTGTAACACCAGATTAGCCGCAGACCGCGTTGCAAGGTACCTGAAGAGGAAAGGATACGCCGCCCAGGCTCTTCACGGAGATATACCACAGGGCAGACGCCTCGCCACCATGCAGCAGTTCAAGGAAGGTGGCTTTCAGCTCCTGGTGGCCACCGACGTGGCAGCCAGGGGAATCCACGTTGAAGGCTTATCACTGGTGGTAAATTACGATGTCCCCAACGACAGGGACAGTTATATCCACAGGATAGGCCGGACCGGTCGCGCAGGGCAGATGGGACAGGCCGTTTCCCTGGTAACAAGGGACGATATTATGACTCTTTACGAGATAGAGGAACATATAGGCGTCCTGATCGAGGAAGCGGAATGGCCGGATGAATCCGAACTTGTCATCCACGCCGGAGAGGTGGAGCAATGGATTAAATCCCACGCCCTTTCCGACAAGGCTGCTGAAGACGCAGGAAAGCCGGCAGAGAAACGGCGGCACTCCCGCAAAGCCGGAAGGAAATCTTCCCGTTCAAAGACCTCGCGTGAAAAAGCCGGGAAAGCAAAAGGCCGGGGGAAAACAGGCAAAGGAGAACATACCGCCGCTTCCGCGGGCTTCATGACCGGGAACAAGGCTGCGGGCAGGCAGCCTTCGGACAGGAAATCCGGCGGAAGGATCAACATAGTATATTCGAAGAATAATGGCAAGCCCATCTTCGTCGCTGCCAAGCCTTCAATAATAAGTACCGTGGAGAATACAGGGGCAGGCAGAGGCAGTCCAAAAAGCCCAGTGGGGAAGTCCTTTTTTGAACGCCTGTTCAGCCGCTTAAAAAAAGAAGTTTAAAGGATTGAATAGTTGGGTATACCTGATATAGTAATAATCTTTACTTAATTTAACATTTTGTTTTACATTATTTTTTGCCAGGAGGAGGACCGACATGAAAAAATGCTCGATTCCAAAACCGAAACATCCTTTAGTGGAGCACATTTACACCGCTGACCCGTCAGCCCATGTTTTTGAAGGGAAACTGTACATCTATCCATCCCATGACCTTGACCTGGACATTCCATCTAACGACAACGGAGATCAGTATGCCATGGAAGACTATCATGTTCTTTCCCTGGATGACTTTGATTCACCAGTCATAGATCATGGCCAGGTACTGCACATGAAGGACGTCCCATGGGTTTCAAAACAGATGTGGGCGCCGGATTGCGCATATAAAAACAATATGTATTATTTCTACTTCCCTGCCAGGGACAAGGAAGGCAGATTCAGAATCGGTGTCGCCACAAGCCCGAACCCTGCAGGCCCGTTCAAACCGGAGCCAAACTACATAGAGGGAAGCTTCAGCATGGATCCGGCCGTATTCATTGATGACGACGGCAGGGCTTACATGTATTTCGGAGGCCTGTGGGGAGGACAGTTGGAGAAATGGCAGACAGGCACCTTCGACCCCGATGCCCCGGGTCCCTCGGGAGATGAACCTGCCCTCGGACCCAGGGTCGCTGAACTCAGCGATGACATGCTCAGTTTCAAGGAACCGTCCCAGGAGGTCCTGATCCTTGACGAAAACGGAAAGCCTATAACCGCGGGAGACGAGGACAGGAGGTATTTCGAAGGCCCGTGGATGCATAAATATAACGGTTATTACTATCTCTCCTATTCCACAGGCACCACCCACTACCTTGTCTACGCAATCAGCAAGAACCCGAAAGGCCCCTTTGTTTACAAGGGCCGCATACTTGAACCGGTTATCGGCTGGACCACCCACCATTCAATAGTCGAGTTCAAGGGCAAATGGTACCTGTTCTACCACGACAGTTCCCTGTCGGGAGGAATCGACAACAAGCGCTGCGTCAAATACACGGAACTGAAATACAATCCCGACGGTACAATACAGACCATAAAGCCCTACGATTGATACATACGGGAAAGCTTTCAAAGGACGGCAATGCGGGGCAAAACCCAGGCAGCCGTCCTTTTTGCCATTGCGGTCTCCTCGTAAAAGCGCCTGGCATGTCCCCTTCCGCAAGCTTGTACATATACTGGTAACAGAGATAGCTTTGGAAGGAGGTTTTGCCATGGATATAAGCATTATTCCCGATATACCGAAAACATACGTTAAACAGCCCTTCAGACTTGTATTTGATCTAAAACTCCAGCAGTTTCCAGGATTTCCGGGATTCCCGCCCCGGCCCGGGTTCCAGGTGCCCAGCGGCCCGCCGCCCCAAACAATACCAGCCAGGCCAGCCATTGTTCCGCTTGCTGTTGATCCGGGTTCCATACGTTTCTGCCTGTTCAGGTTCACCTTCATATGGCCAAGAAGGGGGCAGCCGTTTTGGCTTTTCCCGGTAACCCTGGGACGCAGATCGATAGCGGGTTTCCGGTGGACCGGTTTCAGATGGGTGTTCTTCGGTATTGACCTTGACCAGATAGAATCCTTCCAATGCGTATAAGGCATGAATAAACGGAAGACCGGCATAAGGCCCATACATCGGCCGCCTGGCTGCCCTTCCCCGGTCGTCGCTGCTTTAAGTATCAGGCATCCAAAACGCAGGAAGGAATAAAAGTGATCATGATCCTATTATATCCTTTAATCCCTTTTTATTGCCAATTTTCTATTAATTCCAACCGCTTCAATGATTGACAGCCAATGGAAGCACGGTTATAATGAATTCCAGCAACATGCAAGACCTTGATTTGACTGAGTTCCCGGGCATCTCAACTTTTTCGGTTGAGTGCCCATTGTCATTTAAACGATCTTTCCAGATATCTCATATTTTGTATGGCATTAGGCAATAAATGTATTATTGCCAATAAAATAGAAATATATGTTTGGAGGTCAGACCATGAGTAACTCACCCTATAACCCCTTTGAAACCGCACAGGCACAATTTGACAAGGTAGCCGCCCAGCTTGGCCTGGACGATGCTACCAGGGAACTGCTCCGGCAGCCTATGCGAGAGTACCACTTTTTGATTCCCGTCCGCATGGATGACGGAAGCTATAAAGTATTCAAGGGCTTCCGTGTTCAGCACAACGACGCCAGAGGGCCGGCTAAAGGCGGCATCAGGTTCCATCCCATGGAGACCATTGATACCATCCGCGCCCTGTCCATGTGGATGACATGGAAGTGCTCCGTTGTTGATATCCCGCTCGGTGGCGGCAAGGGCGGCGTAATCTGCGATCCCCACAGCCTGTCCGAGAGGGAGCAGGAGCAGATCTGCCGCGGTTACATACGCCAGCTTGCCAAAAACGTCGGGCCGTTATCCGACGTGCCGGCTCCCGACGTTATGACCAATGCCAGGCATATGCTCTGGATGCTGGATGAATATGAAACCATACACGGTGCAAAGTACCCGGGATTCATCACAGGCAAGCCCGTCGGCATGGGAGGTTCCCTTGGTAGGACAGAGGCTACCGGTTTCGGGGTTATATATGTCCTGCGCGAAGCACTGAAGAACCTGGGAATAGACATCACAAAGACAACCGCAAGCTTCCAGGGCTTCGGTAATGTGGCCCAGCATGCTGTCAAGCTCTACATCCAGCTGGGCGGCAAGGTCATCGCCATCTCCTGCTGGGACAACAATGACAAGAAGGCCTATACCTTCCGCAGGAAGAGCGGCATGAGCATCGATGAGCTTCTTGGCATCACCGACAAGTTCGGCACCATCGATAAGGAAAAGGCTGCGGACCTGGGTTACGAGGTACTTCCCGGAGAAGCCTGGATCGAGCAGGATGTCGACATCCTGGTGCCCGCCGCCCTGGAAAACCAGATAACGATTGACAATGTAAACAAGATCAGCAGCCAGGTCAAGGTGGTCCTCGAAGCGGCCAATGGTCCTACCACCAATGATGCCGACAAGGTGCTCATTGATAAGGGCATATTCGTTATCCCCGATTTCCTTGCCAATGCCGGAGGCGTTACCTGCAGCTACTTCGAGCAGGTACAGTGCAATATGAACTATTACTGGGAAAAGGACGAGGTCCTCGCAAAGCTGGATACCAAGATGACCTCGGCGTACAGGGCAGTGTACGAACTGGCGCAGGACAAGAACCTGACCATGCGCGACGCCGCGTACGTCATTGCCATCAACCGTGTGGCCCAGGCGGTAAAAAGCCGCGGTTGGGTATGATCTGTAACTAAAAGGGGGCTGGTTATGCAGCCCTCTTTTTTGTATTATAATAAATGAACACATGGCCAGGATTTCCCCGGACCGGGGCCCCTCCGCCTGGATGGGAGGATTTCTGCCTATGGATGATAAAATGGCAAATGCGGCTGAGAATCTGCTGGATATTTTAAAAGAACGCGAAAAGGAACTGAACTGCCTTTACCAGGTGGACAATATCCTTGCCAACCATCAGCTGACCCTTCCGGAAGTGTTTGAGAGGATTGTAAGGGTCCTGCCCTCTGGCTGGAGATTCCCCGAGCTGTGTCAGGCCAAGATCTTATACAACAACTGCAGTTACCAGACTCCCGGCTTCATCGTGTCACCCATATCGGACACATGCGGCATATTTGTGGACGATAAGGCCGTCGGCAGTATTGAGGTAGTTTACACCGAGCATGTGCCCGAAACAGAAGAGGGGTATTTTCTCGAAAAGGAGAAAACCCTCATCAAGGCTGTCGCATACCGCATCGGTCAGATGATCAGTTACCGCCAGATGAAGTCAAGGATGGGCTCGGGTCTGGATCCAAAGGCACAGCAGCCCGTCGGCAGTGACTGGGATCTTATCATGGATTTCATCCGCGATGCCGATCCTGCCTTGATGAAGCATATATGCAGAAAGCTTACCCATTACCTTATGATAAACGGCATTAAGGAAGTTTCGGAAATCTTCAGCGGAGCCGCTGCCGAAAAAGATGACGACACGGCCTATGCCAACGCCCCTGCCATAAAGGAGCCACTGGGTGATATTACAATTGTCTGTGACAAACTGTTCCAAATCGCGGAAAAGAGCATCAGCGGCAGTGAACTGGGCTCACTGGTCAAAAAATGGATCCGGGAGGAAAAGGCTCATTCACTGATCAAGGCAATCCAAAGCACTTCTCCCTCCCTCAGGAATATCATTGAGGAGATACGGAAGCTGAAGCATGTGATGACCGATTCGGACCTGCGGTATTCGCCGAAGGAACGCTGGCTCAATGTTGGCCTGATCAGCCGCCTGCTGTCCGACAGGCCAGAGTTTGTCAATGTGGCCAAGCAGTATATCGATCTGAACGATTTCTTCGATATCATTAACCAGATCATCCACCCTGTAGACAGCCAGGGCAGGCTGGGGGGCAAGAGCAACGGCATGATCCTGGCCAAAAAGATACTTGAAACCGAAAGCGAGTTTTCACCCCTCCTTGGCACGGTAAAGACACCCCATACCTGGTATATTACCACCGATGCCATCACCGAATTTCTCCAGTACAACAATCTTGAGGAACTCAATGAACAGAAATACAAGGACTTGCAGGAGGTGCGCATCGAATATCCGAATATCGTGCAACTGGTCAAGAACTCCCAACTGCCCCCCGAGATCGTCAGAAGCCTGTCTGTCGCGCTGGACGACCTGGGGGATGTACCGATCATCGTACGAAGCTCAAGCACGCTGGAGGATCAGATAGGTTCCGCTTTTTCCGGAAAGTACAAAAGCCTTTTCCTGGCTAACACGGGCACCAAGAAGGAGCGCCTGGAAGCGCTGATAGACGCCATACTGGAGGTTTACGCGTCGGTTTACAGCCCGGATCCCATCCAGTACCGTGCAGAGAGAGGCCTCCTGGATGTCCATGAGGAAATGGGCATCATGATCCAGCAGGTGGTGGGCAAAAGGGTAGGCAGATATTTCTTCCCTCTCTTCTCAGGCGTAGCTTTCAGCAACAACGAATACCGCTGGTCGCCCAGGATACGGCGGGAGGACGGGCTTCTGCGGATTGTCCCCGGGCTTGGCACCCGTGCAGTGGATAGGTTAAGCGATGATTTTTCAGTGCTTCTCTCCCCCGGACAGCCCGGGATCAGGGTCAATATCGTGCCGGAAGAAATCAGGCGCTATTCACCGAAGAAGATGGATGTCATCGATCTTGAGGAAGGCGTCTTCAAGACCGTCGATGTGGCGGATATTCTCAGGGAATACGGCGACAGGATCGGGAATATCGAAAAGGTCGTATCAATTGCCGAATACGACCATATCAGGGATGCCAACAGGTTTGAGATCGACTTCAAGCGCGACGACCTTATCGTTACCTTCAATGGCATCATTTCCAGGACGAAATTCGTCAAGCAGATGGCTGCCATGCTCAATATCCTCAAGGAGAAGATCGGTCATCCCGTGGACATCGAATTCGCTTCGGACGGAGAAGACTTGTACCTGCTGCAGTGCAGGCCGCAAAGTTACAGCGGGGACAGCGCCCCTGCCTCCATTCCCCAGGATATACCCAAAGAGAATGTCATATTCTCGGCGAACAGGTATATTTCAAACGGCCTGATAAAAAACATATCCCATATCGTGTATGTTGATCCCGAGCACTACGGCAGTCTCGAAAACCCGGAGGACATGAAGAATACAGCCCGGCTGGTGGGCATGCTGAATGCCGTTCTCCCCAAGCGCCAGTTCATCCTGATAGGCCCGGGACGCTGGGGCAGCCGCGGCGACATCAAGCTGGGCGTTCCCGTAACCTATTCCGAAATCAACAACACAGCGGCCCTGATGGAGATGGCTGTGGCAAAGGCTGGGTACGTGCCCGAGCTCTCTTTCGGAACCCACTTCTTCCAGGACCTTGTGGAAGCCGGTATAAGGGTCCTCCCCCTCTATCCTGAAGATACAAACACGGTGTTCAACTACAGGTTTTTGCTGAAATCCCGGAACATGCTGGCGGAGCTTTTTCCCGAATACAGGCATCTTGAGGATGTTGTAAGGGTCATTAACGTGCCGGAGGAATCGGATGGTCTTATGCTCAATGTGGCCATGAACGCGGACCTGGGTGAAGCCTTGGGGTATCTTGCCAGGCATGCCGCTGAGAAGCCGAAAAAGATTAGCCGCGCAACCCTTGATGACTACCACAGTGATGGTAACTCCTGGCGCTGGCGCTTTTACATGGCGGAACAGCTTGCCGCCGAGCTTGACCCGGATCTGTACGGGGTCAAGGCCATGTATCTTATCGGCAGCACCAGCAACGGGACCGCCAGGCCGGGAAGCGATATAGATCTCCTGGTACATTTCGACGGGACCGGAGAACAGAAAGAACTGTTTATAAACTGGCTCGACGGCTGGAGCCGATGCCTGGCCAAGGTCAATTACCTGAGGACAGGCTACCAGTCCGATGGACTGCTGGATGTCCATTTCATCACCGATGAGGATATCCGCAACAAAACATCATTCGCCATAAAAATTGACAGTGTCACCGAGCCGGCACACAAGCTCAAGCTGAAAGAAAAGCAGGGGTCTTAGACTGCTGTTTTCCATTCTGGAAAAAAATACCAGGGCAGAAAATACATCCCCGCCCCGGTATTATGTTTTGCCTTTCATATCGGTTCTTGCGGCCTGTCTTTCTACTTTGCCATGCAGCCCCTTAAGAACGCCGCAAACTCATCGTTTACCTCATGCCTTGAAATGAACCCCATGTTCGGATAATATACGGTTTCCAGGTATACCCCGCTCCTGTTGTAAATCCTTATGGTAATGGGGTTGCCAAGGGCATCGCTGCCAACGCTGCCGCTGTAGCTCGCCGAGGTTTCGCCCTGGTAACCTGGCTGTACCCCGGACTTCGCTGATGTACGCCCTGCCAGGTCATCGGCGGCATTCGCAGGTTCAGTTCCATAGTTTCCTGAGGGATCCGGTACGGCATCCTGGCCGGTATAGTCAGGCGCAACCGGCATGTCGTATATTACTCCATCCCTGTAATCAGGCGGCACAGGTGGTACCACCCTGTCGCTTTTTTCGGGCATTGCCGGGTCGGGAACAGCATCCACATATTCGCCGCCATGGTCGCTGCCCGTATTGCCGAACAGCTTGTCAAAATATCTTTCGCTGGAATCGGGTATGGCCGAGTAGTAATCGTAGAACGTTTTTATTCTGTCCATGTCGGTCAGCTCAGCCAGGATTTCCATGCGGTTTTCAAGTTTTGCCCGCTCGCTGTGCCCGATGAACAATATCTTTTCTATATCATCGGCGCTGTATATACCGTAAAGTTCCAGGTAAGCCCTGGCGTCCTCGTCCTTATTGTTTATATAGCTTTCGAAGGAAAGGAATCTGAACAACTGCCAGCTATCCTCCCTCTTTACGGCAACCACGCCTTCGCCGCCGGCAGGGATGTACCTGTACACCTCAAGGCCTACCAGGCTTTCATCGACGCTCGTGGATATGACAGCAATCTTGTCGCCGATATCCCCGTCGCTGATGGTTCCGGGAAGTCCGTACTCTTTCCGCTGCTCGTCCCTGAGAAGTATATAATGCCTTTCTCCAAGCTGGAACTGGTCCTTGAGCACATATACAGCATCCTCCCTGCCGGGCCCCGACCCTATGCTGTCATTGGCGATCAGCCTGCCATCATCAGCGTTTCTGCCGGTCAGGTTACCCGTTGCTATACCCCATAACGCGATGCCGGCCACCACCACCAGGGCTATTGCCAGCACGGGTACAGCCTTCCTGAAGCTGAATGATGGCCTGGTCTTTTCTTCCCTTGCTTTTCCGGATTTATACAATATATTGTTCAGCATTCTCTTCTCGGCTTCCCGGCTGGGGCCGATACTGTCGAACGCGCGCCTTAACTCTTCACGTTTCATCCCGCATCTCCCTCCATTTCTATTCTAAGAAGTTTTCTCCCTTGATGAAGGTGGCTTCTTACGGTAGACGCCTTCTTTCCGAGGATCCGTGCAATCTCCTCGGTGGAATACCCTTCGTAATAATACATGTAAATAGCTGTTTTATACCTGGAAGGAAGCCTGAGGACCTTTTCAAGAGTCTCATCAATGGTTACGGCATCCTCGGACGCAGCATCAGCCACCGCGTCCATGCCCACCCTCCTGCTCCACCAGTGTCGAAAATGGTCCTTGCACAGATTCGTGGCTGTCCTGATCAACCATGCCTTTTCGTGTTCCTCGCTTTCAAACCGCGTCCCATCTTTCAATAGACGAAGGAAGGTATTCTGCACCATATCCTCGGTGTCATGGCTGTTTTTCATGTACATGAAACACACACGGTATACCGTTTTTACATGGCGATGATAGATCCGTGACAGTTCTTCATCCGTACGCAATAAAGAACGTCCCACCAAACTTCCCCCTTTCACTTCTAATACGATTGAAGACGGGAAAACGTTGCGAGGGCTCTAAGGATTCCAATTAAAAACTTGCTTACGCGATTGTCCGGCTGCCCATCAATAGCAGTGCCTGATAATCCCTTGGATCAGTTGTCCAGAATATGGCGTAGCATACTTTAACTCCAATACGTTTGAGGGCTTCATGGCGGTGGTTGCCGTCATTGACCTCAAAATAACCATTGGCATAATTGACGATAAGGGGCGGCATATCCCACCCGTGCCGCAGGGCCTGGATCATACCATTTACAATGCTTTCAAAGCCTTCTTTGTCCACCCGGTAGATCATGCCCGGTTCAGGACCGCAGCATCTCTTTAACCTGTCCAGTTCAACAAGCATGGGACCCGCAAAGTACCGGCGCTTGAGTTTCAGTCCGTCCGAAAAGGCCTTGTTATGCCCGGGACCGTTCAAAAAACCATGGACCCATGCCTCTATAAGCCCTCTCCTGGCATAATCCATGGCACCCTGCAAAGTAAACGGATACATTTTCCGAAAATCCCCCCGATTTATCCATCGATATCATAATATATGATTCCCGGAATGATTGTGTAAGTCAGGGGGATAATGAACATACGGCACATGCCGTGCCCAGCTCCAGCCCTTCATCGGTTTCCCTCAACGGGAAAAACGCCGCCCGCTCATGGGGCGTCTTGTTGGGCGTATGTATAGCCAGAAGAAGCCTTCCGTCGTAGGTTTCAAATATCATGCCATGCCCGCCGTCCCTGTCGAACAGAGGCGCGTTAGCCTGTTTCCACGGGCCGAGTATATTACCGCTTCTGGATACAGCATAGCCGATGCAATAGCCTGAAGGCCCCATGCAGGACCACAGCATGAGAAGCTTACGGTTGTTCATGCGGTGAAGAAAAGGCCCGTCGGTCACCCAACCCTTGACATTATTGCTCTTTGACTCCACCATCACCGACCACGGCGCCAAGGTGGACCTGAACAGTTCCACGGGCTCTCCGGCAGGCTTTTTAAGGTCTTTTGAGAGTTTCATGGCGCAGATTGCCCCATCTTTTATCTGCACCCATTCATGGCAGAAGACCATCCAGGGCTGCCCATCATCGTCAACGAACAGGGTACCGTCCAGGCTCATCCGGTCCTTTGGTGTAACCGCGCCTTCGCTCCAGGGCTCATAAGGACCCAAAGGATGGCGGGCTTTAAGGATTGCAGTGCCACGCATCATGTTTTCACCCCGGAAGGTGGCGAACATATACCAGGCGCCCCGGTATTCGTACACTTCGGGCGCCCAGAAATTATCCTTCCCCCAGAAACCAGCATCGGGGCGGAAAGCCGGGTAGGGTCCCTCCCAGTACTCCAGGTCATGCCCCACATAGGCATCAAAACCTGTTCCCGGACCCTTCCATATATCCCTGTCGGTGGACCCGAAGAGATAATAGTTTCGGTTTTCTTTAAGCACAAATGGATCCCTGATCTGGATATCGCCAGTTTTCAACAACTTCATCAGCTTTTCCTTCCCACCGCTTTATTACGCCTGTCCCTAATCTTTTGCCCCGAGGAGTTCGCCTGTAAAAAAGCCTACTGTATAATCAATCACTTCGTCTTCCCAGTCCTTCCTGTTGAAGGTGTGGTCCCCGTCTTTTACGGTATGCAGGTCGGCATTGCTGCCATAGACCTCAAGATACTGCTCAGAAACCTGGTGTGGAACCATCTGGTCCCTGTCGCCGTGAAGCAGCAGGACCTTTTTGCCATATTGGGCCGCTCTTCGGTAAACATCCAGACTTAGCGCAGAATCCAATAAACCGACGCCTATGACGTTTCCTCCCATATCCCACCATCCTCTTGAACGTAAGGCCTGAATCTCTGCTTCGGTCCAGTCTTCCAAGATCCTTCTTTTCATATCCCCGGCAGGAGCCCACAGGCACAGAGCCGCTACATCCTCCCTGCGATCGCCTGCCAGCACGCTGGCTATGGTGCCGCCAAGGCTGAGGCCCACAACTCCAATCCTTTCGGGATCGGCAAAGGGCAGGGATTTCGCGTATTCCAGTATGGCCTTGGCATCCTCAAGCTCGGTGAACAGGGTCATGTCCTTAAATTCCCCGTCGCTTTCACCGCTTCCGCCGAAATCAAAGCGCACGCTCGCTATTCCTATCTTTTCAAGGCGTCTGGACAGCTTTACGAAAATGAAGTGGGGTTCGACCTTGGTCCCGGTAAAGCCGTGGAAGATGCATACCACGGGGATTTTGCCCGATGTATTGTCCGGGATGTGCAGCATCCCCCTTAAGGTTAGGTTCCTGCTTTGAATCTCAACGGCCTTCTGCATGGCATTCTTCTCCTTTCAACACATGGTCGGCATGTTATGGCATCATAAGATGTTTTCCATTCATCCTGCATTATATCCAAAACAGCACAGCCAGTCCATATACCGGCAATAATACAAAACCCGCAGAAGCCCCGATACCAGGCAAGGGGAATCCGCTGCAGGGGCGGGAAAAAGCCGGTGCGGACAAAATGCGGACCCGGGCAAAAAACAAACGGCAGGAGTTTCCTGCCGCCTGGTCACTATCTTATGGTCTGGGCTTCAACCAGTCTTTGGACACCATATTTCTCCCTCAATTTGGGTTTTTCAATCTTCCCGGTGGGATTGCGGGGCACCTTATCAAAGATGATCCTGCGCGGCCTCTTATACCTGGGCAGTTCCCTGCAGAACTCAAAGATATCTTCTTCGGTGCATTTTGCTCCGGGCTTAAGCTCGATAATTGCGGCTGCGATCTCGCCCACGCGCTCATCGGGAAGCCCTATAACCGCAGCATCCTTGATGGCATCATGCGCCCTGAGGAAGTCTTCAATCTGGACAGGGTAGATATTCTCGCCGCCGCTGATGATGACATCCTTCTTCCTGTCCACCAGGTAGATGAAGCCGTCTTCATCCATCCTGGCCATATCACCAGTAAGCAGCCAGCCGCCCTTAAGGACTGCCTCGGTTGCCTTCGGATCCTTATAGTAGCATTTCATCACGCCAGGACCTTTAACAGCCAACTCCCCCACTTCTCCCTGGGGAACGGGGTTCAGATTATCATCAACTATCTTTGCTTCCCAGTTGTGTCCGGGCTTGCCTATGGCGCCCACCTTATGTATGTTCTCAACGCCAAGGTGCACGCAGCCCGGGCCGATGGACTCGCTGAGCCCGTAATTGGTGTCGTAGAGATGGTGCGGGAAGTACTTCTTCCAGCGCTTTATCAGGCTCGGGGGCACCGGCTGGGCGCCGATATGCATGAGCCTCCACTGGGACAGCTCATAGCCATCAAGGTTAACGTCGCCACGCTCTATGGCATCCAGGATATCCTGGGCCCAGGGCACCAGGAGCCATACGATGGTGATTCTTTCTTCCGAAATGGTCCTTAGGATCCAGTCGGGCTTTATACCCCGCAGCAGCACGGCCTTGCTGCCCGCAAGCAGGCTTCCGAACCAGTGCATCTTGGCTCCCGTATGGTACAGGGGCGGTATGCACAGGAAGTTGTCCTCACGGGTCTGGCCGTGGTGTGCCTGCTCGGTTTCGCAGGCACACATGAGGCTCCTGTGGGTATGCAGGATGGCCTTGGGAAATCCCGTGGTCCCTGAGGAGAAATATATGGCGGCATCGTCATCATCTGAAAGTTTGATATCCGGCGCTTCGGAGCAGCAGTTGGCTGTCATCCTGTCATAGCTTTCGGCAAAGGAAGGCCTGCCTTCTCCCGCGTACAGCAGCAGTTTTACCTGGGGTATCTGGTCGTATATGGTCTCAAGGCGTCCGATGAATTCGGGACCGAAGATCAGTGCCACGGTATCCGACAGGTTCAGGCAGTATTTGATCTCCTCGGCCGTATAGCGGAAATTCAGCGGCACGGCCACCGCGCCTGCTTTCAATATCCCAAAATAGATTGGCAGCCATTCGAGGCAATTCATAAGCAGAATGACAACCTTTTGGCCTTTCTTTATCCCTCTCTTCAGCAGGAGGTTTGCCATACGATTTGCCTTTTCGTCAAAGACTCTCCAGGTCATACTTACACGGTATTCGCCTGCCGGGTTGTTCTCAATAAGTTCGTATTCGCGCCATATTACGTTGTGGCGATCCTGGAGATCAAGATTGATTTCTGTCAGTGCAAGTTCGTTGCCGTATAGTTTCGCGTTGCGGGCAAGTATTTCAGTGATGGGCATTCTTTCCTTCCTCCCGTTCTACCATCCTGATAAGAAGTGGATATATGGTTCCATATAACCGTACTTCATATAATAACCGGGGTTTTACAAGCAAACCGCCGGAATATTACAAAACATATTATAATCGGACACGGCAAATTATTCAACAGTTCCTTGGGGACGGTTCCTCTGGCTCGAACCAGAGGAACCGTCCCCCTGGTTTGATTATGGCACTACGATCTCCTGGTCCAGTTTCATGATCTGCTTCCTGTAAACATGCCTTAAAAATACGGCGCTGAAAATGAGCGATGCTGTTTCGGCAATCGGAAAAGCCCACCAGACCGCATTTACCGAACCTGTAAGGGACAGCAGGTATGCCGCCGGAAGCAGCACCACCAGTTGCCTGATGACCGACACCGAAAGGCTCAGCACGCCCCTGGCCAGGGCCTGGAACACTCCTCCCGCAATTATGCAGAACCCCATGAAGATAAAGCTGAGGCTTATGATTCTCAACGCCGGGATGCCAATGGCAAGCATGTTTTCAGTGGCATTGAAAAGCATCAGTATTTCATCCGGGAACAGCTGGAACAGCAGGAGCCCTAACAGCGTAAAGCAAACCGCGTATGTTATGCACAGCCGTACTGCCTTAAGCAGGCGGTCCTTCTTCCTTGCCCCGAAATTGTATGCAACTATGGGAATCAAGGCCTGGTTCATACCGATGATGGGCATGCCGACGAAGCTCTGGATGCGGAAATAGACTCCGAAAACAGCGCTGGCCGTCTCAGTGAAGGAAAGGAGTATCCTGTTCAGGAAATAGTTCATGACTGAGCCGATGGAGATCATCAGTGTTGATGGTATGCCCACCGCATAGATCCTCCCGATGGTTCCGGGATCCGGCCTGAACTTTTTGAATGAGATTTTGACATCATGGTTCTTCCGCATATTGAACCATACGGCAGCCATAAAACCGCAGGTCTGCCCGATTACAGTAGCGATGGCGGCGCCCTTTACGCCCAGTGCCGGAAAGCCAAGAAGCCCGAAAATCATGATAGGGTCCAGTATGATATTGACGACGGCCCCGACGATATGTGTGATCATGACATAAAAGGTCTTTCCGGTGGCCTGTAGAAGCCTTTCAAATATGATCTGCCCGAAAAGGGAAATAGAGAATATGGTGCAAACCGACAGGTAATCGGCCCCGTAATTCACTATTTCAGAAGTGTCGGTCTGGGACAGAAAGAACGCCCTTGATCCCAGCAGTCCAAAGGCCGCAAACGCGACATAGGTCAGGAAAAAAAGAAAAATACCATTGACGGCGGCTTTGTTGGCCCGATCAAAATTCTTCTCCCCGAGACTTTTCGATAACAGTGCGTTAACACCTGTGCCCGTACCCGATCCGAAGGCGATCATCAGGTTCTGTATCGGGAAGGCCAGGGATACGGCCGTAAGGGCGTTTTCATTGACATAGGAAACAAAGATGCTGTCCACTATGTTGTAAAGTGCCTGTACAATCATTGAAGCCATCATGGGGATTGACATGGTGATTAGCAGCTTGCCAACGGGCATCACGCCCATTTTGTTTTCCTGTCGTACCTGAGTCGTATCGTCCATTTCATGTATCACCTTTTCGTATATTCTGCCACGAGTTCCTTGATAACGCGTACCGAGGCCGGAATACCAATGCTGCTGTCTATGCAGAGATGGTAGTTCTGTGCCTTTCCCCATTTGCCATGGGTATAATAATTATAATACGAAGCGCGGTTTTTGTCCTGCTTCCGGATGAAATCCTCCAGGTTGGGCTGTTCTTCCCCGTAAACCTCCCTGATCCTCTTGATCCTTTCTTCCATCGGGGCGTGTACGAAGACCCTGATGCAGTTGGGCACATCCCTCAGGACATAGTCGGCGCACCTGCCCACAATCACGCATGAACCTTCCTCCGCGACCTGCCGTATCACCTTGCACTGTGCAAGGAAAATCTTCTCGGATACCGGAAGCTCATAACCGGTCATATACAGGTTGTTAATAAAGCTGATAGTCCTTTTGTACTCCATCTTCTGCACAAACTCTTCGGCCAATCCGCTTTCCTTTGCAGCAAGGACAATGAGTTCCCTGTCATAGAAGGCGATATCCAGTTCCTTTGCAAGCTCCTTTCCTATCAACCGGCCTCCGCTGCCGTATTCACGGGCTATGGTGACGATATAGTTATCCACACTTCATACCCCCTTTTACATTAGCTTACCTCATATCAGTCAGTAATTTCAATCAAATGAAAGGCAAGACCTGTTAAGTCTTGCCTTGCCAAATGTCCATATCCGGGGCATGACAGCTTCCTGCCCTGTTTTTCTTTATGGAGCCGCAGTCCGTCTGTGAAACCTTGTATATCAGGCAGGTGTAATAGCCTTAAGGTGACACGGGATCGTAGCCGACAACGGTCCATATTCCGGTGCCGTCCTGCCTGACAAGTTTCTTCAGGTAGACCTTCCTGATTTGCGTAACATCCCCGCCGACTTCCACAATTGCCTCAACCCCATTGTTCGAAATTACCGCGAGTTCCGTGTAATCAACAGCGTACTCACCATGTATCCCACCTGGTGATATATGCAGATTGACAAATACATGGGCCGTAAAAACAGGATCCAGCTTCCAGGGGGTATGGCCGTTGTCCACGCTCTTCTGTTCGTTTTCTTCAACCGCCATATCCACCTCCACGTCCACCTGAGGTTTGATGGTTTCATGTTCCGGGATTTCCGCGGGGATCTGCACCAGGCCGTCTGAAACGCTGTCGGCAAAGAGGATAAGGTCACCCAGGGAAGCATTTCCAATAACGGCATACTCCATGCCCGATGCCTGCCAGCGTATGGAGCTTATACCGGCCGCTCCTTCATATGGCCCGGCATCGGCAAGGACACCTGCCGCATCAGATACAGGCGACTGGACCTCCGCGGTTTTTTCCCCGATCCTGCCCAGGGTTGCCATGGAAGCCGGCCTGAACCCATCCCTGGCAACAGCCTGCAGTATGATAACAGTGTTTTTCCCATCAAGTGACACATAACTGAACTTTACGGTTTTATCTCCATCCATCACCGACATTCCGTCCAGCCTGTACCCGTCGGGAACCCCTGCCGGAAGCCTGGGTTCAAACCCTGCCATATCCACGACCTCCTGGATATTATTCACCATCTGCCCGGGATACCTGTCCGTTTCGGTGTATCCCTCGGGAAGGCTGTACGCCAGCAATTCATCAGGTATGGCGTCGAAGAATTCTATTTCGGTATAGGAAGCCCTGTATTGAAGCGCGTTGTACATGGCGCATTGCTTTTTGAGCGGCAGACTGGTATCCCTGTCCACCCATAACCTGTAGGGTAATCCTCCGCCGGGTGTAACCTCAATAACGATTGCTGTTCTTCCGGCTATCCTCTCCTCGCCAACCACCTTCGTTTTCAGGGCATTTCCCACCTGTCGGATTTCATCTCCCAGTTCGAAGGTGAACCGGTACGGGTCCGGAAACGCCGGGAAAATGGTTACAGTCTTTTCTTCGGACAGGACCTGCCATTTCTTCTGCCCGTTGTTCACTGTAACCAGATTCCTTCGGATTCCCTCAAGTTCCCTAACATAATACCGGCCATCCCGGTCTGCCCATACCTCGCGCCTGGACTGCAGGATTTCCTCGCCTTCCTCATTTATACTCACGATCTCCAAAACACCGCGGTACGCCTTGACCCCGGAAAACGCCTGTTCCATGGCGTATACTATGTTGGTGCTCCCGGTAAAGGGAAGCACGAAATTAAGCAGCAATGCCAAAACAAGCACTGCCGCCGCGGCGGCCGTCCAGGCAAACCATGCTTTTTTTTTCTTTTTACTCACTGTTGTATGTGTCTGTCCGGGGGTTACAGCCGCAACCAGTTTCTTCGGATAATCCGCACCGGGCATTTCAGGTTCCTTCAGACAGCGCACTATCCTGACAATCCCGGCAAGTTCCTCGAATTCCGGGGATTCATCTGCCGATTCATGAGAATCCGGCTTTTTCCCGGCGTTCAGATCGTCAATATAATCCGATATTTTTTTCTCGATGCTGCCCACCATATCAGCCCTCCTTCAATAATTCGCGTCCAGCTTTTCTGCAAGTTTTTTCAGGGCACGATACAGGATAACGCGTACGGTGCCCTCTTTCTTATTCATGATTTCAGCAGTTTCCGCGGTTGAAAAGCCTTTCAGGATCCTGAGCTCTATAACCGTACGGTGTTCCTGAGTCAGGCAGTCCAACGCCTCCCTCACCATGGAGCGGATAGCGCTCTGCTCGGCAATATCATCCACAGCCATGTTGGATTCGGTTCCGTAAATACTGACGATTGGTCCTATCCTTTTTTTCCTGCGCCACCTGTCCCGCAGGACATTCAGCGCCACCGACCTTAAGAACCCAAGATGGGGTCCCTCCCTGAGCCGGTTGTCCCTAAGGAACGAGAGCGCTCTGGCATAGGTTTCCTGCGTAATATCCTCGGCCTCCTCACGGTTCTGGACCTTGAAGTATATATAGCGGTATACCGATTCCCAGGTGGAAACGCATATCTCCTCAATGGACCTGGCAGTATCCTCATGTTCTTTATTGCCGGTTTTTCTCTTAAGCATGCTCCTTCTCCTCATTAGTCCGGTCGTATAGTCTGTAAACACTTATATTGACGAATGACGGGGCAAAAAGTTACCTGACGTAATTAAAAAAGACTCAGGCCTATCCCGTTGAGTATGCCAAATCAGCAGCATCGCTGCCGCTTAAGCTTGCGCTGTAAAAAACATCTGTGCCATCGTCAAAAATCAGCAGGAAAATGGGCAGCCCGCATGAACGTTGAAATAAGGATAGCATTAATCATCGAAAAAGGCCCGGGAAGGCTATGGAAATATTTTTCTGTCAGCCTGCCAAAAAGCCGGCGGCAACACGACTCCATACATAGAATGTACAAACATTGACAAATGATGTTGCCTATTATATATTTTTAATAAACATTATTATTAAGACTTTGCTGGAATAGTTCAAGTAATACAAACAGTTACTTGAAACACCGACTATTACTTATGGATGGTAATCATCGTGATTGAACTTGAACCGTACATAGACAGTCTCGAAAATATACTGTCGAAGTATTTCAGGGTCATAAAGCATCCTGTTGTAGCCAACCGTTCCTTCCTTCTTTCGGCCTGTTATTCCGATACTATCGGCCGTACGCTGATCACCAGCAAGGATGTCATTGACAAGTTTGAGGTCCAGAGTATAATTCTTGTCCATACCGCCGAAAACCTGGACCAGGTACTGGAATTATCCCGATGGCTTAAGGAAAATATCCGGGAAATAGCGAAACCCAACAGCGAAAGTTATCTTACCCTTATCAACCTGGTTATTGTATTTCAAAACCCAGTTGCCGATGATGTGAAAAAATATATAGAAAAATTTTCACTGACCAGGAGTTTCCTTCTGTCTCTCCATGGCTGGGCCAAAGCCGGGATTACCGGCGTTTCCCTGCAGGATGGAGAGATTTTTTGCGGCAAAAGAGTCCTTGAGATGAAAAAGCTGTTTGAAGATTCTCTAAGCCCGGATCTTTCGGGTCCGGATCCAAACCTGACACAAACCGATTCCATCGGTTGTGGAATACACCCCAATTAATTGAGGAGGCGGTACAATGGCTATCCTACTCTTATTCATTGGTCTTGTCCTGTTTATAGCCGCATATGCTACCTATGGCTCAATGCTGGCTAAAAAATGGGGCATTGATCCAAGCAAACCCACTCCTGCCCACACCATGAAAGATGGTGTTGACTATGATCCCACCAGCACACGCGTGCTTCTGGGACATCACTTCTCTTCAATCGCCGGCGCAGGCCCGATAACCGGACCTATTCTTGCAGCAGTGTTTGGCTGGCTTCCGGTTTATCTGTGGATTGTACTGGGCAGCATCTTTGTAGGCGGCGTTCACGACTACGGTGCTCTGTTTGCATCTGTACGGCACAAGGCCAAGTCCATCGGTGAGATCATATCGGTCAATATAGGAAAGCGTGCCAGGATCCTGTTCAATGTTTTTGCCTGGCTTACACTCATCCTTGTAGTGGCTGCTTTCACCGATATCTGCGCTTCGACATTCGCGCATAATCCCGAAACACCTGATGTATTGAACGGAGCCCGCTCAGGAACAATTTCAATACTGTTCATCCTGCTCGCAATCATATTCGGTGCCACAACCAGGAAATTCAACATTTCGGCCAAGGCATCGGTACCCATGGGAATCATCGGACTGGCGATTTTCATAGCCATCGGCTACATATTCCCGGTTTTGAAGTTCAGTCAGACCACCTGGACTTATATCATGCTTGTATATATATTCCTTGCATCAGTCCTGCCCGTATGGTTCCTGTTGCAGCCCCGCGACTACCTGTGCTCATTCCTGCTTTATGCGATGCTGATTGGCGGAGTGGTAGGTCTGTTTGTTTCCAACCCGACTATCAGCATGCCGGCCTTCACAAGCTTCATGCCCTCCAGCGGTAACCCCCTGTTCCCGCTGCTGTTCGTGACTGTCGCGTGCGGAGCTATTTCAGGCTTCCATTCGCTGGTTTCCTCGGGAACCACTGCTAAGCAGATTGATAACGAAAAAGATATCAAACCCGTGGGATATGGAGCCATGCTCATTGAAGGGATGGTAGCAGTCCTGGCCCTGCTGGCAATCGCATGCTACGGAAAGCCGTTTGAAAATGCCACTCCCGTCCAAACCTTCGCTAATGGCGTTTCGTCCATGATAGCAGGCTTCGGAATTCCGAAAGATTTCGGCATGGTCTTTGTGGTTCTTGCATTTGCATCGTTTGCACTCACATCTCTCGACACGGCTACACGTATCGCCAGGTACATGCTGCAGGAACTGGGAGATTCAGTACCAGCCCTTAAGAAGATAATCGGCAACAAGTATGTCGCCACCGTCATCAGCATACTTGCCGCCTGGGGACTCCTGCAATATGGTTACACAAAGATATGGCCGATATTCGGATCAGTCAACCAGCTGCTCGGTGCCCTTGCCCTCACAGCTATCAGCGTATGGCTGCTCAAGCGCAAGAAGAAGAGCATCTATACGGCAATTCCTGCCGTATTCATGATCTGCGTTGCCCTGTCAGCCCTGGTCATCCTAATGGTGCAGAATCTCAAGGCCGGAAACATGGTAATAGGTGTGCTTTCGCTGCTTATAGCACTGCTCGCTGTTGGTCTCATAATTGAAGCCATCCTGGCCGTTTCAAAGCAGCGCAAGGGAGAAGCATCCCCTGCTGAGGATGACTCTGCCGAGGCTGCAGGCTGATAACCATTCCTGCAAATGAATATCTGGTAAATGCAAAAAGCCGGTGATGTCACTTTCGTCACCGGCTTTCTGTTTTATGCTATAATGGATGGGAATCTAAGCCGGTAAAAGGACCGGCAATTAATCATTAACCGGAGCGCGGCATGGATACAAGGAACGACTTTTCAAAGGGCAGCATTGTAAAAAACATAATAAGCATGGCCATTCCCATGACCCTGGCGCAGCTTGTCAACGTTCTCTATAACATAGTTGACCGTATTTACATATCAATGATTCCCGATATCGGTTTTACAGCCCTGACAGGCCTGGGGATATGTCTCCCGGCTATTTCCATTGTGGCGGCCTTTGCAAACCTTTTCGGCATGGGAGGCGCGCCCCTGTGCTCCATAGAACGGGGCAGGTCCAACCATGCGGAAGCCGAACGGATTATGGGTAACTCCTTCGTCATGCTTGCGGCCACCGGAATCGTGCTTACCGTGCTGGGGATCCTTATCAGAAAGCCCATGCTGTACCTGTTCGGCGCAAGCGATATAACCTATCCATATGCGGATAGCTACCTGACCATATATTTGCTTGGCAATGTTTTTGTCATGATAAGCCTTGGGATGAACAACTTCATCAACTCTCAGGGTTTCGGGCGCACGGGGATGCTGACCGTTATTATCGGGGCTGTCCTCAACATCATCCTCGATCCCGTTTTTATCTTTGTGTTTGGGATGGGTATTCAGGGAGCAGCCCTCGCCACCATCATCTCACAGGGTGTGTCAGCCGCATGGGTCCTCAGGTTCCTGACTGGCAAAAAGGCCATTTATACATTGAAAAGAAGCAGCTTCATACTGGATGGCGCAAGAATCCGGAGAATAATCGGCCTTGGAATCTCAGGCTTCGTCATGCAGGCTACCAACTCGCTGATCCAGTTCCTGTGCAATTCGACCCTCCAGTTTTACGGGGGCGATCTGTACGTCGGCATCATGACCGTT
>JAAYFY010000007.1 GCA_012728015.1 Clostridiaceae bacterium | reverse complement strand
CTGACTGCGGACGCAAAAGATACGCTCCTTCCTGCTTGATCCTCTTTCCGAAATAATAGCCGTAATCCCTAAGCTCATTTTTCAGCCTCTCAAATTTCTCCCTGGCTTCCTTTGATGGCTCCAGGGCTGAACCAATTACCATTTTGCCGTCCTTTGCGATAATCCATGAATAAAAGTCAGTCACAACGCTGTCGAAAATGGCTCCGTAGTACGGTATATCCTCTGTGGTTTCATACCATTCCTGGATGGCAATATATCTTTTTATCTTTTCGCTTTCCGGGAAAACCTGGCGCCTTGCATTGGACCACGCCCCGTTGGCCGCCACGAGAACCCTTGCCTTTTCGGTGTAGATCCTGTTCCCATGAATAAAGGCTATTTCGTAGCCCTCGTTTCCTTCGGCCAGGGATGTAAACCTGCAATTCATACCCATATCCACATGGGGTGGAATCAGCGAAACCAGCCACTCGTCAAACCGCCTGCGGTCCATGTTAAAGTAAAAGCGCTGGTAAAACCGCTCAAGCTTGTTATCAAAATCTATTGTCCTTACCAGGAAAAGCTGGGGGCTCACCAGCACCCCCGCGGGTACGGCCAGGCCCATCCTGCCCAGTACCTTCTGGGCGTCCGGCGCAAGAAGCCCGCCGCAGCACTTTGATCTTTCTTCTTCCTCAGGTTCCAGCAGATCGCGTTTGTCAAGCAGCAGTATCCTGTATCTTTTATCAAGAAGCCTGGCCAGCGTGGCTCCAGCCGGTCCGGCCCCGATAATTGCTATATCATAGGGCATTTAGTTTACCTCCGAAAAAGACTCTGGCAATACAATCAGTATTATACCAGAGTCCAAGTCGATAAAAAATAAGTTTGCCAACCATATTGACCTTACCATGGCAGCAGGTGCAGCATTTCATAATCACCGAATAATTCCCTGTACCACCGGTTTGTTTCCTCTGCTTCCTGCATAAAATCAGCCACGGCAGTATCCTTATCCTTACGGCCGCTTACGTACTCCATGGTTTCTTCAACCCATTTGAAAAAGTATGCGGCTTCCGGGCTCTTGAATGACTGGTATTCCCGGGTTGTCGTCCTCATCGCACCGTATACCACAGGATTGATATTTTGTCCGCCAAGAAAGTCAAGGCTGGTGTTAATGTTATTAAGGACAGTCCCGGAAACAACCGTTCTTTTGCCACCGTACATCTCAAAGGTATTAGGTCCATCCACACCCCTTTCATAAAGGGTGCCGCTGGCCCTGAGATACTGGAGCCCGTTTTCAGTGCAGTCCAGCGTGATCCATTCGATCAGCGCCTTCAGCTCGTCCTTGAGGGGAGAGTTTTTATTTACCATTATCCCGGTTATATTGCCATCTGCGGTTTTGAAGGGCGGAAGGCAAATACCCCAGTCACCGGCAGTATCTTTCAGGTAGAAATCAAGGGCAAAACCGGTATCAATAAAATCGAGCATGATAACAGTACCAAACGCCTTTTTATCACCTTTGCCGTTGATGCACGCAACCCATTCATCACCCCATGACCGGATATCTCCGCTGATATAGCCTTTGTCAAAAAAGGCTTTTGACATATCCATGAATTCTTTCCAGTCCGGACTGATATCAAATTCCGTGCCTGAATCCTGCTGGGAGATCAAAATCCCTGTATCTATCATGCGGGATAAATCCTGGCATCCGGGAACGATATAATACCCGTACTCCTTCAGGGTTTGCGCTGCTTGCAGGAATTTATCCCAGCTTTCGGTGCCCCCGCCTATAATCTCGGAGATTTTATCGGGATCATCGGTTCCAAAGACCTCCCTGGCAATTGACCGCCGATACATGAAAACATTTACATAAGGCTTGTAGGGCAAAGCGATTACCTCACCGTCGGGGTTTGTCCCTGCATCCACTATGTACTGCGGTATATCAGCCTTTTTAATGGCATTCTCCACATCAATGCCAAGCTCCTTATAGGTGCAGGCGTAGTCCGACATCTCCCCTTTGATAAACCTTGAAGCATATGCGGCGGGT
This sequence comes from Clostridiaceae bacterium, assembly GCA_012728015.1. Taxonomy (GTDB): domain Bacteria; phylum Bacillota; class Clostridia; order DSM-8532; family DSM-8532; genus Thermoclostridium_A. The sequence goes on along the minus strand of JAAYFY010000007.1, from coordinate 3,998 downwards.
ATGCTGTATATGTCCGCCGTATTATCAGAATCACTCTCAAGGTTATCAAGGAGTAAGCGGAGGGTGTTGTAATCATCAATGACCGGAGTGTATATAAACCGGATTTCATAGTCAAATTCCGGATGGAGTTGGGCATATTTTTTCACAATATATTCCAGTTCTTCATCGTAGGAATAGATATTCAGAACCTTTTTACCGGCCGAACCGCCCTGTTCCTGATCTTTTCCGGGATTATCGTTATTTACGGGAGTTACGACCGCAGAAGGGGTCGGGGAAATTGCACCAGCACCCTCATCGTAAGGCTCGTTTTGAAGGTTTCCGCCGGTATCGCCGCAGCCTGGCAGCGCCGCAAGAATAACCGCGAAAGTAAGAATACACAGTGCAATTGAGAATATGTATTTTCCCTTGTTGATTTTCATTTTTACTACTCTCATTTATGGCCAAACCCTCATTTTATATACCTGAAAGGTTACCACATCGATCCGGTTTCCTTCCATCGCCGCCGTATGCCTTCTATAAAGTCTGAAATGGCGGTCTCCTTACTCTTTTCACCACGAATGTAGGCGTTGGTTTCAGTCATAAACTCCCAATATATAACGAGGTAGCCTTCATCCTCCGTCTTTGGATCGGGATTGTAGAGTTCTTCCAGCCTGTTCAACGCGTTATGGACTACGGGATTTACATCCTGGTTTCCAAGAAAGCCGACTATGTTTTCAGTCTCATTCAGAACAGTTCTGGAGATCACGGTGAACCTTTGTCCATCAAAAATCCTGCCGTTTGCAATCAGATACTGATAACCCGTTTCTGAACCGTCCAGGGTTAACCACTCGATTATGGATTTGACCAGTTCCTTATTGGCGGCATTTTTGCTGACCATTATTCCTGAATAGGAATCTGTCTGGACCTGGAAAGGCGGCAGGCATATTGCCCAGTCGCCGAAGATATCGCCATAGCCGTTCTTCAGGCCTTGATCATCGTATCTGTATTCTGTGACTGTAAATGTGCCGAAAACCTTATCTCCTTTCCCCCTGGTGTCGTTATACCATTCTTCGCTCCATAACTCGGTATCCTTCATATACCCGTTGTCATAAAGGAGCTTTGCAATGTCCATGAATTTTTCCCATTCAGGCTTTATCCTGAAGTCTTCACTGAAAAGATCGGAAACCGAACATTTTTCATTGATAAGGTAAAACAGGTCACCTGGTCCGGATACTATATAATAACCGTGTTTCTTAAGTGTTTTGGCTGCCTCAAGGAACTTGTCCCAGCTTTGGGTACCGCCTCCGATGATCTCGGATATTTTGTCGGGGTCATCGGTGCCAAAAACCTCCCTGGCCACAGAACGCCGGTACATGAAGACATTTGCGTCCGATAGCACGGGGAGCGCAACGATCTTGCCATCCCTGTTTTTCCCGGCATCAATGATATACTGGGGGATATCCATCTTCCCAAGAAGCGCGTCCACATCGATTCCCAGTTCTTCATATGGCAAGACATATTGGGAAAACTCACCCCTTATGTACTTTGGAGCGTAAGCCGACGGAACACAGAAAATCTCCATGGGTTCAGCATTGTTCTTGAGGTTGTCGTCTACCATATTAACAATGTCATTGTACCCGTAATACATCGCGTCGTCCCAGGTCTTAACCTCAAAGTCGAAGTCCCAGTTTTCACGGGCATATTTCTCGATAGCCCTCCCCAGTTCCCGATAGGTTGTATAGACGCGGATATAAACTTTATCTTCCTTCGCAGGCTGAGGTTCATCGGTTACAGCAGGCTCCTGCACCACGTCATTTTCTTCAGCCAGCGGAGTTTGTGACGGGGGAACAGAACCCTGATCCAGGACTTCATTATCAGGTGATACCCCGGTATTTCCGCCAAGCAAAAGAACCGCGCATATTATCGCGGCAACTGCAAATAAGCATAAGCCCAAGATGAGGATGGTTCTTTTCTTGTTGGTCTTCATTATAATCATCTCCCCATTATAAAAAGCTCTAAACCTCTTTTATCATACATCTGCCAGGCTACCAGCGCGTGCCGTCCTCCCAACTTTTTCTTGCGTTTTCTATGAAATCGGCAATGGCTGTTTCCTTGTCCTTTTCGCCCCTGATGTATGCCCGGGTTTCTTCCAGGAATCTGTTGAATATAAGACCGTACCGTATGTCATGGGTAACCGCTGGCGGGCTTAGTGAATCCAGTATATTCAACGACTCATATATTATTGGATTCATGTCCTGTCCATCAATCATACCGCAGCTGTTAAAGGATTCTTTCAGGATCGCCCTGGAAACCACGGGGTAATTGTAGCAATCGTTAAACGTGCCATTCGCAAGCCTGTACTGAAGCCCGGTTTTCGAACTGTCCAGCGTAATCCACTCGATGAGGGGCTTGATCAGTTCCTTGTTCTCAGTATGCTTGCTTACAAAAACTCCGGAATAGAGATCGGCCGGGATTTGGAACGGGGACAGGCATACAGCCCAGTCGCCATAGGTTTTTTCAAAGCTGAGGGCATCCAGAAAATAGCAATTATCAGTGCTCGTAACGATGCCGAACACCTTGTCCCCTTCACCTTTTATGATATTGAACCACTCATCGCTCCATGCCTCGATATCCTTTATGCAGCCATTTTCATAAAGGATCTTTGATACGTCCATAAACTTTTCCCATGCCGGGTCCGGACGGAAGTTTTCGTCCATGAGTCCGGATACGGGGCACGAGGTATCCACCAGGCACGTCATGTCCTCGCACCCTGGTACGATGTAATAACCATGCTCTTTCAGGGTTTGTGCTGCTTCCAGGAACTTGTCCCAGCTTTGGGTGCCTCCGCCGATTATCCCAGAAATTACATCGGGATCATCGGTCCCGAAAATTTCTCTTGCCACCGAACGCCGGTACAAGAAGACGTTTGCGCTCGATAAAACTGGGAGCGCCGCAATTTTTCCGTCCCTGTTGGTACCCGCCTCAATGATGTACCGGGGTATGTCCATCTTCTCGAGAAGCGAATCAACATCGATACCCAACTCTTCATATGTGCAGACATACTCGGAAAACTCGCCTTTGGCGAACTGTGACATATATGCGGCAGGTACACAGAACAGGTCCATGGGTTCGGTGTTGTTTTTCAGGTTGTCGCCTGCCAGGTTGACAATGTCAAGAAAGCTGTATACCAACTCATCAGTATATGCCAGCACCAGGTAATCGAAATCCCAATGCTCTTCCGCGTATCTTTCTATAATGTCATCCAATTCCCTGAAAGCTGTGTAGACGCGGATGCGGACAGTGCCATGGGGCTTTGGCTGCGGTTCGTCCGTAACTGATGGCTCCTGTGGTTCTTCAGGTAGAAGTGTTTGGGAGGAAGGGGTTGGGACAGCAGCTTCTTTATCCGCATCTGGGCTGTTTATATAGCCATATATTATCGCGATTGCGGTTATGATTATGGCAACAACTATAATGAACGCAACGATGTACTTTTTCAGGACATTTTTCTTCTCCATCCAGGCATTCCTCCAGCGGTCACAGCTGACAAGTGCCACGATGATGACGCCAAGGTTGTTTTTTTATGGTATGTTTCGGTCAATTAGCACTATACTTATTATATACCAATAAGTTACACAATGCTATCAGGCCCCTGCCTATTTGGTGCAGGATTACACTGCTTTGCTCATTACAATTCAGGTATACCTTTACGGGTGGTCTTTGTCGAGATTGCCGCGTTTATCTGCGCTCTGCTCACAATGACAGTCCTGGAGATTGCCAGGCACGGCTTCGCTGGACTCGCAATGGCATAAGGCAGGTTGCACCGCCAGCAATAACATAAAAAAATCCCACATCGGTTTTCGATGTGAGATTCCTGGTGGGAGGAGGTGGATTTGAACCACCGTAGTCGTCCGACAACAGATTTACAGTCTGCCCCCTTTAGCCACTCGGGAATCCTCCCATATTCTGTTCATGCGGCTTTCAAAAGCCGCATAAACTATATTACATGAGGCCAATTGTTT
>JAAYFY010000006.1 GCA_012728015.1 Clostridiaceae bacterium | reverse complement strand
CTGACTGCGGACGCAAAAGATACGCTCCTTCCTGCTTGATCCTCTTTCCGAAATAATAGCCGTAATCCCTAAGCTCATTTTTCAGCCTCTCAAATTTCTCCCTGGCTTCCTTTGATGGCTCCAGGGCCGAACCGATCACCATCCTGCCGTCCTTTGCGATAATCCACGAATAAAAGTCTGTAACAACGCTGTCAAATATGGCCCCGTAATAGGGTATATCATCGGAGGTTTCATACCATTCCTGGATGGCAATATACTTCCTGTTCCTTTCGCTTACAGGAAATATCTGACGCCGTGCATTGGACCACGCCCCATTTGCGGCCACGAGAACCCTTACCTTTTCGGTATAGATCCTGTCCCCATGAATAAAGGCTATTTCACAGCCCTCGCTTCCTTCGCTCAGGGTCGTAAACCTGCATTTCATCCCCATATCCACATGGGGCGGGATCAGCGAAACAAGCCATTCATCAAACCGCCTGCGGTCCATATTGAAATAAAAGCGCTGATAAAACCTTTCAAGCCTGTTGTCAAAATCGATGGTTCTCACCAGGAAAAGCTGGGAACTCACCAACACGCCTGCCGGTACGGCCAGTCCCATCTTTCCCAGCACCTTCTGGGCATCTGGTGCAAGAAGTCCACCGCAGCATTTTGACCTTTCTTCTTCCCCTGGCTCCATCAGATCGCGCCTGTCCAGCAGCAGTATCTTATATCTTTTATCAAGAAGCCTGGCCAGCGTGGCTCCCGCAGGGCCGGCTCCGATAATGGCTATATCATAGGGCATTCAGTTACCTCCATAAAAAACTCTGGCAATACAATCAGTATTATACCAGAGTCCAGGCCGATAAAAAATGAAATTGCCAACCAAAGGTTACCACATCAATCCGGTATCCTTCCAACGCCTCCGGATGCCTTCTGTAAAATCCGAGATGGCTGTTTCCTTATCCTTTTCACCCCGGATGTAGGCGTTGGTTTCAGTCATGAACTCCCAATATATACTAAGATAGCCTTCATCCTCCGGGCTTGAATCAGGCACGTACCGTTCATCCAGCCTGTTTAATGCATTAAGGACTATGGGATTTACATCCTGGTTTCCCAGGAAGCCGACGGTGTTTTCAGTTTCTTTAAGAACAGACCTTGAGATCACGGGGAACTTTTGACCATCGAATATCCTGCCGTTTGCCAGTAGATACTGAAAACCGCTTTCTGAGCTGTCCAGTGTCAACCATTCGATTATAGACTTGAGCAGCTCCTTATTGGCGGCATTCCTGCTGACCATTATTCCGGAATATGAATCGCTCCGGACCTGGAACGGCGGCAGGCATATGGCCCAGTCGCCAAAGACATCGCCATATACGTTTTTTAAGCCCTGATCGTCCCATCTGAACTCTGTAATTATAAATGTGCCGAAAACTTTATCCCCTTTTCCTACATTGTCCTTATACCATTGCTCGCTCCATAACTCGGTATTCTTTATATATCCGTTATCATAAAGGAGTTTTGCAATGTCCATAAGCTTTTCCCATTCAGGCTTTATCCGGAAGTCTTCGCTGAAAAGATCGGAAATGGAGCATTTGTCATCTATCTGATAAAATAAGTCACCTGGCCCCGAAACAATATAGTAACCGTGTTTCTTAAGTGTTTTGGCTGCCTCCAGGAATTTATCCCAGCTTTGTGTGCCACCACCGATGATCTCGGATATTTTGTCGGGATCATCGGTTCCAAAAACCTCCCTGGCCACAGAACGCCGATACATAAAGACATTTGCGTCCGATAGAACGGGAAGCGCAACGATCTTGCCTTCCTTGTTGGTTCCGGCATCAATGATGTACCGTGGAATATCCATCTTTTCAAGAAGCGCGTCAACATCGATTCCCAACTCTTCGTAAGGGCAGACATATTGGGAATACTCACCCCTGATGTACTTGGGCGCGTACGGCGCCGGAACGCAGAAAACTTCCATGGGTTCAGCATTGTTTTTAAGGTTGTCGTCTACCATATTAACAATGTCGTTGTATCCGTAGCGTATTGCGTCATCCCAGGTCTGAACCTCAAAGTCGAAATCCCAGTTTTCCAGGGCATATTTCTCGATGACCCTTCCAAGTTCCCTATAAGTTGTATAGACGCGGATATAGACTTTCTCGCCGGGCTCAGGCTGAGGCTCATCGGTATCTGGTGGCTCCTGTGTTCCATTTTGTTCTTGAAGCAAAGGGGTTTGGGAAGAAGGGGTCGGAACCGTAGCTTCTTTATCCGAAGAAGGGGCTGGGACTGAGGCGCCTTTATCCGGCCCCGGGCTGTTGATATTGCTATATATTATCACTATTGCGGATATGATAATGGCAACAACCATGATGAACATAATTATGTTTCTTTTCAGGGCGGGTTTCTTCTCCATTCAGGCATTCCTCCAGCATTCCCGGCTGACAAAAACCACGATGACAACACCAGGGATGATTCTCTGGGTTATGTTTAGGTCTATTAGCACTATACTCATTATATACCAATAAAGACATCATGCTATCAGGCTCCTGCTTATTGCGTTTAGCTGATAATGGAATTCGGGCATACCTTTACGGGTAGTCTTTGACGAGATTGCCGCGCTCGTTATCACTAGCTCGCAATGACAGTGTGAAGTTCTCAAAATGCCATAAAAAAATCCCACATCAGTTTTCGATGTGAGATCTCTGGTGGGAGGAGGTGGATTCGAACCACCGTAGTCGTCCGACAACAGATTTACAGTCTGCCCCCTTTAGCCACTCGGGAATCCTCCCATATTCTGTTCATGCGGCTTTCAAAAGCCGCATAAACTATATTACATGAGGCCAATTGTTT
>JAAYFY010000058.1 GCA_012728015.1 Clostridiaceae bacterium | reverse complement strand
GCAACCTGATCCTTTATGTCACGTCCTTTTTTTCAGGAATGACTGTCATGGCTGTAGAACTTGCCTGTTCCAGGCTGCTTGCTCCCTATTTCAGTTCCTCGCAAATAGTTTGGACCATAATAATCGGCCTCATAATGATATCCATGAGCATAGGCAATATGCTGGGAGGCAGGCTGGCGGACAAGCATAAAAGCCTGGGCCGCCTGTACTTCTATATCTGGATAGCCTCCCTCTGGATAGCGGCCATCCCGTTTGTGGGCAAATACCTGATAGCAGGGATTATCGGGCTGCTCCTGCTTTTTGTTCCGGGCGGTCAGTTCGTCGTAGCCGGTTCGGCTCTTTCCTGCCTGATAATCTTTGCCATTCCCATGGCCCTTTTAGGCATGGTTTCACCATATCTCGTGAGGCTGGGCATAGATGACATGGAAAACAGCGGAAAGATCGCCGGCAAGATCTATGCCATGGGCACCATAGGAAGCATCATAGGAACATTCATTCCCACATTCATAACCATACCCCTTATTGGAACCGGAAAGACCTTCTTCCTGTTCGCCTTCCTGCTTAATGTGGTCTGCGCATTATACTTCATATTCCGAAAAAAGCGAAACATAAAGAACGTGGTGACTTCCATACTGTTCCTGGCTTTTCTTCTGATGCCCTTCCAGGATTCCTTTGCTTTCTGGAAGAGCAATATAATCTATGAAGGCGAGTCCCTGTACAACTACCTCCAGGTGACTGAAACCGAGGACTCGGTCATACTCTCCACCAATGTCGCCTTCGGTGTTCAATCCATATACAAGAAGGACGGCTCCCTGTCAGGGTACTATTACGAATATGCCCTGATGGCTCCCTTCTTTATGGATGAGGCCTCATTTGACAAGGACCTAAACGTCCTCGTACTGGGCCTTGGAACCGGCACCTATTCAAAGCAGCTCAAGAAGTATTTTCCCAACTCATCCTGCGATTCGGTGGAGATCGACGAGAAGATCGCCTGGCTGGCGGGAAAGTATTTCAACTTGAGAGAGGATGAAGCCACCGTCTATATCAACGACGGACGCAGCTTCCTTGATACCGGGAACGCCGGAATGTATGACATAATCCTGGCGGATGCCTACCAGGACATCACCGTTCCCTTTCACATGTCGACCGTGGAGTTCTTCCAAAGCGTTAAGAAGCACCTGAAGCCGGGCGGCATCCTCATCGTCAACATCAACATGAGGTCGGGCGATTTCGAGGGAGTGCCCGAATACCTGGCCGGAACGGTGAAAAAATGTTTTAGCAATGTTTACCGTGTGGACCTTACCAATGTGACCAATTCGGTGCTCTTTGCGAGCGATATCCCCTACATGCCGGGAAACTATGCGAAAAACACCATGGCCATTCCTGAGGGCCACGATCTCTATTTCATTTCACAGTATGTGGGCGATAATATGTCAGAAGTGGAAGACTCCGGCCTGGTACTGACCGATGACCTGGCTCCTGTTGAAGTCCTCGGCCAGAAATCCCTCAATAAGATCGTTGAGCAGGAGCTTGAATACTATCGCTCAAGTATTAAGGGAAAGGGTATAAAGGATATCCTGGAAATGCTTTCACGATAGTCATCAGGAGGTTTATTTTCACTATGAAAAAGAACCGGCTTGGCAAGACAGATCTTTATGTCACGGAACTTTGCTTCGGCGCCCTTCCCTTTGGCCCGCTCCAGAAGAATGTACCGGTGGATGAATGCACCAACCTGCTCATTGAAGCGCTGAAGGCAGGCATAAACTTCATAGATACCGCCCAGATGTACCTGACCTATGAGCCCATACGCAGGGCCATGGAGGCGACCGGTATCCGGCCTGTCATTGCCTCCAAATCAGTCGCCGGCGGCTATGAGGACATGCAGAAAGCAGTGGAGGAGGCTCTCACGCAGCTCAATATCGACACAATCGATATCTTCCTGCTCCATGCCGCCAGGATTGACGAATCGGTCTTTACCCAGAGGGCGGAAGCGCTCCGGTGCCTGCTGGACTGCAAGGCCAGGGGCATCGTCAGGGCGGTCGGGGTCAGCACCCATTCGGTCAGGACCGTACGGGCTGCTGCCAATAACAGCGATATTGACATAGTCTTCCCTATTCTGAATCTCAGCGGTCTCGGCATTCTTCACGGGACCAGGGATGAGATGGAGGAGGCCGTAAAGGATTGTATCGCCAACGGTAAGGGCGTTTACATAATGAAGGCGCTGGGCGGCGGTATTCTCATCGATTCATACAAACAGGCCCTGGACTATGTGAGGGGCATCCCGGGAGTAGCATCGGTGGCCATGGGCATGGTCAGCCCCCAGGAGCTTTCATACAATATCCGGTATTTCAACAGCGAACTGGACGAAACTGATGTAATCCATGCCGATCATGCCAGGAAAAGGTTCATCGTGGTTAAGATCCTTTGCACCAACTGCGGCAGATGCAGGGAAACCTGTCCCAATGAAGCCATTGAGGAGAGCGGCGGGGTTTCTGTCATCAATGAGGCCAGGTGCCTGACCTGCGGTTACTGCGTCAGTTCATGCGGAGAATTCGCTATTCGGATGGTCTGACCGGAATGGATCAACGGATATGAAACGGGATCTCGGCCCCGGCTGCCTCAGGACTTTCCGGAAGCCGGGTTCTTGTATTTTCACGGTAATCGATGATGGAAGCCGCCAGGGTGATGAGCGACCCAATTACAAATACCAGGGAGGCATATACTCCCAGAAGTTCCGGGCTGATCCTCCGATACCTTGTCATGACCCATACCCCACACTTAAGCCCTGGTTTATTTTATTCATCGATCAATTTTCCCGTTCACGTATACCGGGTGAGTCTGCGGTGAAGAATTATTTACACCATAAATGGGGCCAGGCCGGATATCTTTCGGATACCCGGCCTGTTCATCATGATCCTTAATCAGTTCTGTAACTGAAAGGAGGATCCCCGTTGCTCCCTTTTACTTTTTGATCTCAAACCTGTCATGCTCCACGGTCCTGCCGCTGTCCATATGGCAGGAGGAAACCTCTATCCTGTCGGACAGAACATTGATTACGGTAAACACCGGCTTGTTGTCGTCGAACAGCACCTCGGTCCAGGCGCGGTTCCCTGCATCATAGTACTTTTGGGCAGAACTTCCGCCTGTGATGTAGGTGGTCCCATTTCCGGGGGTGGTTTTGATGCCGCCTTTCATGGTTGTGCGAAGGTATACGTGGTCATGACCGTTGAGCACCAGGTCGACTCCCATTCTGTCAAAAACAGGGGCTATGGATTTCCTTAACTCGGTTTCATCATAGAACCCGGCATACAGTCCCCTGTGCATCACAACAATCTTCCACTTCTTATTTGAGGATGCCGCTTTTTTCTCCATCCAGTCAAGCTGGGGCTTAAGGCTTGCCTGGGTGTTCATCACCATGAACAGGGCATCATGGGTTTCAAAGGAATAGGCTGTTTCCTTATAGCCTTCAGGACCGTTCTCAGGCAGGCCAAGATAGGCCCGGTAGTTTACAAGGTCATTATCATCATAGGTCTCATGGTTGCCTGGGGCAGCCATCATGGGAATCCTGGAGAATACCCCCACGGAATAGTCAAAGAACATGTCCCACTGTGACCTGTTGTTGCCCCGGTCCACCATGTCGCCGCCCAGTATAACGAATGCGGGGTTTTTGGCAACAGCATATGCCCGCTCCAGCGCGTTTCCATATACGGAATAGCTTGCGGCGTTTGCGGCCTGTGGATCGGTCAGGAACAGGAACGAATACTGCTTTGAGGTATCGGGCCATACCATCTCAAAAGCCTCGCTCGCTCTTCCTGCCGTGTCCATGAAGCGGTATACATATGTAACTCCGGGCTTCAAGCCCTTCACGCTCACCGAGTGGGTCCTTACCATGGCCGGCAGGTCCTGGTCGATGATATAGCTCTCGCTGTCAGTTCCCCTGTAGGATGCCGCGTTTTGGAAACTCCCATCAAACCTGCTCTTTTCAACAATCTGTATGACGGTGCCTGTATGTTCGCCAGGCGTCATGTAATTAAACTTCAAAGACGTCGGGCTATCGTCGAATGAAATGCTCATCGCCGTGGGCTTAAGTCCGGAAGCCGGTTCGGCGACGGTAAAGCTGTATATATTGCTGTAAAGCCCGTCTTTCACGGCCTGCAAGGTCACCTTGCTTCCGGGGGCCATGTCGGTAAACACATCGGAACTGACCATTCCATTCCTGTCGGTTATCATGACGGCGAACTGCATCATGCCGTTATAGTAAATGCCGGCGTTCTCAACGGGATTGCCATCCTTGTCGGTAACCCGTATTTCGGTAACGCTTCCCTTGGAGAAGCCGTCCACCTTCAGGATGAGATCATGCTCACTCTTTATTTCTGCGGGAGTGAGGCTGAAGCAGGAGCCGCCCTTGTTCTGGCCAACTATCATGGCGCCCATGATCAGGGTTAAATCAGAATTTCCCAAAGAGCTGGCCGACCTGGGTCTCAACCTGATGGTCACCGCCTTGATCTCAGGCTCCTGGGTGGCCGCTTTCAGGTTGTCCACCTCAATCATGATCCTGCCGCTGTTCAGGTCAACAGTATTGTTAATGATCTTTCCCTTCGCCATCCAGCCTTCAAGCCGGGCCTGGATTCCCGGTACATTCGGCTCCGCGTCTACTACCTCCACATTATCCTTATCGTAAGCGAAGCTAAGGTACAGCTTCCTCAGGGTATTTGGGTTCTTAACGCTGAGGGTGTAATCATAGGCTCCGGCGACTTCCGAGCTTTCGCCGATTGATACCACGACCTCAGGAGAGCCGGTGCTGACCCTGAAGGAAACCGACTTTGACCCGTTATTTCCGAAACGGTCGGTATACCTCAGCGTGGCCACATGCAGACCATCGGCAAGAGGGATGTTTGAGCCCAGCAGAGCTTCCACCTGGTACCCCTGTTCGGTATCGGTTATAACAAGGTCGTTAATCTTCGCGGCGTCCACATAAAGCACGATACTGTTTTTGTCGATAGCGTCATTATCGGTAATCCGGGCCATGAATCCAACTTTTCCGGTGCGGAAAAGGCTCTGATCCTCGGGTGCCATGATGATCCCTGAAGGCGGCACGAGATCATCATTCTTGCCTCCATATATGGCGCGGATCTGATCTATGTAAATAGTGCCCTTTGTGCGCATCTCATCACGGGAACACATGAGCCGGACAGGCGTCTCCAGGACGAAGGGGCCTTCTCTTCCGGCTGGGATGGATGCCTCAACATATTTCCAGCCGGTCCAGTCGATGCCGCCGGTCTTGGTATCAACCCTGTACTCAGGGGTGAGGTTAAGGTCAAAGGTTTGGCCCTTTCCGTCCCTGACCCTGGCGCGAAGCCATGTTTTGCTGTTATCACCATAAACCCACATGCCAATGGCTGTAGGAGTCTTGTCAAGGACAATGCCTGTGCTTTGGCCATCGGCGTCCAGCGGATAGGCATAAACGCCTGCCACACCACTTTCCACCCCGGCAGCCAGCGTCATGTCATAATCGATCCTCAGCATTTTATTACCGAAGGCCGCCAGGTCCGGGTTATTGACCACCTGGACCTTGTGGGAGGCTATCCGTATGCCGGATGAACCCCATTCAGTCCCGTCCTCAAAGCCCTCCACCACTATGGGAAGCTGGCCTATATTCACAATAATACTGGCGGTTTGTTTTCCCATGGTTACATTGATGGTCCCCTGGGCGCCGCCTTCGCCGGAAGCGGTAAATACGCCATCCTGCGTAATGGTGCCCACATCGCCTTCAACCTTCCACTGGGCCTGCCGGTTGTTTGACACCACCGCCAGATTGTCCATTTGCGCTGTCAGGCTGATCTGCTGTGACTGGCCTGGCAGGATGGTAAAGCTGTTGGCGCTGGGCCTTATGCTTGTAACCTTGCTGGGCGGGATCACCACAACAGTGGTACTGCCTTTGGCCTGACCACTGCTGGCAGTAATCTGATAGGTACCAGGGGTATCGGGCGCAGTGTATTGACCATTTTCCAGTATTTTCCCTCCGGAAGCCTGCCAATCAACCTCCTCATGAATTCTGACAGGAAAGAAGTATTCATCGGTACCCTTCACACTGAAGTTAGCCGTTGAACCGGGCAGCATGTATGTCTTTCCCGGGTAGACATGCAGATGCTTGAGCTGCAGTGAAATGCCGGCCTGACCGCTGTTTATCCTGATCGCCTGTTTGGAAACCAGCAGAAGCACGTTTGAAATCGCACGTTGATTCCCGTCCGATGGACTGTTGATCACCTTGGGCGACACATCACCCGGCAGGCGGGCGGCAATGGTGGAAGATCCTCCCCCGTCGAGGGAAATGGCATCAATACAGCCCAGTTCTTTCAAAAACCTGGCCGCGTCCATGCTGGATATGCCCACGCTGTTGGCATCCTTTCTGCCGTCCACCTGCAGGAATACAACCTCTCCGTTTGCTTTCACCCCGACAGCGGTATAGGGGTTGACATCGCTGGACGGAATGCCAGCAGGAATCTGGCCGTTCTGCAGAAGGATTTTCTCACCGCCTACGGCATGCTGGACATCAATCCATTTTCCCTCAGGGTCGTTAAAAGTAAAGCCTATCGCATCCCCAACCTTGAGATGGCTAAGGGCATATTCTCCATTTTTTCCGTGCCGTGCAGAAAGAACCACCTGGTTATTGCCGATGGGGGTAGCCCTGGTGTCGGTGTTGACAGATGAAACAACGCCAACCATCATGATCCCCAGTTCCGGCGCTCCAAAGCCGATATCCACAACCACTTCAAGGCTGGACTCAGTGCTTCCCGTTGTCGGTCCGAAATCCGAAGTGTACATATATGGGCCCCAGTCGCCCTGGGCCTTGTTGAAGTTGGCAATATCAAATTCCCATTCATCCAGAATAGCCTTGATTTGAATACCGGGAGTGCCTATGACAGCCGACCCGTCCTTCTTAAAACCTATGGCCGACCATTTGGCGGCATTGTTGCTTATCAGCCTGCCGTCCTTTATCATAAGACCAATGGGCACCCCATTGCTGGTGTTATAAAAATCTCCGTTGATACCGCCGATAACCAAGTAGCCCTGTGCCTCGACGTCCGCTATCATCTTTGACAGGGTCGCCCTGCTGTTTACAGTGTCCCCGTAAAAGGTCAGCACCTGGGCATCTGAAGTTACTGGGTTAAAAGAGATGGTATGACCCCGTTTTGGAGATCCGGAAGGGGTTTTCCCCAGCCAGGTATCCAGAAAGACGCCCTGGGCAATTTCTCTCCTGTCATTAAAAACCAGTTCGCCCATGCCATTTCCGTTGGTATAGGCGTAAAGGCTTTGCGCAAACGGGAATACCAGGCAGATGCAGATCAGAAATGATAATACGGCTTTAGTGGATCTCTGCAGGCTTTTTCTCATGTATGTAACCTCCTGAAGGATATGGTACTGGATATGAAAAGTTTAGCATATAATCATCCCTCAAGATAGGCTAATTATGTTAATTGTCTGTTTCCTTTCTGTTACAGAATGTCCCGTATACAGATTCTGAGATGGTCTTAAGAACGCGGTTTCCTGCTGGCGCCTGTTATTCTGTTTTCTGGCGCCATACCCCTTTCCCCCGGCGGCGGCTGCTTTCCGGGAATTGGCGGGTATTACTGTTATTATCAGATTGTGCCGGCATTACAATATGGTATTATATTAATAATCAGCCCTGTGTCTGGATCATTGTTGAGTCGGTATCCTAATATTGAAAGGATGATGATATGCTTTGTCCTAATTGCGGCAAGGAGTTGCCGGAAGGTTCCGGGATCTGTGAATCATGCGGCGCTTCTGCCGATATCAGTCAGACTCCCCCGGAAGATATCAGCCAGACCCCTATGGAGAATTTCAGCCAGATGCCCCCGGCAGATTTCATCCAGCCTCCCTCTGGGGAAAACTGGCCTGATGAACAGAGTGAGGATAAAACGCCTGATATTTATGCGGATTATCCCCTGTCCGATTCCGCTCCGGAACCGGAAAAACCCCGAAAGAAAAAGCGTCTTGCTCTCAGGATCACAGCAGTCATCCTGGCAGCGGTTGTCCTGATCACAGGGATAGTGGTTTTAGGATATTATACATTCCTGCCGGCCAAAATTACCTTAAAGGTTGCCCAATACTTCACCCTGCAAAAGTCCTGGAAGCAGGTTGACCGGTCCATGGCCCGAAGCCGGCAGTTGACTGACGCTTTTTTTGAAAATCCTTTGAAAGCTGACACAAGGATCAGCTATTATCTTGATCCCGCTGCCCTGACGTTGTTGGGTTTGGGTGATATTTCTGAATTCCTGGCAGCCCTGATGAACGATTTTACCATCCAGGCTTCAACAGAAGTGGATTTGCCCAACAGAAAGCAGAATTTCAGCATGAGCCTGAATTACCTGAACAATCCCACACTTTCACTCAATGGCTTTATCGACAATGACAGGATAGGCCTTTCAATGCCTGAACTCAGCAAGAAGAGCATTACAGGGCGCTTCAGCGATCTTCCGAGGCTGGTGGAAATGTATCCGGAATATTTAAAAGACTCCGGGCTTGAGTCCCTTGCAGGTCTCGATCCCTGGCTTGTTTCCAGCCTGTCCCGGGAAGTTGCTGTTGAAAGTAAGGATATAAGGAAGATCATGCAAACATATGGCATGCTCTTTGTCAACAATGTTGAAGGCAAGGACATGTCAATTATGAGGGGGAAAACCACCGGGATCTTTGGAGAGAAGATCCGCTGCATGGAGGTTGCCATCACGCTTGACCAGAAAGCCCAATTGAAACTGGCGGAAGTCATGCTGGACACCATGAGGGACGATGACACCCTGTATAATGCCATGTTCGGTAATTTGGCAAAGGTTCTGGAAATGATGTTCGCAAACAACCCTGCCCTTAACCGGAACATGCGGCTTGCAAATATAGGGGATCTATTCGGCAGATCCCAGTATAACCTGCTCCTTTCCATCCTGAAGCAATCCCTCAACAAGAATATATTCCCTGAAAAGGCAGAGATAAAGGTTTACATAAATGGGCTGGACGTGGTGAAGTACGAACTGGAGATCCCCCTGGGCACATCCGGCGAAAGTTTCCGGATTACATATGAAAACCTGATTAACGGAAATGACTCCAAAACAGGTTTCGTCCTGGATTCTATCTCCGCCGGCGAGCACGTCACAATTTATATGAACTCGGACAAGAAGTATGATGAAAAAAGCGATACCCAGGATTCCAGTTTTGAGTTCGGATTGTCCGGAATCGACGAAAGCGATATCCGGCTGAAAATCAGTTCCAACCAGGACCTTGAGGGATCCAATACGGTCAGGGGAACAGTTGATCTTGCCCTGGACTATACGATTGATAACAGTTCGGGCGGACTTAGCCTGAAAGCGGACACCCTCCATGTCAGAAACAAGGATGGCCTGCCGGAAAATGTTGATCTTACCGCGAACATTTCCCTGAACGTACCATCGGTCCAGGAGGAACCTATTGGCTTAACCCTCGCCTTTGAAAGCGACATCCAATATGGTGTGGAAGTGAAAACACCCGACTGGGCGGGAAGCGCCATTGACCTGGGTACAGCTTCAAAGGAGGAACTGGATTCATTTGTGAACGAGATTAAGCAAACTATTGACGCCATCAGGCAATTGGCAAGTTATATGACCCCGTAATAACAGACCCTTCTAATAAAGCCGGCATTCCCGTTAAAATGAATGCCGGCTTTTTGACTGCCTGCTTTATTCTCTTCGTCAGCTTGCAGCGTGATTCCTGCTGATCCGCAGAAGCAGCCAGGAAAGGGCAAGCATTATTATGGCTGCCGCAATAAGAACTGAAAGCGATGGTATGGCATAGCCCGGCTGGTTCGGGCTAGCAAAGAGTGCTGTAATGGCTGTCAGTGCCCATCCCTGGGGTGTCAGGCGCGAGACAGGATGCAGCTGTTTGGGAATCCCTCCAAGGTTCCATAGGCATCCGCCCATCAGGCCGGTGATGATGGAAAAAACGGGTGCTATGGCCTGAAGCTGGGCGGCAGTCCTGAAAAGCGACGCCATCAGCATGCTGACGGCTGCGGCGCACAATATATATGCACCCATGACCAGCCAGGACCAGAACCCTTCCAGCATCACAATACCAAAGAAAAGTCTCTGGATAGCAACTAACAGAATGGTCTGAAAGAAGCCCAGCATAAACAGGGCAAGCGTGTTTCCCATGAATATGGGAAGAAGGGCTCCCGGTACAGAGAATATGCGGTTTAATGTGCCGTTGGACCTTTCCTCGCAGATCCAGCCGCTGCCGAAAATCAAGGTCAGCATCACAAAAAGAACCAGGACCCCGGCAGATGCAGCCGCATAGGAGGGTATGGTAACATCCTCCGCTGCAACAGAGTTTGCTTCCACTTCCTCATAGGCAATGGACATGGGAGGAACCGGCTCCCAGAAGCTTTCAAAATAATCCCGGACTTCCTGGCGGCTTACTTCCATCTCTACGCCATTTTCCCGATAGCGCTGGACGATCCTGTCATAGGCGAATTCAGCAGCCTCAAGCCTCATCACCTCTGCGGCCACGATCTCCTTGACGACCTCGCCTGAAACAGTGTACGGGGATTTGACAAACTCAAGGATTCCGCTGGTACGCCCGCTTTCGACAGCCGCTTCAAACCCCTCGGGGATGATCAGGGCCACTTCGGCTTTTTTATCCCTGAGCAGTTCCTCGGCCTCCTCACGGGTTACGGGCAGCGCCCTCAGGCCCTCCTTCTTCGAAATCCTGTGGGCAAGGGTTTTTGAAAGAACGCTTCCATCCTCATCCACCAACGCCATCGGAACGTAATTCAGTTTTTCCTTGCGCTGGGCATAGCCCATGATCATGGCCAGGATAAGCGGAATAATGAGCATCGCGGCGATGAATATCCGATCGGAAAGTATAACTTTTAAGCGGTTTTTGATAATAACAAGGAATCTCATGCCGGCCGCCTCCTTCCAAGCCTTTGGACCAGAAGCGCCGCGGCCAGGTATAACACTGCCAGATATAGCAGGGAAAAACAGTATACAGGGATCATTCCGGCAGTGTCCCCGGTCAGGACCGCTAAAAATCCTTCTGTTGACCACCTGTTAATGGTCAACGCACTCAAATCCTTACACAGACCCGGAAGGGACGTAAGCGGATAAACGCTTCCACCCACTATGGCCATCAGCAGGATGGACAGGTTGGCTATCAGATCAGTTGATACCGCTGATGTGGCAATGGCCGCGATAAGAAGCGAAAATGCCGCAGCCGCAATGGTGGTAAACAGAAAAACAAGGATGAAAGGCCCTGCCGGTATACGGCCGAAGCTTTTCGAGGATAGTCTCAGGAAAAGTCCGATCAATATAAACTGGGCTGCTGATATAACTACCGAAAGCACCAGTTTTGATATTATGGACTGCCAGCCTCCTGCAGGGGCTGAGCCGAAACGCGCCGATATGCCCAGCTTTCTCTCCTGGGCAAGCATTTTGATGCAGGGAACCGATGAAAACATAATAAATACCGACAGAAGGGACGCGGCATAGTATTCTGCGGGGCTTACACCGGCCCCCCTGTGCCTGGTTTCCCTGAAGATTTCCTTCCTTGCCAGCACGACATTGATAAAATCCTCATTTGCCTTCACGATATCCTGGTATACCTGTTCCGGGTCAACACCTGCACGATACTCATAATCATTTATGGCATACAATGCCGCAAGTCCTGCCGAAACCGAAGTGGAACCGACGACGGCAACATTTTTTACTATCTGTGTCTGCAGGTGGAGCTGGCTGTTCCCGATAACCTTCCCCTGTTCCGGCTCCCAGCGCTCCACGCTGTCGGTAATGTTTTCCGGGATGACAATGGCTGCCGCGGCTTCATTATTCTCTATCAGCCGTTTAGCTTCATCCTCATTGGCCCTGTATATATTGTCAAGCATGTCCAGATTCCTCAGTTGGGCAATCAGCATGCCTGTCCATACCGAATCCTCCTGATCAACAACAGCTATGCTGAAAGGTTCTATAAACGATGTCTTCTCCAGCATGGGACCAAGGGCGACGGCAAAGACGCTGATCACAAGGACAGGCATGATCAGAAGCAGCAACAGGGCTTTTACATCTCGCAGGATTATCTTTGTGTCGTTCTTCAATATGGACAGAAAAGCACTCATCACATCTCCTCCAGATTCAGCATGAGCGCTTTAAGGCTTTCCTTGCCTGTACTTCTGAGGATTTTCTCCAAGGCGCCTGTATAAAGCAGGACTCCCTTGTTCAGAATAGCTACCCGGTCACACAGGGATTCCAGTTCGTCGATATAGTGGCTGGCAAGGACAATGGTGCAGCCATTCTTTTTCAGGCTTTTAATCATATCCGCAATGGTTGCCCTGGAGAGGATATCAACACCTGCCGTAGGTTCATCCATGATAAGTATTTCAGGTTTATGTAACAGCGAAGCGGCGATATTAAGCCTGCGCTTCATTCCCCCTGAATAGGTTGCCACCTTGTCACGGGCTCTGTCCCCCAGTCTCATATAATCCAGTACGGCCTGTATGCGCCTCTTTTTCTGCTGTCCCTTAAGCCCGTAGACACCAGCCCACAAATCCAGGTTGTCGTATGCCGACAGCATGGGGTACAGGGCTATCTCCTGGGGAACGTATCCAATACGCGAGCGTATTATCCCCGGATTTTTGACAATACTTCTGCCGTCAACCAGAATGTCCCCTGAATCCGGCCTGTTAATGGTGGCAAGCAGGGTTATGAATGTGGACTTTCCTGCCCCATTGGGACCTATGAGGCCGAACACCTCGCCCTTTCCGACCTCAATGCTTACACGGTCCAGGGCTTTTCTGGCGCGATATTGTTTTGTTACATCCCTGACAGAAATAAAAGAATCGGTACCCATTGCTCCTCCAAACCTGATGATGGGTTCTCCAAGGCAACAATTCAGCCATAATGCCATTCTACACTATCTTGGCTTCCTTTAACAGACAGTATTTTTATACAATCCTTTTTAACGGCCAAAAGGCTTTATTAAAGTTGTTTGACTTCCGCCCTGCATGGGTTCGCCAGGCGCATTTCTGCATGAAAAAAACGGCTTATTCAGCCGTTTTTATTATGAATTCTTCTTCGTCTTACTTTTTCTTAGCTACCTTTTCCTTAAGATCTTTGCCTGCTTTAAAGACAGGAGCCTTTGACGCAGGAATCTTTATCTTAGCCTTGGTGCGGGGGTTAACGCCTGTGCGAGCCTTGCGCTCTCTGACATCAAAGGTGCCGAAGCCCACGAGGGTAACCTTCTCGCCCTTCGCTAATGATGCGCTAATGCTCTCGATGATAGCATCCAGCGCTGCGCCTGCATCCTTCTTGGTCATTTCTGCCTTCTTGGCAATTGCATCAATAAGATCCGCTTTGTTCATTAATGGTCTCTCCTTTCGGAAAATATACTGGCATCTGCTGCCAATCTCATTTATACCCATATTATTTCACAAAGCAACATAAAAAGCCAATGTTTTTTGCAAAATTTATTTAATTTTTTAATTTTTTTGGCTGATTGCAGTCAGTTTATGGCAATATTGTTTCCATAAAGGAAGTAATTTGTAAAACTTTGCCTTATCCTGTGCATCTCCGTCATAGTGCCGCTTTTGGTGACATGTCAACCAAAACTTAAAGGGAACCCGTACTGTGATAAAATCACTCAATTTTCAAGACAGCGTATATTATAATCGTTCATGCATAACCTTCAGGAATAATGTCATGAAAGGTGTGGCAGATTATGAAATATATCGTTGGAACTGCCGCAGTTATAGCCATCCTGGCTGCGGTTTTGCTTGTATGGAAAGGGAACCTGTTTATGGGAGACAGCAAAGAGCCGGATAATATTGTCGATATGGTCAGAAACGACAAGGATATCATCCTTCTTGATGTGAGAACCCCGGAGGAGTACCGGGAACGAAGAATACCCGGCAGCATCCTGCTCCCGAACTACGAAACCAGGGACAGAGCTGCAGATATGATCCCTGACAAGGAAGCAAAAATCGTAGTCTATTGCAGAAGCGGCAGGAGAAGCGCCGAGGCCGCGAAGGTCCTTAAAGAACTTGGCTATAAAAATGTCTACGACCTTGGCGGCATCAACAGTTGGCCCTACGAAACCATAAGCGGCGAGTGACCGCTTATGTCAGGAAAATTCCGCCCCTTATTGACAGCCCCTCGCTTCTCTTGTAGAATAGTAAAGCGGGTTTGCGCCGCATATTTCATGAATGCTCCGCTAACCGCACAGTCTAATACCTGGCTCTAACAAAAAGGAGCGGACAATGGACACGGAGAGATGGCTGAGCTGGTCTAAGGCGCACGACTGGAAATCGTGTGTACCCACAAAAGGGTACCGAGGGTTCGAATCCCTCTCTCTCCGCCATATAAGACAGCAGATTTTGATAAAAAAATCTGCTGTTCCTTTTTACCTAAGATTCCTTGATTTCAAGGGGTTTTGGGCATTCCGCCCTATGAACCAACCCGCCCTGGAGTCATTTTCGGGACGGGTTTTCTTATTTTCAGTGGTTGCAGCGAATTGCCTTAAATGTAAAGGTTTGCTTTGCCGGGTATCCGTTTGCTTTTTGAGTAAAGGTTGGCTTTATGGGGTTATCGTTTGCTTTTGAAGTTATTGATTAGAGAAGTCGGTAATAAAAAGAAAAAGTCACTGCTCTGTTTAATTAAGCATTGCGGGTATAATTAAGCTACTATTGAATCAGAGGTGTAGTATGAATATCGAACTCATGATGAAAGCCCTTGGTTAGCCAACCCGTTTTAGGATTTTTCAGCATTTGCTGGAAAGGAAACATTGTATCCGCTCTCTTGCAAAGAAACTAAATATCACGGAATCTGCTGTTTCCCAACACTATGAAAGTTCTTCGGGAAGCGGGTCTGGTTTATGGTGAAAAATATGGGTACCATATGCATTATCTTCCCAATCAAGAAGCTGTTGATACGCTATCTGAAGTATTCCTTAAAATAAGAAATCAGTCAAAGCAGTTGGACAGCGTTCCCAAAATCTGTAGTTGCGAATTCAGGGAAACGGGGGAAAAACAATGAAACTGCTAATTAGTCTTTTTCTTTCTTTTGCTAAAATAGGCTTGTTTACCTTCGGCGGCGGATACGCGATGATCTCAATAATTGAAGATGCCTGCGTTGAAAAGAAAAAGTGGATTAGTCACGATGAAATGATGAATATTACGGTGGTTGCCGAGTCCACTCCCGGCCCGATAGCAATCAACTGTGCGACATTTGTGGGATACAAGCAAAAAGGATTTGCAGGTGCTGTATTAGCGACCATCGGGATGGTACTGCCATCATTCGTTATTATCTATCTAATTTCCTTGTTCCTGGACAACTTCCTTGAGATTACTATCATAGCGAATGCTTTTAAAGGAATTAAACTTGCCGTCGGAATTCTGATTCTGGATGCCGCTATAAAGATGATAAAGAAGATGCAGAAGAAGCCGATACCCCGCACGATAATGATTTCTGCCACGGTCATTATGCTTCTAATCAATATCTTCTCGCTGAAGTTCTCCTCTGTTGCATTGATGTTGATATTCGGAATCATCAGTCTTGTTATCTTCATCGTGAAAGGAAACGGCAGAAAGGCAGGAAAACAGGCATGATTTATCTGGATTTGTTTTTAGGTTTTTTGAAAGTCGGCTGTTTTGCCTTTGGAGGTGCCTATGCTGCTATACCTTTAATCAGGGATATTGTTTTCTCTTATGGATGGCTCAGTGATGAAATGCTGACCTATATGATTGCCATCAGTGAAAGCACTCCGGGGCCGATCATGGTAAACCTGGCAACCTATGTCGGAACATCTCAGGCAGGAATTGTCGGTGCTCTCATTGCTACATTTGCCGTAGTACTTCCGTCATTCATTATCATTCTGCTTGTTACTGCAATACTAGATGTTTGCGGCAGAAGCCCCGAACTTGTTCTGCATGCCAGGATGACCATGGAACAGGCATACGAAGCAGCCTGGCATATATATTCCAGAACGCCCTGTTTGCCCGAATACCTGTAATCGCCCAAAAGTCCATGTTTCAAAAGCATGAACCTGCGGGCCTGCTCATTTGTAAGATAAACGCTTTCTTCCATTAT
>JAAYFY010000057.1 GCA_012728015.1 Clostridiaceae bacterium | reverse complement strand
GGTTTTTGGCAATTTCCATTATACCAGAGGCGTTTCAGGTCTCATTTTTATTATTAAGTTAACAGAACAAGAGTATATTAAGGGAGGTAATTATATGAAAGTATACGATTTCAAGGTAAAGGCACAGGACGGTAGTGAAGTGGCTTTGTCCCAATATGCCGGGAAAGTCCTGCTTATTGTAAATACAGCAACCGAATGCGGATTTACGTCCCAGTATGATGATCTTCAGGACATATATGATGAGTTTCATGATAAAGGGCTTGAGATTCTTGATTTTCCATGCAACCAGTTTAACCAGGCACCCGGAACTGATGCCGAGATTCATGCTTTCTGCGTAGGGAGGTTCGGCATTACGTTTCCGCAATTCAGTAAAATTGATGTGAACGGCGAGAATGCCATTCCTCTTTATAAATGGCTTACTTCCAATACCAAATTTCAGGGATTTACAGGCCCGATGGCGGATGTTCTGACCCCGCTGGTTGAAAAGATGGACAAGGATTACAAGATCAACGGCAATATCAAGTGGAATTTTACCAAGTTCGTGATTGATAGAAACGGAAACATCGTTGCCCGCTTTGAGCCCACTGCCGATATGGATGACGTACGGGCAAAAATAGAAGAACTCCTGTAGGAAAAATTTAGGGTACAGTCCCCGCGGTTCTAAAACCAATAAGCTTGTTAATAAAGGGTTCCTGACATTTAGCTTTTCTCAAGGCCGATCTGCCGGATGTGGCAATGTCAGGAAACCCTTGCTTTTATTGATGACAAATATTCTTTGGCGATTGCACGATAGAATATTATTGCGCGCTTCTGTTTTATTTAAAGCTTAATGGGTATATTTACTACATCCAGATTTAATATATTATATGATATAATTCTCCTAAGAATAGAAAGGTAATGGATGTTAAGGCAGAATGGGTCCATCCTGGCATAGGACGGTACATCTACCGGAAAATTTTAGGCGGGTTATAAAAAATAGGGTGAAACGAAATAGCTGGGCCTTGTGCCTTTGGAATTTCGAGAGTGTATGTAACTTTTTCGGGGGGTATTGTCTTGAGGTTCACTAATTCCTTGAAATTCAGACTGACACTGATATTCCTGGCGGTAACCCTGGTTCCGCTCCTGGCGCTTGCGTCGTTCCAACAGGCCCGGTATGTCTCGGAAATTACTGAGAATACCATGAGCCGAGAGATGGAAATCGCGACAACGAATGCCGGGATAATAGATTCCTGGATCAAGTCCAAGCTGATGCAACTTGTCAGGCTATATGAATATCATCCTGAATTTAACGATCAGCAGCTAAATGAAATAATTGATATATTAAAGATAATCAGGCAATCGGACCAGGAAGTTGAAACGTCGCTTGCTGCGGACCGGTTCGGAAACTGTATTGCCGATAATTACAGCAAACGGCCCAGCATGGCTGAGCAGGAACACTTTATCAGGGCAAAGGAAACTAAGAAACCTGTTGTAAGCGATATTATGGACAGCGAAAGAACAGGTTCAAGGATAATTTCGATTGCGGTCCCCCTTCTTGACAAAGAAGGCAATTTCCTGGGAGTGATACAGAGCGATGCTGTGGTAAAGTCACTGGAAAACACTATTGGAGCCGTGAAGATCGCGGATACCGGGTTTGCTTTCCTGATGTCGGGTAACGGGAACATCATTTTCCACAAGGAATGGCAAAGGACCGGGAAAAATTACAGGCAGTTTGCAGCCGACGATACTGAAATAAAGGCTTTCGATGAAGAAGTATTGGTCAATGACAGCGGTTACATAAACTATATGACACAGAACCACGAAGGTAAAAAAGTGGAAATGGTCGGAGCATATGCAACTGTTCCGAGTACGGGCTGGAAGGTGATAGTGACCGCACCAGCAGATGAAGTTTATAAACATGTCAACATGGCAAAACTGGTCTCTTATGTTTCGATTGCCCTGGTGGCAGTTGCAGCAGCGCTTATCTCAGTTTTCCTTGCGAACCGTATATCAAAACCTGTCATAATTACTGCCAACCATCTTAATGCATTGGCCGAGGCCGATTTCACAAGGGATCTGCCCGAAATCCGCACAAGGAGGAACGATGAGATCGGCAGTCTTATGAAGTCTGTCAATATCATGAGCAAATCCATAAGAAACCTTATCAATGACGTTGTAAAAGAAAGCGCAAACGTTGAAAACAATATCCTCGTATCAGCTGAGAACCTGGCAGAATTATCGGAAAGGATCGGCGAAGTATCTGTAACTACTCAGCAGATGTCTGCGGTTACACAGGAAACGGCTGCTTCCGCGGAAGAAATGAGCGCCGCGTCACAGGAGATCGAAAATGCGGTCAGG
This sequence comes from Clostridiaceae bacterium, assembly GCA_012728015.1. Lineage (GTDB taxonomy): Bacteria > Bacillota > Clostridia > DSM-8532 > DSM-8532 > Thermoclostridium_A. The sequence continues at coordinate 21,949 of JAAYFY010000057.1, read as the reverse complement.
ACTATTGCTGAAAAAGCCCGGAATGGGGCGGACGTAGCTGACAGGATAAGCAAACGTGCCCGGGAACTGAAAGAGAACGCCATGATATCACAGAATACAGCCGATAAGATACGAACCGACATAGACGCAGAAATGAAAAAGGCCCTGGAAAAATCAAGGGAGGTTAATAAAATCAATATTCTAACAGGGTCCATACTCCAGATAACCGAAAAAACAAACCTGCTTTCACTTAACGCCGCAATCGAAGCGGCCAGGGCAGGGGAGTCAGGAAAAGGCTTTGCCGTGGTAGCCAGTGAAATACGAAAACTTGCCGAAGATTCCAAGGATGCCGCAAGTAAAATCCAAAGTGTTACGATAGAGGTAATAAAATCGGTGGAAGAACTCGCCTCAGGTTCGGAGAAAGTCCTGGACTTCATTGGTACACAGGTTATCAGTGATTACAAAACCATGGTAAATATCGGTGAGCAGTATTATAATGATGCCGCATCCTTCAATACACTTGTTGCGGATTTTTCAACAACCTGCAATAAATTGATCATCGCGATACAAAATATGGTCAAGGCGATAAATGAGGTGAACATTTCCAACAGCGAGCAGGCAACAGGAACGCATGAAATATCCCGGAAAGCCCTGGATGTGGCCGAGAAAGCAGCAAAGGTCCTGGAACTTATAAATGCAACGAAACAAAGCTCCGAAAGCCTTGCAAAGAGTGTATCAAGGTTTAAAATATAAGGTTCCTGGCATGTCAGTTAGTAAGTTGTGATCGAGCAATTGCTGTCGCGTTTCGGCAGTCAATATGACTTAGGTTCGGGCGCCTCCTATCGCGCAGAGTGGTATAGCCCGGACTTCGTTCAAAAGTACGCCGATCCGCCGCAGGTAATCCACGACACAATTATAGCGGTTATCAATGACCCGAGGTATACCTTGCCGGTTTTTCGGTAGAAATATGTAGCTACAAAGAACAGCACGAAAAACTGCGGGAAAATAAGCACAAGCGCGCTCATAAACGGGCCGTCGAACAACGAAAGGCCGACCAGCGCCCAGCCTGTTCCATAGCCAAGCAAAAACGGGACATATTCGAAAATCGAAACGATAACCAGCCCTCCGAGCATGACATATATGTTTTTCAGCCACCAGACAAACTGTGTCTTCGCTGGCGATTCATACTCCTTCTGGCGCATCTGGCCAAACAGTCTGATTCCCCCGTTAAAAAGGAAAAACAGGAGGAAGAAGGGCAGGTATAGCAAGAACTGCAGGAAACGTCCGGGCGATAACGGGCGAAGGAACGGCCAGATAAACCTGAGATCGGTGTTGAAATAACTGTAGCCGATCGTCGTCAAAGCGTACAGCAGCCCGAACATAATCGCAGCCATAAGAACGGTCTTGCCGATTATTTTCCAGTCAATCACCGTCTTTTCCCTGTCAAACGATATGCCCATATCGTACATCGTAACGCCAAGCTCTTTTCCTTCACCCTTTTTATACCATCTGCGGAACATGAAAAACGCGATGACATACAGCAGGTCCAGCCACAGGATCAAGCCGCCGGCTATAAGCGACTTGAAAACGCCGTCCGGGTATGGGAAAAGCCCATGCCCCAGCTGCGTCACAAACGGGTAAAGTACAGCGCTTAGCAAAATGCTTATTACCGCCGCTTTATGCCAGCTTTTCTTCGGCGCCACGTACCTATCCGGAAGCGGCTGTGCTACCGGGGCAAAGAACTTAGTTGTAAGAAGCAATGAACAAAGCGGCAACAATGATATTACCGCAACCAGAAAGGCAAAACCCATCAGAAGTTCCCTTTTCATATACACCAGGTCGGTAGGGGGTATATCCGGTTCAACTCCCAGCGCGGTCGTAAACCATTCCATAGCGGTGGCAATACCCCTACCGTTATGTGTGACTCCCCTGTGCAGCGTTCTTAGGAACTCCATCCTCCTTGCTGTGCCGTCGTCAAAATTGCCGTACGTTTTATTCCATTCAACCGGCGCGTCCTGCCCACTGAAAACCTTATACCTCAATTCTGTGTTGTTCAGGTTCTCGGTTGTCAGCTGGTAGTCCCTGAAATAGTCAAACTCGTCATATTGGGCCTGGAGAAGCAACACATTACGGAACCTGACATTCCCGTCATCGTCGCGGACAGGCCCTTCGACTTCCCCGCACTGGATCACGATTGCGGCATGGTCGGGATTTTCGGCCGCAACGGTATACGAGCTCCATGTTCCCATCGAATGTCCGGTGATTCCGACCTTGTCGGCAAGCACGTAATCACGGGACTGGAGCCACCGGAAAGCGGCGGTTCCCCCCATTGAAGAATCGATCAAGCCTTCAACGTTATCGAAATTCAGATTCGAAAAGCTCATAAACATCTTAAACCGGTTCGGACCGGATATGGATGTATCGTAGCCCCTGTTCCGCATTCCGATCGGACTTTCGCCGTGGCCAAACTGGTCAATCGACAGCGCGACGATCTTGCGCCGCGCCAGCTCAATCGCGAATGCCGCTGAAGTATCCTTGTCATTCTGGTACCCATGCATCAGGAGCACCGCCGGAGCGGGGTTTGAACTGTCCACCCCGTCGGGGATGTAAAGCTTTGCGGGAATATAAGTGGATATTCTATTGTTAGTCGTTATCGGTATCCTGATCTGCTGTATGCTGACCCTTCCGAAATCCCTTTCCATAAGGGATGCGACATATATCGAAGCGGCAACCAGAACAATGCAGACGATGAAAGCGATCAGACTTCTGACTCTTTTTTGGGCCAACTTAATACCCCCTTAACCGATTTCTTTTTGGAGCTTGTTCAATACTTCGAATGGCTGGAATGTCCGCCTGGGGCCAAATCGTGTTGCCGCCTGTGAGATAGCGTGGATGTGTTTACATGCTTTTTTATTTTACCATATATTACAACCGGGAGAAAGACATTTACCACTTACCCCTATGAATACGGCAAACCTTGCGCCGTATGCGTTTTACGACACGCGGCTTTAACAGCAGGAAGTGCTTTATAGCGAACTACTAACAGGATCCATTACAGGGATCTTCAGAGAAAACTGTGAAAACTTAAGACTGGTCATCCAGGCCCAGGAGCTTGTCGGACAGATCGAAAAAGCGAAGCATGGAAAAGGCCATGTTTACTTGAAACATGGCCTCATCTACTCTCTATTATGTCGCTATCCTCTGATCGCATTAGGTGCCGACCTTCTGTTCGCCGGTTACCTTGCTGTTTTCGTCCATGGCAAAGCTGTTCTTGATCTCCTCCGAAGAGAAATAGATATTGCCCTCAACCGTTGTGCCCACAAGTTGGAAGTTAGGCGCGTTTACATAGAGATCGCCTTTGAAAGTTCCATTCTGAATACTGGCATTGGGGCTGTTGATGGTCAGCTTCGGAACGGTAAGGGTGTACCTGGCTGTGATGTTGCGGTTATTGTCCTGCTCGTACAGGGCAATCTTCCTCTGGATAATATCGTTACCATTGTCATCCTTCCTGCCGTTGGAGAACTCTCCGTCAAGAACAAGTTCCTTGTCAATGGTAAGGTCGTTCAGCAGGCAGATGATCCAAACCCCGTTATTGCTGATGGCTTTTTCAAAACCTGCCGCATCGCTTACCATGGATGGCGTTGCGTAAGCATCTGGTGTATTGGTATTGGGAGCAGGCTTCGCGCCGCACCCTGACAGAATTAACATTAATGCCAGAATCAGAAATATAAATCTATACCTCATCATAATCCTCCCTTTAAAAAAAATAAGCTTATAAATATAATACCCACTTTTCCGATGTATATAATAAGAAATATATCATATACTAATTGATTGTACAATAAAAACTAAAAACTTATTCGATATGGATTCCGGAAGCAGCGGGCGCAGGGAATTGCCTGCCGCTTAAGATTATCTTTCCATGTAAGAGGGCGGATTATGTTTGATGCAAAGTCCATTATCCGGTAAAATAATGTCATACTGGATACGGAGGAATGGTTATGCCAATTAATGCCGGAAAGCCGGATGAAGACATCAGAAAAAGGCTCAATCGAATAGAGGGCCAGATAAAAGGCATACAGAGAATGGTAGCAGAAGGAAAGCCCTGCAGGGATATACTAACCCAGATCGCCGCGGCCCGGGCTGCGCTCCACAGTGTTGGAAGCCTCATCCTGGAGAGGCATGCCATGTCCTGCCTGGAGAACGCGCTATTGACTCAGGATAAGGAAAAAGCCATTGAGGAGCTTACCAGGACCGTTGAAAGCTTTATCCGTTTTGCAGACTGAATTTATTGCGTTTTGGCCTCATCCATCAATTGTGTTGTTTAACCTCTTTTGCGAATAGGCAGGATATTTTATGACAGATATGTTTGCAATTTTTAGGGGATTATGATATAATATACCCATAGGGGGTATATGAATCTTGTATCATTCAGTGCGCAAGGAGGGAATCATATGACTGTGAAGGTTTATTCCACACCTACATGCCCGTGGTGTATCAGGGCGAAGGATTATCTCAGATCTAAAAATGTAGCGTTTGAAGATATTGATGTATCAAGGGACCGGATGGGTGCCATGGAGATGGTACAGAAATCGGGCCAAAGGGGCGTTCCGGTTCTTGATATTGACGGGCAGATTATCGTAGGGTTTGACCAGAAGAAGATTGATGAGCTAATTAGTAAGTAAAAGCTGTTTTTTACCGAAGGGGGTACGATCGTACCTCCTTTTTTTGCTGACTGTCATCCCAAGTGGAGCGGAGCGAAGCGTGGTAATACCCAAGGCTGTCATTGCGGGCCAGCGAAGCCGGGTGTGGTAATCTTTTTATTACAGTTTAAGTGAGATTGCTTCATAGGCTACGCCTGCTCGCAATAACACGTTTAAAGGGAGGACGTCTTGACTTCCCGAATGGATTGTCTATAATGTTAGATGAGACTAACAATACTAGCATAATGTTAGATGAGACTAACAATACTAGCATTTGCCCGGGGGGTGGACCTGATACCGGATTCAAAAAAGCTTTCCGCATCCATGCAGGATTACCTGGAGGCAATCCTGGAACTTGAAGAAGCCGAGGATACGGTCCGGGTAACCGACATTGCCAACAAGCTCGGTATTGCCAAGGCCAGTGTTAACCAAACACTTAACAAATTCAAAAAGAAGGGCCTTGTTCGCCAGAAGATATACGGGCCTGTAGAATTGACCAGGGAAGGGCGCCATATGGCCGAAAAGGTCAGGCAGGCGCATCTGCTGCTCAAACGATTCCTGATCCAGGTGCTGGATGTGGATCCGGAGGTTGCTGAAGAAGACGCATGCCTGATGGAGCATGCCGTCAGTACCCATACCATGGAACGTTTAACCGATTTTTTAAGACGTAATGGATATCTAAAGGAGCAAAACAGTGCTCCGGATAAATAGCTGCTATTTTTTAGCCGCAAATCTAGTTTTTACTAACCAGGAAACACTAAAGAACTGCTGCATAACGGAGGAATGACTTATGGGGGATAACAGCGTACTTTTTGCATTGGGGCTATCATTGTTTGCCGGACTGTCCACTGGCCTTGGCGGACTCTTTGTCCTTCTTTTCAGGAGAACAAACCCCAAATACCTGTCGGTTGCGCTGGGTTTTTCGGCAGGTGTCATGATTTATGTTTCATTTGTTGAGATCTATCCCGAGGCAAGATCCCACCTGGTTGCGGGCATGGGTGAGGGTGTGGGGGACTGGGTGGTCCTGTTGTCCTTCTTTTTGGGGATCGGCCTGATAGCGCTCATCGACAAGCTGGTTCCGGAATTTCAGAACCCTCACGAGGCGCGGAAAATTGAAGACGTCCAACAGTATGAGATGGACGTAAAAAAAGAAAAATTGATGAGAACAAGCATTATGACGGCTATTGCCATTTCGATCCACAATTTCCCCGAGGGCTTGGCGACATTTGTTTTAGGGATTGATTCCAAGGCCATGGGCATAATAATCGCTATCGCTGTAGCCATTCATAACATACCGGAGGGGATAGCCCTTGCTATTCCAGTCTATAGCGCTACCGGCAGCCGGAAAAAGGCATTTCTGCTCTCCCTGCTGTCAGGACTGGCGGAACCGCTGGGAGCCGTGCTCGCATGGCTGGTGCTGGCGCCGTTCATCAATGATACGATCTACGGCATTGTGTTTGCCGCAGTGGCAGGGATCATGGTATATATCTCCTTTGATGAACTGCTCCCTACCGCCAGGGAGTATGGCGAACATCATCTTTCCATATTGGGTCTCATAGGAGGCATGGTTGTAATGGGAATCAGCCTGCTTGTCATTTAGCCCGGTTTCACCCCACAAGGCAAATGCATACCTGCGTAACGCCATACCCGCATATTATGCGTTGGATTTTCAATAAGACATTATATGGTATAATCGAATCAGTTCAGGGTCCAAAATGTTATTGAGGGGGTTCGCTATGGAAAAACAGATCAGGGAAATCATTGACCGGCTGACCCTGCAGGAAAAAGCTTCCCTCTGCTCGGGCAAAGACTTCTGGTATACCGAGGCCATAGACAGGGTGGGATTGCCATCGGTCCTGCTGGCCGATGGTCCCCATGGATTGAGGAAGCAAAAACAGTCAAAGGACTTTTCCGGGGGAAGCTACGAGGCAACCTGTTTCCCTACGGCGTCCTGCCTGGCCTCTTCCTGGGACAGGGACCTTTTGCGCCAGGTCGGAGAGGCGCTGGGCGAAGAATGCTTGCAGGAGGATGTGGGGGTACTGCTGGGTCCCGGCGCGAATATAAAGCGCTCACCCTTGTGCGGCCGCAATTTTGAGTACTTCTCCGAAGATCCCTTCCTTTCCGGTGAGTTGGCAGGCGCATTGATCCAGGGGGTACAGTCCAAAGGGGCAGGCACCTCGCTGAAACATTATGCCGCCAACAACCAGGAAAGCAATCGCATGACCATTGACGCCTTTGTGGATGAAAGGGCCATGCGCGAGATTTACCTGGCCGGGTTCGAACGTGCTGTGAAGAATGCGAAACCGCAGACCGTAATGTGTGCCTACAACAGGGTTAACGGAACCTATGCCAGCCAGAACCACCTGCTTCTGACCGAGATCCTCAGGGAAGAATGGGGATTTGAAGGAGTTGTTGTTTCGGACTGGGGCGCCGTCAGCGACAGGGTGGCAGCCCTCAGGGCCGGGCTGGATCTGGAGATGCCCGGAGTCGGTCCCGAAAACGACCAGGCTATCGTGGAGGCTGTCCGGTCGGGAGAATTGGATGAATCTGTTCTGGATGAGGCCGTGGCAAGGCTCTTAAGTCTTATACTCACATATAAAGCCAACAGGAAGGAGAACTATCGTTTTGACAGGGACGCCCATCATGAATTGGCTGTAAAAGCAGCGGCAGAAGGCGCTGTCCTGCTGAAGAAGGATGATGGCATTCTGCCTCTTAAACGGGGACTGCGCATCGCGCTGATCGGTGAGTTCGCAGAGCACCCGCGCTACCAGGGGGCAGGAAGCTCCATGGTAAAACCGTGGAGGCTGGACAATGCCTATAACCAGGGCTTCCAGCTTCCTTACCATTCGGCCATTACATATTCGAGAGGCTATGACAGAAGATCCGACCAGCCCGATAAGGAGCTTATTGAGGAAGCCTGCAACGCGGCCAGGTCAGCGGATGTGGCAGTTATCATAGCCGGGCTCACCGATGATTATGAATCGGAAGGGTTTGACAGGACCCATATGAGGATGCCTCCTTCCCATAACCTGCTTATCCAGGAGGTGGCCAAGGCTAATCCCAACCTGGTGGTGGTCCTGTGCAACGGCGCGCCGGTGGAAATGCCATGGATAGACCAGGCCAAGGCGGTCCTGGAACTCTACCTTTCGGGACAGGGAGGAGGAACCGCCCTCTGGAGGCTTCTGTACGGTGAGGCCAATCCATGCGGAAAACTGGCCGAGTCCTTCCCAAAGAAACTGGAGGATTGCCCGGCAACGCCCTGGTTCCCCATGGGTCCCAAGGGTGTCGAGTACCGTGAAAGCATATACATAGGCTACCGCTTTTACGATAAGGCCGGCGTGGAACCCTTATTCCCATTCGGCCATGGCCTGTCCTATACGCGGTTTGAATACAGCGATATGGTTCTTGACAGGGAACAGATTACCGACAGGGATATCCTGAATATCAGTTTCAAGGTCAAAAATACCGGTTCCCTGGCCGGGAAGGAAATCGTCCAGGTCTATGTCAGGGATGTCGAAAGCGCCATCTTCAGACCAGACAGGGAACTCAAGGAGTTTGCAAAGGTAAGCCTTGAGCCCGGGGAGGAGAAGGTTGTCAGGTTCGGGCTGGACAAGCGTGCTTTTGCCTTCTACGATACCCATTCAAAGGGATGGAGGGTGGAATCCGGAGAATTCGAGATCCTGGTGGGCGCGTCTTCGCGGGATATAAGGCTTAAGGCGCGGATTCACGTTGAAGCGGATGATGGGGCAGACCCAAAAACCTGGGATAAAAGAGCGCTGTTGCCGTCCTATTATAATCCGAAGCCGGGCTGGGATATTCCGAAAAGCGAGTTTGATGAGCTTTACGGGAAACCCGTTGTTCATCCGCCGGTCCACCGGAAGGGGACATTTACCAATGATTCCACCATCAGCGAGATAAGGCATGTGTTGGCGGGAAGGATTTTCCAGGGGATTCTTATAAGAAAGGCTCGCAAAATGAGCAGGGGAACTGATGAGAAGACCCTGCGCATGATGATGAGTTCCATGGAAGATTCGCCGCTAAGGCAGCTCAGCCAGAATACCGGCGGCAGGATCAGTCAAAAAACCATCAGCGGGCTGGTTCTGATATTCAATGGAAAACTGGTTAAAGGCCTGGCAAAACTGTTATCCCGCAAGTAAAAGGAGAAGGCGCTGGAAGCAACAGGCTGAATATTGGTATCCGGTGAAGGCAGAATAAAAAGCAGACGGTTTACAGCCAAAGGAAATTGCGTTAACGAGGGATTGCCTCTTGAAAACCGGAGAAACCAATAAACAGCCCAGTATATTAAACAGAATACCGGCTGCACTTTTAGCCCTGTTCCTGTCCTGCATCCTGTCGTTTTCCCTGTGGAGGCGGGCTGAATACTGCGGGTACAAGCATGGTGACAACCCGGTCTGGATACCCCAGGACACCTTGATGCTCCTTATAACAGCCGGGTTTCTTTTTTGCGTTCTTCTGGCCATGTACAGGCTGGGCGCCAGGATGAACCGCATGGGAAGAAGATATGTGACAGGAAACGTACTATACCTTTCCCTTGCGGTTCAGGTGCTATATATAACGTTGCTTCCCGCTGACCAGTTCGCCGACCAGACCGCCGTCAACAGGATTGCCCAGGAACTGATCAACCGAGACTTCAGGGCGTTCCAAAGGGGGGGTTACCTCTACCAGTATCCCAACAATATCGGGATAACACTGGCGCTGTCATTGGTCTACAGGCTCTTTCCCCAATCCATGCTGGTTCCCAAACTGCTAAACGCTATATGCTCCACCGTCACATCCTACCTGGTAATGAGGATATACGAAGAGTCAATTCCCGGAAGAAGGGGCAGAAGCTATGGAATCCTTCTGCTTTCAGGGTTTTTCCTGCCCATGATCCTGCTCAACAACCTGGTTTACAACGACATATACGCCACCACACTTTTTGCGGCCGCGGTCTACTATGCCATCCGGTTTTCAAAATCCTGGAAATGGCGGCATCTGCTGTGGAGCGGCATATTTGTTTCGCTGGGAAATTTCATGAGGCAGCTGGGGCTTATATTCCTGATCGCGATTGTCCTTTTCCTGCTTCTTAAGAGGGCGGAACCTTTGAAAATCCTGGTGTTTATTGGTATGATACTGGCCCTTTTCAAGCTTCCCACGGCATGGGTCAACAGCTGGCTCCTGGATAAAGAACAGATAAAAGAGCCCATCGGCATGAATTCGGTCTCCATACATATGTGGATCCATATGGGCATGAACGAGGAAAGGTTCGGTTACTGGGACAACAGCTTTTCCTATAATATTTACCTGCGTGAGGGCGGCCAGAACAAGGAGAAAAGCGCGAAGATCTATTCCGGGCTCATTAGTGGGAATCTTAAGGGAGAGAGGTTAGTTAAAACCGTGAAGGTCTATATAAAGAAGAACCTCTGGCTCTGGACCGAGGGAACCTACCAGGCTGAGTACTACGGGATCGGGAGCTGGGGGTATCTTTATCCCACCTTCGCCTCCAGGTTTATTGAGAATAATGAAGCGGTGAGGGACCTGGTAAGATGGATCATGCACGCAGGAAACTTTACAATGCTCTTATTGGCGCTGTACGGCCTTGTCGTCGGTTTGCGGGAAGGCAAGTCCTATCCGCTCATCCTTCCGGCCATCGTCCTGCTGGGTTTTATCGGGTTCTATACCCTGTGGGAGATTAAGCCGCGCTATATCTATCCCGCCTCTCCATACCTTATCCTGATGTGCTATTACGGACTGAGCCGGCTGGCAAGCCGTTATTTCAAGAACACCAGGCACTCGGAAGACCCGGCGCTGTCCAGGGAAGAACAGGCCTTGCCGCGGTAGAAAACGCCCCGGACAATGAGGGTATGGCGTTTTTGAAGTCAGGAAGATCAGCATTTATTCAGGGTCAAGCAGCAAGTCTATGCCTATCCTGAGGCCTTCCTCTCCCAATGGCCCTTCATAACCTGCCAGTATATATCCGTCCTTATCGATGAACAGGGTGCTGGGTATAAAACGGACTCCATAAGTGTAGGCGGCTTCCTGTCGTGTGTCGTACAGTACCTTGAAGGCAAAGCCATTCTCCTCTACGTATTTTTTGCCCGAATCCATGGTTTCCCTTGCGCCGTCGACAAGGTCCACCACCAGAACAACCAGCCCATCTTCGCTGTATTCCCGGAAAAGCCTATCCAAAGCGGGCAGCTCCTTCCGGCATTGGCTGCACCAGCTGGCCCAGAAATTGAGCACCACGGGGGTTCCCCTAAAGTCCTGGAGTCTTACTTCATTCCCGTCACCATCGACGGCAGAGAAATCCGGGGCCTCCAGCCTTTTTTCCTCCCCGGGCTCCGGGCTGGAATTGTCCATATCATCGCTATCCGGCGTCTGGGATGCTTCCGCTGTGGGTGCTGGCAGCGGACTTTTCGCCTGGTACCTTTCCGAAAAGCTGTTATAGATGATTCCCGCCGCGATCATGAATATCACGAATGCAGCAATGGCAATAAGCGTTTTCATATTCTTGGTCATTATATGCCTCCTGTGGTAGATGGGTCAGGACCGGCCGCCCGTCGGGCGGCAGCCGGGTTCCGGAGTTTCGCTCGTGTCATGCCGGGGTTAAGAGAGCCAGGAGCCTGCCGAACATTCCGGTCATCATGGACAGGCCAACCAGCACGAGCAATATACCGGAAACGATGTTGATAATCCTGTAATGGCGCTTGATGAAGTCGAAGGTTCCCTTCAGCCTGTCTAACAGCAGGGCGGATATGACGAAGGGTATACCCAGCCCCAGGGAGTAAAACGCAAGCATCACAATGCCCTTTATTGTATCCTGGGAACTGGCCGCGAGCATGAGAGCTGAACCCAGCAACGCGCCGACACAGGGGGACCAGCTTATGGAAAATATGATCCCGAACAAAATCGATGAGAAAAACCCCGGGGTCTCAGGCCGTCTGCCAAAACCTGCAGCCCTGTTCAAAAAAGGGAGTCTCAATATGCCGAGATAATTCAAGCCGAACAGCAAAACCAGGGCGCCGGCTGCCAGGTTGACCTGAAGGGCATATTCCCTGAGCAGATGCCCGAATGTACCGGCAAATGCCCCCAGGATGACAAATACAACTGAAAACCCAAGCACAAAACCAAGGGCGCCTGCCAACGTCCTTTTCTTGCTGCCCTTCCCGCCTGCGAACCAGGATATATAGATCGGCAGCATGGGCAGCAGGCAGGGCGATATAAATGTTACGATGCCTTCAATCATTGCAAAAATATAGTCCATGGTACTCTCCCTGCGATGTTGTGTTTGTTATTATACAACATATCTCCATATTCACGTATGTGACAAGGTTACAAAAACGTGATGCCGGGGAACGGGCTTTGCTGTGATATAATAATCGGTGAGCCATTCCGCCGCCGGAAGGCTGCCGTATGAAGGAGGCCATGATCATGAGGATTTGGGATATTTCCATGAGCATTCATCCCGGGATGTCGGTTTACAAAAACAGGGACGAAAACAGGCCCGTGTTCGCCATCGCCAGGGACCACACCGGGGGTTCGGCCTACGAAACAAGGGTGACGCTTAACCTGCATACGGGTACACATGTTGATGCGCCCCTTCATATCCTGGAGGACGGGAGCACCATCGAGAAGATGGAGTTGGACAGGCTTATTACCAGGTGCAGGGTCCTGGACCTGAGCGGCATTGAGGACAGGATCACCCGGCCTGATCTGGAGAGCCAGCCAATCGGGGATAACGATTTTCTGATCCTGAAAACCCGGAATTCCCGGACAGATGCCTTTGATTATGGTTTTGTCTACCTGGACGAATCAGGGGCCCGGTACCTCAGGGACAGGAAGATCAGGGGGGTGGGCATAGATTCTCTGGGTATTGAGAGGGACCAGCCCGGGCATCCGACCCACCGGATACTTATGGGAGCCGGTATCATCATCCTGGAAGGGCTGCGCCTGGCCCATGTGAGTGCTGGGGAATACACCCTCATCGCACTGCCCCTGAAGTTGGAAGGGCTGGAAGCGAGCCCGGTGCGTGCTGTTTTGATACAGCCTCCCATCGCTTAAGCCCGGGGAGGTTTTAATAAAGCGGTGCTGCAACAAACTGGACAGAGTAACAAACGGGACATATCACCTTAGCAAAACAATGTACTTTTCTGCCATGATCCCCGCAATAGTCCCGTCACCCACCGCCGTCGATATCTGGCGTACCGTCTTTTCGCGCACATCACCGGCCGCGAAAACTCCCGGGATGTTTGTCGCCATGGTTTCGTTGGTTATGATGTAACCATTGTCCGACAGGCGGAGCCATGGGCTAAAGAGTTCTGTGTTCGGAACTGACCCGATGTAGACAAAGATTCCGTCCGCCTTCATCTCTATTGTACCGCCCGTTTTTGTGTTTTCCAAAACAACGCCTTCCACGAAGGATTCGCCGAGAACCTTCTTAATGACTGTATTGTACATGATCTCAACCTGTGGGTTTCTCGCCGCGTCTTCAACATATGACTCCGGGGCCCTTGGTGTATCAGAGCGGATCAGCATGGTCACCTTCCGGGCATACCGGGCCAGGAACAAGACTTCCTCAAATGCTGAAATCCCTCCCCCCACAACGATCAGGTCAGCATCCTGGTAGAAGGGACCGTCGCAGGAGGCACAGTAATGGATGCCGCGGCCTCTGAGTTCACGCTCGTTCTTGACAGGGAGCTTTCTTGGCTCGGAGCCCGTGGCTATGATCACGGCTTTGGCATAGTAATCATTCTCTTTGGTCTTAACATATTTCTCTGTGCCTTCCAGCCTGATTTCATCGATCTCTTGCATGTCATCAATCCGGGCTCCGAAGTCGATGGCCTGCCTGCTCATATTTCCCGCCAGGTCAATGCCGCGGACAGCACCATTAATACCGGGATAATTTGCCACCTGATAGGTGGTGGATACCTGTCCCCCGGGGATGTCGGACTCCAGCACAACGGTAAAAAGCCTGCTTCTGGCGGTATAAATGGCAGCGGTCAGCCCGGCCGGACCTGCCCCGATGATGAGCACATCGCTATAGACGGTGCCCCTTTCGGCCGGGGGACACGTCCTGGTATCGAGTTTTTCCACAGATTCCTTAAATTCGGTATAGCTGATATACCCGGTTAAGCGCCGGCAAACCTCTTCTCGGTTATTGAAGAACATCAGGGTTGGGCTGGACTTAACACCATATTGTTCAGCCAGTTGGCGGTTATGGGGCCTGAAGATCCTAACAAAGCGGACAGTTTCCTTGGAGGCGGCGACCCTCTTAAAAATGCTGTCAAAGGTAAGGCAGGGCAGACAGTGGTCTGAATAAAAATAAACCACTACCGGTCCGGGGGACTTCAGTACATGCTCTTCAAAGTGAAGACTGTCAGTCTCTATTATGTTTTTCATCATGAAACACCTCCAGCTAACCGCTGTTAATGGAAATAAGACCCATCCGGCATTCTGCTCGTACTCTTCCGGTATGTTTCTTAATACTATACCCGTGTATCTATTTTACCACGGGATGCCAAAATTCGCACAGCCGGCGGGGCAGCCGCCATACACAAAAAGAGTCTGTATGCCGGATGGGCCCGGGGTATTGTTGAAAAAGGCCCTGGGCATAGGTATAATGTGGTAGAATAAACCAGGGAGGTGGAGCTTTGGAAGATATCAAAGGATTGTGGGAACAGATCAAATACGTTTTTACCTACACCTTACTTGAGGTTGAGGTCTGGAAGCTTGTCACGGCATGCGTTATCATTCTTTTCAGCCTCTTTTTACGCAAGTTTTTTGTCAACCTGATCCTCAGGCTTCTGAAAAAAATAACCCAGAGGACGAAAACCACGCTGGACGATGAGCTGGTCTCAGCCATTGACCCGCCGGCACGCCTCCTGATTGTCACAGCGGGCTTTACGGCGGCGTTCTGGATCATAGGCATTGACATTAACCGGGAATCCTTTGCCGGCCAGATTCTGCGCACCGTGGTGGCTTTCACGGTATTCTGGACCCTTTACAGGGCTGGGGATATACTGGCCAAACTTTTTGAAAGGTTTGCAAAAAGGACCCGCACCACCCTGGACGATATACTGATTCCGTACATCAGAAAGGGAATCAAGGCGATCATTGTCATTATCGGTATAAGCGTGATCGCGAAGGAATGGAATTATGACCTGGGAGCCCTGCTGACAGGCCTTGGCCTCGGCGGCCTCGCTTTTGCCCTGGCGGCACAGGAAACTGTGGCAAACTTCTTCGGCGGGCTGACCATCATGGTGGATAAACCATTCCAGATCGGCGACTGGATACAAACTTCCGATGTTGAAGGCACGGTGGAAGATATAGGGTTCAGAAGCACACGAATCAGGACATTCGCCCAGGCGCTGGTAACCGTGCCCAATTCAGGGCTGGCCAAGTCCAATATCACCAACTGGTCCAGGATGGGAAAGAGAAGAATCACCTTCAATATCAGTTTAACCTATGCGACAAGTACTGCACAGATAGAAAACCTGCTTGCCAGGATAAGGGACATGCTGGAAAACCATCCTGGTATCCATCCCGAAACCATATTCGTCTTTTTTGACAGTTTCGGGCAGAACGGTCCCGAACTGTTCCTCTATTTCTTTACCAAGACCATTAAGTGGAAGGAATACCTGGAGGTCAGGGAGGATACCAACCTGAAACTTATGCGCATTCTGGACGAACTGGGCCTCAAAGTGGCGTACCCGTCCATGAGCGTATATATGGAAAAGCAGCCGGAAAGCCCGGAAAGGATCGAGGAATAGCCACAAAATGCCATGTTCCGGGAATACCATGAACGGAGGAACGAATACTATGGATATTATGGAAGCGTTGTTTACAAGAAGGAGTATCAGGAGATATACCGGGGAACCTGTCAGCGATGAGGACCTTAACCTGTTGCTGAAGGCCGGGTTCAGCGCGCCCTCGGCCCACAACAGGCAGCCCGGGCACTTCATAGTCGTGAGAGACCGCAATTCCGTGGAGGAGATTGCCGCCCGTCATCCCTACGCCAAGATGCTTACCCAGGCGGGATGCGGAATTGTTGTCTGCGGGGACACGAAGAAGCAGGAAAGGGAGGGCTTCCTGATAGAAGATTGCTCCGCCGCCATACAGAATATCCTCCTTGCCGCCCATGGCCTGGGGCTGGGAGCTGTCTGGTGCGGCCTGTATCCTGTTCCGGAACGGGCACAGGTTGTGGCAGACATTCTTAGTATTCCTCCTGACATAATACCGGTAGGCCTGGTCGTGGTCGGACACACCGATGAGAAGGGCAGGAGCGTAGACCGGTTCGACGGGAAAAAAGTCCATTATGATAAGTGGCGGGCCGAAGACTAGTGCCGCAACCCGGGGAATGAGTGTTGCATCTGTTTTGAAAGGAGCTTTTTATGGTTGATTGGAGCGCGTCCCAGTATCTGAAGTTTGAAAGGCAGAGGACGCAGCCTGCCATTGACCTGGTTAACCGCATAGGGCTGTCCCGCCCCGAAAAGATACTTGATGTGGGCTGCGGGCCCGGCAACAGCTCACGGGTGCTGAAAAACCGGTACCGACAAGCCCGGGTTACAGGGATAGACAATTCGGAGAACATGCTTGAAAAGGCACGGGCGGACCACCCGGACATTGAGTTCATGCTGTGCGATGTAAGCGGAGATCTTCGGGAACTGGACGGCGGTTACGATATTGTCTTTTCAAACGCCTGCCTTCAATGGGTTCCCGACCATGGGACACTGATCGGGAAACTCATGAACCTTCTTATAAAAGACGGCGTGCTGGCGGTGCAGGTACCCTATAACTTTTCTGAACCTGTACACACCATATTGGATGATCTAAGCTCATCGGCGCGCTGGAGGGAATATTTTCCCGAAAAGAGGATCTACCATACACTGTCGCCCGGTGAGTATTTTGACATCCTGGCTGACATAACCCCTGATTTTGAAATCTGGGAAACCGTCTACTACCATGTGATGAAATCCCACGAAAACATTATGGAATGGTATCGCGGCACCGGGCTTCGCCCTTACCTGGATGTGCTGCCTGGTGAAAAAAAGTCGGAGTTCGAACAGGATGTGCTGGGCCGTCTTATAGAGGCTTATCCAAAGCAGAAGAACGGGGAGATCATTTTCCGGTTCCCGAGGCTTTTCTTCACGGCCATAGCCCGATAAAAACGCAGGGACCGGGATGGAGTATATGAAGGAATATCTTTACGAAACACATATGCATACGGCAGAAGCCAGCAAATGCGCCACAGGGACCGCTGCCGAGATGGTCAGGGCATACGCGGACCTTGGATATTCGGGAATTATTGTCACCGATCATTTCTTCAACGGCAACACGGCAATTCCGCGCCACCTTCCCTGGAAGGAACGTGTCGAGCTTTTCTGCCGGGGATATGAAAACGCGCTGGAAGAGGGAAGCAGAACGGGCATCCATGTCTTTTTCGGGTGGGAGTATGCCTTTTACGGGACTGAATTTCTTACCTATGGCCTGGATAAGGAGTTTGTTTTAGGGCATCCCGATATGCTGGACTGGTCGGTTGAGAAGTACATAAATACCGTGCATGACCATGGCGGGTTTGTCGTACATGCCCATCCATACAGGGAAGCGTTCTACATACCCAGGATACGCCTGTGTCCCGATTTGGTGGATGGGGTGGAGGTTATAAACGGCGGACACCTGAACCCGTTGTTTGACGAGAGGGCCAGGGAGTATGCGGATAAATACAACCTACTGCATTTATCCGGATCGGATGCCCACCACACCGACTTCATTGCCGGATGCGGCATAGCCTTCGAGCAGGAGATTCGCGCCATCTCTGATTTCATCGAGGCAATAAAAGGCAGAACAGGATACAGGCTGCTGCCGGGTTTATACAGGAGTGAGCTGTAATAATGACCCTGGAGGAAATAATAAACTATTGCCTTTCGAAGCCGGAAGCATATGTGGATTTCCCTTTCGGGGACATTCCCATGTGTATCAAGGTAAAAAAGAGACTATTCGCACAGATTTTCCCGAAAAAGCATGATTTTAAAATTACGCTGAATTGTGATAGGATAACAGGAGAATACTACCGGAGCAAATATCCCGGTACAGTGACAAGGGGTTATCATTGCCCGCCCCAGGTTCAGCCGTATTTCAACACGATCCTGCTTGACGGAGCGGTTCCTGATGACGAACTGAAGGCAATGATCGACCATTCGTATATAACCGTGGTGAGGAAGCTGCCAAAAGCGGACAGGAAAGAATTGCTTGAGATGTTGTCATCCAAGGATTGCCCGGCATAGGCGATTCCGCGCAAATAAATGTGTGCAGGCGCATATTGCTGCGCGCGTCCGCACGGACGGATTGGGGAGTGCATTTATGAACAACGTCCTGATCGATGTTCTTTCTGAAGAAATGATAGAAAAAATAGTAAAGGACCTTGAAGGGACAAGTGTCGCGCGGTCTGAAGAATACCTGGGACGTTGCCTAAAAGAGAACAGGCTGTCAAA
The DNA here is from genome assembly GCA_012728015.1 of Clostridiaceae bacterium. Taxonomy (GTDB): domain Bacteria; phylum Bacillota; class Clostridia; order DSM-8532; family DSM-8532; genus Thermoclostridium_A. The sequence goes on along the minus strand of JAAYFY010000057.1, from coordinate 3,777 downwards.
AAGAATTACATATGTCGCTTTTGTCAACGGTGACGCGGCAGGTCTGGTAAATATAGTATTCAACTCTGATTATCCGTTCTTCAGAGAAAACAACATACCGGAAATAAATGATTTGCTTGTGCATCCCAAATATCGCAGGCAGGGCATCGGTTCAGCACTTTTGAGAAAGGCCGAGGAAACCGCGGCCAGGTCTTATCGGTATATTGGTTTGGGAGTGGGCCTGTATAAAGACTATGGCCCTGCCCAGAGGCTATATGCAAAAAGCGGGTATATACCCGACGGAAACGGTATTGCATATAAAAACAAAGAGGTTAAACCCGGCGCCAGTGTTCCTGTTGACGATGATCTTCTGATTTACATGTATAAAGGATTGCAAGGCTGACCGTCCAAGGCAGGTTCTGAATAATTGGGTAATATACCGCATGCGGAAGTTCCCGGTAATAGGTATATTTAAGGAGGCATATCAGATTGATAAAGCAGGCTTCCGGGAATGAGACACATATTATCGAGGAGATACTGCTTGATGCCGTGAACTGGATGGATTCAAGCGGCCTGCACATGTGGAAGGCGGGGCAGGTGAAATGGCCCGGACTGTCCAGATTTTACAAGGCTGAAGATTTCTACATAGCTTACCATGATGGCGTTCCGGCTGCCTGCATGGCGATGGTTGATCATGACCCGGTTTTTTGGCCCGACATTCCGAAAGGCGAGTCGCTGTACCTGCATAAACTCGCCGTAAAACGCGCCTTCGCAGGGAAGGGCTTTTCAAAACAACTTATTGATTTTGCTAAAGAAACAGCCCGCAAGAGAGGAATAAAAACGGTAAGGCTTGATTGCCACAGAAACAGGCCAAGGCTCAGAGCGGTATATGAAAGAGAAGGCTTTGTCTGTGTTTCGGAAAAGACGCTGTTCGGCAAGTACGAAACGGCTTTTTACGTCTGTTATGTGGATGGATAGAATACGGCTGAAGTATCACGATGAATGGCTGAACAGCGGCAGCAGCCGCTAATAATACAAAGCAAAGGGGGTTGGCTTTTGATGAAGGAATACTACAGCAAGAGGGCGCAGGAGTATGAAAAGATATACCACAGGGACGATCCCGTAAGGCACGCGGAACTGGCCGAGATCTCACGGCTGATGCAGGAGCTTTTTTTCAGGCTGGATGTACTGGAGGTTGCCTGCGGAACAGGCTACTGGACTGAAAGAATAGCAAGGAGCGCAAGATCAGTTACCGCAGTTGATATCTCGGAAGAAACCCTGAGAATAGCAAGGCAGAAGAATATTGAGGGGGCAGAAGTCAGGTTCATACAGGGGGACGCATATCGTTCGAACGAGATCGACGGCAAGTTCAACGCGGGTTCATACCGACAAGCCGTGCGTGTTCGTTGATATAAGGACAACCGCGGGAATTGATGTCTGCGAGTATCCCGACTCGGGGAAAATCAATATTCTCCCGTACCAGGAGATATACCAGGGTCAGGATAAGGTTGGCTATTACCTGAACGAGGATAAACCGGCCGAGAAATGGCCGCCTGAAATCATAAGGGACGCCGCTGCCGGCGATTGAGACAGATGGTGAAGGAAGGAAAAGTGATGAAATCAAAAGCATGCTGCCTGGCATTGCTTTCAGTGATGCTTTGTTTTGTAACTTCATGCGGTAAAACGATCAACGCGGATAATTTGAAGAAGCTGAGAACCAAAGAATACAGAAACTACACTCTATACTATGACGAGATCCTTCCTGCCGATCAAATACAGGATTACGACACTATAACCGATAATATGTATTCCTATCTGACGACGAAAATGGGTCTTGATTTCAATAAACCGCATTTCAACGTTGCTGTTCTGCCGCTCGAAAATGACGTGGTACAGTTCCGGAAAAGGAGCACCAACGCTTGTACGGACTATGAAAACATATATATTGTTGATATGTTCAATTTACCGGAAGAGATGTATGAAAAATACGGACCTCCTCCCGAAGGAATCGCCAACAACGCGTTTACGCATGAACTGGCGCACTTGATGACCCATGGTGTGATCGACTATAAAAAGGGCAATAAAAACAGGCCGGAGGAAATGAACTCGTTCTGCCTGGGGTTTATTGATTTTACCATTCCGGAGTTTAAGCTGCTGTATGATCTTGCAGACATAGTAAATGGCAATATCAGCGAGGTTCAATACAGGAACCTGATGAAAAATGGATTGATATCCCTTAAGGGTGCAACAGAGGATGCGTCATTGGCTGTGTTTCTGCTGTATCTCCATATGAATGAAGAATACGGCAGAGTACGGGCTTTTCTGGAGGCAAACGATCTGGAGGATTTTATAAACAAGGCGAATTGGGGCACAAATGATGATAAGCTTTTCAATGAGTGGCTGGATGAGTATTACAACGCAAACACCGAACCAGTGGCGCAATAGTTGGCCCAGGCGGAACTGCCCTATATGGCCGGTAAAAAATGGGGTAATTATTCTATGTGGATATTTTGATACACCTAAAAGAACTGCAAATAGACGCCTGCCGTGGCCGTGGGCCATTCTTTATAGCATGAGGATAATAAGGTTTTCCGACGGCTATACACGCAGGGCAGTCCCTGATGACCGGTGAAATGTAAAGAGAACCAACAAGGAGGCAGCACAAATGAAATTCTGCGTACTTATGGGAAGCCCAAAACTGAACGGCAATACCGCCGAACTGACAAAGCCATTTGTAGACGAACTTAAACGAAACGGGGCCGAAGTTACATATATAACCCTGGCGGATAAGAATATCAAGCCTTGCAAAGGCTGCTATGCCTGCCAGCATGTAAGCGGTGAATACGGATGCGTCATTGACGACGATGATGTCCCGGGAATAATAAACCGGATGATAGAATCCGACTGCATCGTTCTTGCCACCCCGATTTATACCTGGTACTGTCCTGCGCCCATGAAGGCTCTGCTCGACCGCCATTACGGGCTTAATAAATACTATGGCTCCGCAAAAGGCTCATTATGGGAAGGGAAAAAGATAGCCATAATCGCCACCCACGGCTATGAAAGGGGTTATGCGACCGGTCCTTTTGAAACCGGAATCAAAAGGTTCTGCAAGCATTCCAACCTTAAGTATATGGGTATGTTTTCGGTACGGGACGAGGATGACCTGGCGTCGTTCCAGACCGAATCCGCGGTTAATGGCGCAAGGGCGTTTGCAAGGATGCTGCTGTCCCGTGAATAATAAATGGATAAGCCGAATAAAGAGGAGATGTGGATGATGGAAGAGAAGGTTAACAGGGCATCTGCGCCCAGGGCGGACAATGACGGGGTATATCACCTTCAGCTTAAGCCCGGTGACGTGCCCGGTTATATAATTCTTCCCGGGGCGCCCGAAAGAACGCTGAAGATCGCCGAAGACTGGGAAGAGGCTGAAGAAGTAGCCTTTAACCGGGAGTTCAGGACCGTCAGGGGAAAGTATAAAGGCATGGAAATCGCATGTACTTCCACGGGCATAGGAGGGCCGAGTTCGGAGATATGCCTGCATGAGCTCAATGTTGTGGGGGTGCATACCTGCATCCGCGTGGGTACCACGGGCTGCATCGTTCCCGAATTCGACCTGGGTGATCTTATCATTCCTGTTGCATGTGTCAGGAAGGACGGCACTTCTTCATCCTATGTTGAGCCTGAATACCCCGCATATGCGGATATCTATGTTGTAATGGCGCTTATGGAAGCCTGTGAGCGTCTTGGTTTCAGGTACGGGCTGGGGTTGTGCTATACGGTGGGCAGCTTCTATAT
>JAAYFY010000056.1 GCA_012728015.1 Clostridiaceae bacterium | reverse complement strand
GGCTTGCACGTATCTTTTTTTCGTGTTATCTTACACTTAGGCGTTTCCATTTGTAGGTTTTTCCCTTTTTTAAACCTACCAGAGGCCTTTCAGGTCTCATTTCTTTCATACTAAGTTAACAAAGCCTGCCTATTAAACTCCTTCACTTATATAGACGATAAAAATCGAATTTGGTTACAAAAAAAACCAAAAATATTTTATCATGTTTGCCTTATTTTCCAAACACAATCTGAAAGACTGTTGAGAACGCTCGATTTAGCTTGCTTTTTTGCAGCTTTAAGTCTATTTACTTTTTGTTGATAACTATTTGATTGTCGACTGATTCAAATCATGAAGAAACTCTATATGCTTTCCTGCCTTTTTTGGAATAGCGAGGCTTTTTGTCTGTAGTTTTGCTACTTGATTCTTTATCATACACAAGCATTACCACCCGGTATCCTCGGACTCGTGCTTTTTGCTGCGGGTCATCAGGTCATAAACCGCCTTTTTGCAGTCCTTCCCTTCAAATAGTATCCGGTAAGCTTCTAGGCATATGGGCATACTGATCCTGTACTGGTCCATCAGCCTCTTTGCCGCTTTTGCGGCCGATATGCCCTCCACCACCATCTTTATGCTGGCAGTGGCTTCTTCAGGGGTGTGCCCCTTGCCGATAAGGTTGCCTGCCCTCCAGTTCCGGCTATGCCGGCTGGTACAGGTAACGATCAGATCGCCGATGCCGGTAAGCCCTGAAAATGTGGTGGCATTGGCTCCCATGGCCGTTCCCAGCCGCGCTATCTCGGTGATGCCCCTTGTCATCAGCGCGGCTTTGCTGTTGTCGCCATATCCAAGACCATCGCTTATTCCGGCACACAGGGCAATTACGTTTTTCAGGGCAGCTCCTATCTCGGCGCCGATAATATCCGAACTGGTATAAACCCTGAAGCTGGGTGACATGAACAGGTCCTGGACAGCCATCGCCGCATCCTGGTCCGGGCACGCAGCCACAACCGTGGTGGGAATCCCGGCGGCCACCTCCTCTGCGTGGCTGGGCCCGTACAGGGCTACAACACGCACATCGGGCACCTCTTCAAGCATGACCTGGCTGAGTCTTTTGCCGCTGCCTTCCTCTATTCCTTTTGAACAGAGCACGACGATATCATCCCGGGAAAGCCAGGGCGCCAGGAGCCTTGCGTTTTCCCGTACGGTCTGGGACGGAATGACTATAACAACATAGTCATGGCCCTCAAGGCAGGCTTTGAGATCTGTTGTGAAAACCACCGATTCAGGGATCCTTATCCCCGGAAGCTTTTCTTTATGCTCCCTGTCACGGTTAAGTATTTCAATCTCGTCCTCGAAGCAGGACCATACACGGACCTCATGCCCGTTATTTGAAAGGAGTACTGAAAGGCTGATTCCCCAGCTCCCTGCACCGATCATTGATACCACTGACATACGCACCCTCACCTTTCGCATATTGTATGGCCGTTTTCCCACAGCCGGTATTTCCAGTTTGCCATCAGACCGTTATGGCTGTTTAAAGCTCAGCTTTTTCTCGTTACCTGCCACAAGGCGCCTGATATTAGAAAAATGCCTGAAGATAATAAGGACTGCCAGGAGCACCGCGGTAAGGACAAGAAAAAGCGGCTCACCCAATATCCATGTCATAACGGGAAAAGCAATGCCTCCGACCATGGAACCCAGCGAAACATACCTTGTTACGGCCACAATCAGGATAAAGCCCGAAAGGCAGATCAGCGCCGCAAATGGCGATAGCATGACGGCTACCGAAAAAGCGGACATAACACCCTTACCGCCCTTGAAGCTAAAATACAGGGGCCAGTTATGTCCGATCACAGCCATTAGTCCCGCAGCGTATTCTCCCGCCCAGACCCCGGCAGAGGTTTCACCGGCCAGCCATCTGCCGATAAGACAGGCCAGCATTCCCTTGACAAAATCTCCGGCCACCACGAGAAGAGCGGCGGTTTTCCCAAGGGTTCTCAGGGTATTTGTGGCGCCAGCGTTCCCGCTTCCGTACTGGCGCACATCCTTTTTATAGAAAAGCTTTCCCAGGATCAGCGATGTGTTTGCGCTGCCCAGGAGATATCCTGCGACAGCTGACAGAATTATCATCATGCTTCTTCACCCTTTTCCCTGATGGTAAACCATATGGGCGTGCCTTCAAATCCAAAATTGCTCCTCAGGGTATTCTTAAGATACCGTTCATAGGAGTAATGCATCAGCTCGGCGTTGTTGACAAAAAGCACAAACCTGGGGGGCCGCACTCCCGTCTGTGTCATATAATAGACCTTCAGCCTCTTCCCCTTGTCGGCAGGCGGCTGGACCATGGCAACGGCCTCATTCAGCACATCGTTCAGGACGCCTGTCTGTATTCTGAGGCTTGCCTGGGCAAAAACATAATCGATCAGTTCCAGGAGCCTGTCCACCCTCTGCCCTGTCTTTGCGGAGATAAAGACTATGGGCGCGTAGTTCATGAATTCCAGGTCTTCAGCTACTTTTTTCCGGAACTTCTCCAGCGTTCCGGTCTGCTTATTTACCAAATCCCATTTGTTTACGGCAATGATTGAAGCCTTTCCCTGCTCATGGGCATATCCGGCGATCCTTGTATCCTGTTCGGTAACACCATCCTGGGCGTCGATCATGATTATGCAAACATCTGCCCTGTCCACGGCAGACCATGCGCGGAGTACGCTGTATCTCTCTATTTCCTCATCCACCCTGCTCTTACGCCTGATGCCAGCAGTATCTATGAAGAGATACCGTTCCCCATCGGTTTCAAAAAGTGAGTCGATGGCATCCCTGGTGGTGCCGGGCACATCGCTTACAATAACCCGCTCTTCCCCCAGAATCCTGTTGATTATCGAGGATTTCCCCACGTTTGGCTTTCCGATAACCGCAACCTTTACCGCCTCATCGTCCGCGCCGGTCTCACCTGAGGCCGGAAAATGTTCGTAAACCGCGTCGAGAAGCTCCCCGATACCCAGCCCGTGGATGGAGGATATGGGATAGATCTCGCCAATCCCAAGGTTGTAGAATTCATAGATATCAGCGGGCGGCTGCCCAGGACTGTCTACTTTGTTGACCGCCACCAGCACCGGTTTGGCCGCCTTTCTCAGGATGGACGCAACTTCCTCATCCAGTGCAGTCATACCAGCCTTGCAGTCCACCAGCATAACGATCACATCTGCCATATCGATGGCGATACTGGCCTGGCGGATCATCTGCTGCTTTATATAGTCATCGGTGCTGGTTTCAATGCCACCGGTATCGATTATTGTGAATTTTCGGCCCCTCCACTCGCTTTCGGCGTAAATCCTGTCCCGTGTGACACCGGGAGTGTCGTCGATGATGGATATCCTTTTGCCGGCCAGGTAATTAAAAAATGTCGACTTACCGACATTTGGCCTTCCTACTATGGCAACAACAGGTTTTGGCAAATCCTTTACCTCCGAATCACGGATCTTGTCTGAGAATACGCTGTTTTGCGGGAAAAATTGCCTTCTCGCATATACATTCTACCCGCTTTTAGATAAGATATCAAGAAAAACGAAGTACGACACAGAACCGCCCCATGGTTATCAAAATGCGTTTAGGGATACCGTAAAGCCCGGTCACTGTACTTCCTTTTTACCCTGTACTATTGAAAATGAAGCTCGTGTCATTGCGAGCAGCTTGCGGCAATCTCTGCTGTGTCTCAACATTAATTGCGTGTTGTAGCCGCGCTGTTCGGTCTCTCCTTCAGTCCTCGTCGCAGGAAGTTGTACATGCTCATGCTTGGCCTCGCAGGGTCGCCGGCAACGTCGCATCCGTGCGACTGCCGGCTAAAAACAACATCCGGTTGTTTTTTCCCGCTCAGCCTGCGCATTTCGCATACAACTTCATCTGCTCCTGCGGAGTCACTCGAGACTGAACAGCACATCTTAATATAAGTCCTTACGGACTTCATACCTCATTACGGCATGCTTTGACGTGATTACCGCGTTCTGCCCGCAATGGCACACGGAATGTGCATAAGAAAACCTGGAATCATAAAGGGATACCGTAAAGCTAAGATCGCCTTGCGATAAGGCGACATCCTGCGAGAATGAGATAAGGGCGGCTGCTGTTTGAGCGCAGCGAGTTCAGCCAACCCTCATTCGAGCAGATAATATTTCGCAGCCGCGCAGTACAGCGACCGGGCTTTACGGTATCCCTTGAAATACTTAATTATTGAAACTCACATGAACCGATAATGCGCATATAATCAAAACAAGCCGGACCCTTTGGATACCGGCTTGTTTAAAGCTTTGAGAATTATTACTTGACTTCCACGACAGCGCCGACTTCCTTGAACTTTGCGGCGATAGCCTCGGCCTCTTCCTTGGAAATGCCTTCCTTGATGGTGCTGGGAACTTTTTCGGTCACATCCTTTGCTTCCTTCAGACCAAGGCTGGTGACCTCGCGCACAACCTTGATAACCTTGATCTTTTCGGGACCGGTCTCCTTAAGGATAACATCAAATTCAGTCTTCTCCTCATCCGGAGCAGCAGCGGCACCAGCCGCGGCAGGACCGGCAGCGACAGCCACAGGTGCCGCAGAAACGCCGAATTCTTCTTCAATAGCCTTCACAAGATCCTTGAGTTCGAGAATGGACATTGTTTTGATCTCTTCAATAAACTTCGCTATCTTTTCACTCATTTTCATTTCCTCCTATTCAATGAATAAAATCGTTTCTCCGATAAATACTCCTGGTACTTCAGGCTTCCTGCGCCTGTTCCTGCTTTTCAACAATAGCGTTGAGAGCAATGGCAAGACCATAAAGGGAGCTCTGCAGGCTGCCGATGAGCCTTGCAAGAAGTTCTTCCCTGGATGGGGTCTGGGCCAGTTCCTTGACACCGTCAACATCAAGGATCTTACCCTCTACCATACCGGCCTTGATTTCCAGTTTCTCATACTCCTTGGCAAACTGGGCAATCAGCTTGGAAGGGGCAACCGGATCGGTATCGCTGATGGCGATGGCCGTAGGGCCTTCCAGGTGTTCTTCAAGCTCGCTGTACTGGGAATCCTTCACGGCAAAGCGGATGATGGAGTTCTTGTAAACCCTGTAGTCAACGCCAGCCTCACGCATGGCCCTTCTCATCTTTGTGTCCTGCTCGACGGTAAGGCCTCTGTAGTCAGCCAGCACAAATGCCTGGGCATTCGACAGCTTGCCGCTCAGCTTTTCCACCTCTGCCTTCTTCTTCTGCAGTATCTTTTCACTGGGCATTTAAGCACCTCCTCGATGAAATAATCCGAAACAAAAAACCCTTTCGCGATCCAAACCATAGACTGCGAAAGGGTTCTGATAAACCCACTTCTCTAAAACCTCGGCAGGATGATATACGTTACACCCAAAGGGTTCCTGCTGTCTACGGTTTAAACCACAAACGCTATTTTACAGGATATTATCCTATCAGTCAAGCACTTTCTGCTGGTTGATGCGTATACCCGGCCCCATTGTGGACGTGACGGTTACGCTCCTCAGGTACTGGCCTTTGGCTGCGGCCGGCTTGGCCTTGATAACGGCTTCCATCAGCGTGCGGAAATTATCAAGAAGCTTTTCGGTTCCGAAAGACACCTTGCCGATGGGGCAATGGATGATGTTGGTCTTATCAAGGCGGTACTCGATTTTACCGGCTTTGATATCGGCAATCGCCTTGGCGATATCCATGGTAACGGTTCCTGCTTTGGGGTTCGGCATCAACCCCTTGGGACCGAGGACACGGCCCAGCCGTCCCACAATGCCCATCATATCAGGGGTCGCTACTACAACGTCAAAATCGAACCAGTTTTCATTCTGGATCTTTGCCACCAGATCCTCAGCGCCCACATAGTCGGCGCCGCTCTGCTCGGCCTCGGTAGCCTTCTCGCCCTTGGCAAACACGAGCACGCGCACGGTCCGGCCTGTGCCATGGGGCAGAACAACCGCGCCCCTGACCTGCTGGTCAGCGTGGCGTGAGTCGACACCAAGCTTGATATGGGCTTCCACAGTTTCATCAAACTTTGCCCTTGCGGTCTTCTGGACCAGATCCATGGCTTCCGCCGGCTCATACAGTTTGGTCCTGTCTACCAGCTTAAGACTCTCAAGATATTTCTTGCCTCTCTTCATAATAATCACTCCTTTGTGGTCATGGAAAAATCGGGATTTAATCCCTCCCACATAATTGGACGGTCGGTCAGTCTTCCACCACGACGCCCATGCTTCTGGCTGTGCCCGCAATCATCCTCATGGCAGTTTCCAGGCTGCCGGCATTCAGGTCGGGCATCTTAAGCTCAGCGATCTTGCGAACCTCTTCCTTTGAAATCCTGGCTACCTTTTCCCTGTTAGGAGAAGCAGATCCGGACTCGATCTTGCATGCCTTCTTGATCAGAACGGCAGCTGGAGGAGTCTTCGTAATAAATGAGAATGAACGGTCACCATAGACCGTGATAACCACCGGAATAACCAACCCCGCTTCTTTCGCGGTTCTTTCATTGAATTCCTTGCAGAACTGCATGATATTGACACCATGCTGTCCCAGGGCTGGTCCGACCGGTGGAGCAGGCGTTGCCTTACCTGCCTCGAGCTGCATCTTGATATAGCCCAAAACCTTTTTCGCCATAAATTGTCCACCTCCCAGTGTTTTTGCCTGTACTTCCCAGGCATCTATCCAAGTGCTCAACGCACATGAAATTCTTCACGTTCATATAATAAGGCATCGTCAAACGCTCAATCATCAACCGTACAGCAGTGCGCAGGATTACCTGTCACAGCTTCATAATCTGTATAAAATCGAGCTCTACAGGTGTTTCCCTGCCAAACATCGAGATCATGACGCGGACCTTTTTCTTATCCATGCTGATCTCCTCAACCGATCCGATAAAGCCTTCCAGGGGTCCGTCAATAACACGGACGCTGTCACCGACTTCATAATCCACAACCGTTTCAACCTGCTCCACGCCCATCATGCGGATCTCCTCATCGGACAGCGGTACCGGCTTTGACCCGGGACCCACAAACCCCGTTACGCCCCTGGTATTGCGGACCACGTACCAGGATTCGTCGGTCATGACCATCTTCACCAGCACATAGCCCGGGAATACCTTCTTGAGGGTCGCCCTTTTCTTGCCGTCCTTTATCTCGATCTGCTCTTCCATGGGAACGACCACATCCAGGATATAGTCCTGCATCTTGCGGTTTTCCACTATCTTCTCAATATTTGCCTTAACCTTATTCTCGTATCCTGAGTAGGTATGAACCACATACCACTTTGCTTCATCTGCCATCAAAGAGCGGGGCCCGAAGCCCCTGTCCTCCTTCCGCTTTTATTTCCCGAATATAAACCTGAACAGTACGCCCAGACCGGCATCAGCTACCCAGATCACAATACCGACAAAAAGGCAAGCCGCAAAGACTACCAAGGTATAGTTGACAAGCTGCTGCCTTGTAGGCCATATGACCTTTTTCATCTCAACGCGGACTTCCTTGAAAAACTTGCTTACGCGCCGGCCCAACCCGACTTTTTCCTTCTGTTCGGCCATGGATAACAACTCCCAACTTTATTATTTGGTCTCCCTATGCACAGTGTGCTTACGGCAAAACCTGCAGTACTTGCTCATTTCAAGCCTGTCAGGGTCGTTCTTCTTATTCTTCATGGTATCATAGTTTCTCTGCTTGCATTCAGTACAAGCCAAGGTTATTCTGACTCTCATTGCGGAACACCCCTATGTCTTCAACAAGTTTATTTTTTTGCATAAAAAAAAACGCTCGCAAGGCAATAACGAGTTTAGCATATCCAAAGATTGATGTCAAGCGTTTCATAGAAAATACCTCGCCGATTATTACGGAGTCATTTGAAAAAGTAAATTCCACTCCAAAAAGGCACAAAGCGGAATTTAGTTTTTCAAAAACAGATAAAAAGATATAGTGGAAATAAGTTATGCAAAAAAGATATGATGTTTTTGGGTGGCGCCT
>JAAYFY010000055.1 GCA_012728015.1 Clostridiaceae bacterium | reverse complement strand
GGGCAGCATTGTCCAGGTCCATCTTAAAGATACCCTGGCGGTTACCGACACCTTCAAGGGCCAGTTCAGGAATGTGCCCTTCGGCCAGGGGTGCGTGGATTTTCCCCTTTGCTTTTCAACCCTTGGAAAGCTGGGATATACCGGACCATACCTTATAGAGATGTGGCACCAGGACGGGCAGGATGACATCAAAACGGTAGGGAGTGCCAAGGCGTGGATTGAGGAACAATACGCAAAAGCGATGGAAGGGTGAGCGTATGAGATACTATTTGGGTTTGGACAACGGGGGAACCACCACCAAGGCAGCCCTGTATGATGAGAAGGGTAACGAGAAAGGATTTGCCTCGGTTGATACGCGGATGCTGACGCCCCGGCCCGGTTTTACCGAACGTGACATGGACGAGATGTGGGAAGCCAATTGCGCTGTTATCCGCGAGGTTTTGAAAAAGACCGGAATTAAGGGCTCCCAGATACGGGCAATAGCGATCTGCGGCCACGGCAAGGGGCTTTATCTTTGGGGCAAGGATGACAGGCCTGTACGCAACGGGATTATCTCCACCGACAACAGGGCCTGGGAATACCCGATAAAATGGCGCCAGGATGGCACCGAGAAAAAGGCCTTCGAGATGACCTGCCAGCATGTGCTGGCCTGTCAGCCGGTGGCCCTGCTGGCCTGGCTTAAGGACCATGAGCCCGAAATCATGGATTCAATCAAGTATGTTTTTGCCTGCAAGGATTATGTGCGGTTCAGGCTTACGGGTGAAGCCTGGGCCGAGATGACCGATTATTCGGGAACAAGCCTTATGAACCTGCATACCCGCCAATATGATCCGCGGATACTGGAACTGTTCGGATTATCGGAACTGATGGATGCGCTTCCCCCGCTTCGCCTGTCCACCGACATATGCGGCACAGTCACTGCCGAAGCGGCAAGGAAGACCGGCCTTTTGGAAGGCACGCCGGTGGCCGGCGGCATGTTTGACATTGATGCCTGTGCCCTGGCAGCCCATGTGGCCGATGAGGACCATGTCTGCATGATCGCGGGGACCTGGAGTATCAATGAATTCATACGCAGGACACCGGTCCTGGACGGCACGGTTATGATGAACTCCCTTTTTTGCATACCCGAGTATTACCTTATTGAGGAATGCAGCCCCACCAGCGCGGGGAACAATGAATGGTTTCTGAAAACGCTGATGCCGGAGTTCATAAGGGAAGAGAAGCTGGCCGGCAGGGTGCCTTACAGGGAGATTGACCGGATGGTGGAATCCATCCCGCCCACCGAATTCTGCCCGGTTTTCCTTCCATTTCTTATGGCGAGCAATGTCCATCCCAACGCGAAGGGAAGCTTTGTGGGCATGAGTAGTTACCATACCCGTTCCCACCTTCTGCGCAGCGTTTATGAGGGGATAGCCTTCTCGCATCGCCAGCATTATGATAAGCTTGAAAAGTGCATGGAACGCGAGCCGAAAAGCATCAGGCTTGCCGGGGGCGCCGCCCGGTCCCGGGTTTGGACCCAGATCTTTGCCGATGTGATGAAATGCCCTGTGGAAACAGTGGCTGTCCGGGAAACAGGTGCCCTGGGCAGCGCCATAGCCGCCGCGGTGGCCGTGGGCGATTATGCGGATATAAAGGACGCGCTTCGCGCCATGAGCAGGCTGGCTCCCGCTGTCATGCCAAACACCGGCAATTTTGAAAGCTACGATAAAAAATATGACCTGTACCGCCAGACCATCGATGCCCTTGATCCCGTATGGGACAGTTACCAGGCGCTGATGGGATGAAAGCGCGGCAGGAGTTTGCGAAATAAACGACAGGAAAAGGAATGGCAGATGAACTTTATTTTTGATATGGACGGAGTGCTCATCAACAGTGAACCGTTGCATGCCCGCTCAAGGACCGCCGTATTGGAGTCGCTGGGTGTGACCACTGACATGGACATGTCCCAGGTCATTGGTTCAAGCACCCTTGTCTTCTGGGAAAACATGATCGAAAAATACGACCTCGATGCGTCGGCCCAGAACCTGGAACGCATACAGATGGCAGTTCTTATCGATATGATGAAAAAGGAAAAGTGCCAGCCTCCCGATGGCCTTTTTGAGTTGCTGGACGCCCTGGAGGCAATGGGTATCCAGATGGCCGTGGGCTCTTCTTCCAGGAGGATGCTGGTGGAAGCCGTATTGGATTACCTGGGTATCGCGTCCCGGTTCAGGGCGGTTGTTACCGGGGACGATGTCAATAACCTCAAACCGGCCCCGGATATATATCTGCTGGCCATGGAAAAGCTTGGCGCCAAAAAAGACCAGGCCGTAGCCGTAGAGGACTCGCGCCTGGGCGTTGCTGCAGCCCTGGCGGCGGGAATTCCCTGTATTGGCTACAGCAATCCTACTTCACCCAACCAGGACCTTAGCGCGGCAACTTACAGGGTTGACTCCCTTTTGCAGGTGCTTGACCTGCGGCAGGGAGACAGATGGCTTTGGGAGACAGGTGAAAAATGACGGACAATGGTCTGCCGGGCTGTCCCATCATATGCGAATAATAAACAGGAATGAAGGCTCTCGAAACGGGAGCCTTTGTTTTTTGTCAATTGATGGCACAATGACATAAACAGGGCACGTCAAGTCTGGAAATAACGTGTTTAAGCCAATAATGCAGGCAAAAACGGTGCATGATGGCATTCATACGAGTAACGACCCATGAGAAAACTATAACGGCGGACTTTTCATTATGATCAGATCCGGTATGGAAACCCGGTATTTTTATGCGGTCATATTACAGACTTTGGCTGAATTAGAATGTATTCATAGAAAGAAATACCCTGCTGAAAGCATTATTTGATTTTGAAAGGAGTCATTGCAATGGTCAGAGTCAGAACCAGGTTATTTGCATTCCTGCTGTGTGCGGCGCTGCTTTTCGGCTTCGTACCAGCCCAGGCTGCTGCTTTTGGTGAGGAGTACGTCACCAGGGAAGAGGCAGTGGTCAGCCTGCTTGAAACCATCGGCCTGGACGCGCTTAATGATGTCCAGAGCGACCTGAGCGTATTTTCCGATGCGGATCAGATCAGTGCAGAATACGCGGACAAAATCTCCATAGCTGTTGCAAACGGCATATTGCCTGTAACTCCAGGCCAGGCGCTTAACCTGGGCATGAACATCACCCGCCTCGAGTTCGCCCTGATTGTGGGAAATTCCATGAGAGAATTGCCCACAATAAGAGAGCCTGTTGTTTTCGCGGACGTTCCCGCTGAAGCTGCCGAAGAATTGAACCGCATAACATCCGCAGGCCTTATGAGCGGTTATGGCAACGGCTTTTTTGGTTCAGGCGATTACCTCACGCAGGAACAGTTGGATATCGTCCTGAACAAGATCAGGGCCCTGTCTTCCGTAAGGCCGCAGGATGATTTCTTCTATTCGGTTAATTATGAATGGCTTACAAATACCAGGCTTCCCGCCGGTTATCCCGGAATGACAACCTTTGACGAAGTTGACAAGATGAACACCGACAGGCTCAAGGCTGTCGTGCAGGAACTGATGAAGAACCAGGGAACCTACCAGAAAGGGACCGTTGAGCAGAAAATAGCCGACTTCTATCATACCCTGCTGGATATGGAAAACCGCAACAAGGAGGGTTTGAAGCCTCTCGAAAAGTACCTGGATCTCGCCGACAGCGCATCAACAATCCAGGAATTGCTTGACGCGACGGTTCTGATTGAGTCAGAAACCGGTATGAATCCTTTATTGGGCTTTGGTCCATCCACCGATCTGCTGGACAGCAACAAGTACAGCCTTTACGGAAGCGGCTTGTCCACAGGTCTTCCCAGGGATTATATCCTTATGGGAAATCCCCAGGTAGACGCCATGTATGAAGGGCTGGTCGCCCAGTTTCTGGCGCTTTCCGGCATTCCCGGGGAAGAAGCGGTGGAAAAGGCTGGGAAACTGTATGACCTGGAAAGGATCATTGCGGCGTCCACCATGAGCAATGAGGAAGCCAGCAGGGTGGAAAACGTGTATAATCCTGTTTCCCGGGCCGATCTGGCAAAAATGTTCCCATATGTCGACATGGGCAAATACCTGGATGATCTTGAATATGGCTCCGCGAAAGAGATCATTGTCACAGATGTGAACCTGATGAAAAAGACCGGCGAACTGCTGTCGGATGAAAACCTTGATACGCTTAAAACATACGTCCGGTTCGGGCTCCTGGTAAACACGGCATCCCTTTTGTCCCAGGATTTCAGGGACGCAATCATGGCTTTCCAGAGAACCTTTTATGGCATCAGCACTTCCCTGAGTGACGAGGACATAGCCTTCAACACCCTCAACTCGGTTATGGCAAGTTATCTTGGCAGGATGTATGTGGAGAAATATTTCTCCGCCGAAGCCAAGAAAGATGTTGAAAGCATCGTGGCCGATATCATCGCCACCTTCAAGAAACGCATTGAAGCGCTTGACTGGATGAGCCCTGCGACAAAGGAAAAAGCGATTTCAAAGCTTAACAGCATTAAGGTAAAGGTAGGCTATCCCGACAAATGGGAGGATCCCCTTGCAGGTATCAGCATCAAGACTTATAAGGACGGCGGGTCCCTTCTGGGCAATGTGTTTGCCATATCATCCGCGTCGGCGAAGGAGTCAAAGAGCCTTCTCTCGAAGCCTGTGGATAAAACGAAGTGGCTCATGCCTCCCCATACAGTCAATGCATACTACAACGCCACAAACAACGAAATTGTATTTCCTGCGGGCATCCTTCAGCCGCCCTTCTATGACCTGAATGCTCCCAGGGAGCAGAACCTGGGAGGGATCGGGATGGTTATTGCCCACGAGATCACCCACGCCTTTGACAATAATGGGGCACAGTTTGATGAGAACGGGAACATGAGCAACTGGTGGACCGAAAACGACTATATCGTCTTCCAGCAGAAATGCCAGGCGGTTGTGAACCTGTACGACGGACTGGTGATAGCTCCCGGCGCGGTGGTCAACGGCAACCTCACCGTATCCGAAAACGTGGCCGATATTGGAGCCATCGCCTGCATCCTGGATATTGCGGAAGACATCCCCGATGCCGATTACAAGGCACTGTTTGAAAGCCTTGCCACCATCTGGCGCTTTACGGGAACCCGTCAGATGTACCTGTTGCTGGCCACCCAGGATGTCCATGCTCCCAATAAGTACAGGGTGAACAGGGTGCTCCAGAACTTCCCCGAGTTCTATGAGACATATAATATCCAGCCCGGGGATGCCATGTACCTTGCGCCCGAGTACAGGGTCACCATATGGTAAGCTGACCGCACGAAAAACCATTGCAGAAAAATGCAAACCTCCTGCCGCGGCTTGTTGCCAGGCAGGGGGTTTTTAAATGGAGACGGCAGCCGCCCATTTCCCATTCCCGCAGGGTGTTTCCACGCCTTATCGCAAGGCGGCCGGACCTTTACAGGATCATGCCCATTAAACAGCATGTTTTACTTATGTACACAATAGTTTTAAACAGGCTTAAGTCTCCTGCCCCTGCTCGGACGCAATCCCGGTGTCATGATTTACCTCCGGCTGTGATATAATCATTTTGACCAATATGCGCAGGATCGAAGGAAAGGAGCCATCAATATGAAGGTTATTCTGGTGAATGGAAGCCCCCGCCCCAAGGGCTGCACCTATACGGCGCTTAATGAGGTGGCAAAGGCGCTTCAGAAGAACGGCATCGAGACCGAGTTATTCCAGGTGGGCGCAAAGCCCGTCATGGGCTGTATCGGCTGCGATAAATGCCGGAAGACCGGGAAATGCTTTATTGATGACGTGGTGAATGAATTCCTGGACAAGGTGCCCGAAGCCGACGGCTTTGTATTCGGTTCCCCGGTCTATTTCGCCGCCGCGGCGGGATCCCTTGTATCCTTTATGGACAGGGCTTTCTATGCCAAATCCCAGCTTTACAGGGGAAAACCCGCGGCCGCAGTTGTGAGCTGCCGCCGGGGAGGGTCCACAGCAACATTCGACCAGATCAACAAGTACTTTACCATCTTCCAGATGCCAATCGTTTCCTCCCAGTATTGGAACCAGGTCCATGGGAACACGCCGGAGGAAGTAGTAAAGGACGAGGAAGGCATGCAGACCATGCGGACCCTCGGGAACAACATGGCCTGGCTGCTGAAATGCATAGAGGCAGGCCGGGAGAAGGGAATCACAATTCCTGAAGCCGAACCCCTTATCAGAACCAACTTCATCAGGTGAAGATGTATTAACCTGTCATTGAAGGCCGAATGAATCCCCTTATGTCATTGCGAGCCCAGCGCTGATGAGATTGCTTCGTCGCTTTGCTCCTCGCAATGACATGAAAGGGTGCCTCGCAATGACAACGCACAAAGAGGTACAGTATAATGGAAGAAAGCGTTTATCTTACAAATGAGCAGGCCCGCAGGTTCATGCTTTTGAAACATGGACTTTTGGGCGATTACAGGTATTCGGGCAAACAGGGCGTTCTGGAATATATATGCCAGGCTG
>JAAYFY010000054.1 GCA_012728015.1 Clostridiaceae bacterium | reverse complement strand
CTCCCGATACGAGAAAGGGAGCATGATCCTTACCAGCAATAAAGGATTTGGAGAGTGGGGTGATTTAATGGGGGATGTACCGCTTGCCACGGCCATTCTGGATCGGTTGCTGCATCATGCTCATGTTGTAAATATCCGCGGACAAAGCTACCGTATGTAATCCAGGATAAAAGCAGGCGTGAACATTACTCCTCAACAATTTTCGGTTGATATGACAACAAACGGGGTGGTCAATTCTTGACCGGCTGAAACTGATCATTTTTCGCCCGGCGTTAGTGATCAAATTTCACCCGGCGTTGACAATATCGCAACACTGGAAGCAAAAGCGTATATAAAAACTATAAACAATGCAATAATACCTAACGGATTATTTGACAGTTTTTTTGAAACTTGATAGATATTATTTTCCATCTCTATTCCTCCATTGTTTAAAACTATATTATGTTTTTATTACTTGCCAAAATACCGCAATAAAGTCAAACTGATCTATATGCCTTCTATAACATAATGACACAATATATTAACATGTGCAATATATTACATTATTTGAATGATATTCCTTATTTCCTAAGGTATGGGCGTTATTTTTTCCTTTTTGGGACTCAGAAGCTTTTTTGTATGATCATTTCATGGAAAATCCAAAGAACGAAACGTCAAGAGTGATGTTGAAACATAGAATTAGAAATGTGCAGATGCGCCAAGTAATCATAAGTTTGCTGAGAAGTTAAGATGACAAGTATGTTTAATAAGATAGTTGGACTATTAGCAGTAATAGATATCCCTTTCACCCACCCATCTCACTAAATAGCTTTTCTTTCCGCATTATCATCTCATCAATCCTGTCAATGTATAGCGCGACTTCCTTTACATTATCGGTGCGTTCGATGCGGTTTTCGGAAGGTATTACAATCTTGGTAATGGCTCCTGCACCGAAGGCAAGGATGCTCTGCCTTTCGGCCATGGTTTCAACATTATAGCGGCAGCCTTTGCCGGGAACGGCGTATCCCGTGTTCTCAAGGTTTGCAAGCATGTTCTTCTGCCTGTAAAGGTAATAGGGTTTCATGCCCATTTTCCTTGCTGATTCACGGGCAGCCTCAATCATCTGGTCAATTACTTCATCAGGAGCGGAAACATACTCATTGACAGACTGATGAAGTATTGATGCGCGCTTTATGGCCATGGTATGGACAGTTAAATTGTCGGGTTTCAGCTCCTCAATCTGTCTCAGGGTTCCAAGAAACATATCGAGGTCCTCACCCGGAAGGCCTGCTATTACATCCATGTTTATATTGTCAAAGCCCAGTTCCCTTGCCATGTAAAACTTATGGGTTATATCCCCGGGCGTGTGGTCCCTGCCTATAAGCCGTAAGGTTTCACAGTTCATGGACTGGGGGTTGATGCTGATACGGGTTGCTCCGCTTTCTTTTATGATGTGAAGCTTCTCCCGGTTGATGGTATCGGGCCTTCCGGCTTCCACGGTAAACTCTCTCGTTTGGCTGAAATACTTCTGAACCATGGAAAGAAGCTGAGCAAACTGTTTTTCCGGCAGGGCTGTGGGGGTTCCGCCGCCGATGTAAAGGGAATTTATCTTGAGGTTATTGTCCTTTATCCAATGGGAGCCAAACTCCAGCTCCTTTTCCAAGGCGTCCAGGTATGGATCGACGAGACTGCCTAATCTATCTATGGGATATGAAGTGAATGAACAGTACAGGCAGCGGCTGGCACAGAAGGGGATGCCTATATAGATGTTTACCTCCGAGTCGTCACTGTCCATGTAGCTTTTCTCCTGGCAGGCCACCTCATACAACAGGCTGGCCTTCTCGCGGCTGATTCCCGTGATTTGCCGGAGAAGATCAGCCGTTTGCTCCTCATCCATACCGTCCTCAAGGCAGATGGTCGCCATCTTGACCGGGCGTACGCCCGTAAGGGACCCATAGGGCAGTTCTTTATTGAATACTTCTTTGAGAACATTATATAGAACCGTCCCGCATGTTACTTTTTTTCTTCGCATAAGTGTTCCGCCGGGACGGTTCATATCATAATCAGTAATTCTCATGAGGGAGTTGTGGGAAGGTTTCCGTGATCCGTCAAGAATTGCCAAAATGTCATCAGGCCCATTGACATCATCATAAAAGGCGGCTTCCGCGGTAAACCCGCCGCCATATTCCTTCTTTTCGAGAGTTATCAGCATGCTTCCCGGTTCGGGAGCGGGAAGATCATTTCCTTCTGTAATGATTATCTTATTCCGGTCATAAAAAAGACCCAGCAGCACCTTGGCATCGTATGCCATGTCGATGCCGCGGATTATAACGTATAGCCTTCCATCAGGCATAGGGGTTGTGCTCCTTTTCATAGCCGATGGTGGTCTTGGGGCCATGCCCGGGATATACCTCAATGCTGTCATCCAGCGTGAAAAGCTTCTGAAGTGATTCTGTCATTGCCTTGTGGCTTCCGCCCGGGAAATCGGTTCTTCCTATGGACATGGCAAAGAGGGTATCCCCAGTGAAAAGCGTGCTGCCTGAAAGGATGCAGATGGATCCGGGGGAATGGCCTGGTGTATGGATGATCTCAAGGTTTAAGTCCGCTGCCTGGAGCTTCTGGCCATCCTTTAGCAGGATATCGGGAGCAGAGGTCTCAAATCCTCGCCCTGCGCCGAACATCCTGGAACCGTTCAGCATGGGGTTCTGATAGAGTTCCAGTTCGTCTTCATGAAGGCATAGCTTTGCTCCCGTTTTCTCCTTAAGGCTCTTTACATGATAAGTGTGGTCAAAATGTCCATGGGTTAGGATGATGTATTTCACATGAAGCCCCTTGCTCTCTACAATGTCCATGATCTCACGCGTGTTCACGCCGCAGTCGATAACCACGCATTCCCTTTCATCAGACAGAATATAGGTGTTGGATTCAAAAATGCCGTTGGGCAGAACATAAAGCGCCATATCCATTTTCCTTTCAATCGGCTAAAAGGTTTTTTTGCTGTCTAAAAGCAATGTCACAGGCCCGTCATTTACAAGGTAAACCTCCATCATTGCCTGGAAAACACCCGTTTCGACCTTTATCCCGTACTTTGATTCTATTGCCTCAACAAATGCATTATACATCCTTTCAGCATCACCGGGAGCGGCGGCTGAAGAGTAACTGGGGCGTTTCCCCTTCCTGCAGTCACCGTATAGGGTGAACTGGGAAACGACAAGGGCCTGGCCTCCCACATCCAGCACCGACAGGTTCATTTTATCATTCTCATCCTCGAATATCCGAAGGTTTACTACCTTATCAGCCATCCACTGCAAGTCCTGCTCGTTGTCGTCCTGGCCCACGCCCAAAAGGACCAGTATTCCCTTCCCGATCTTTCCCACGGTCTTGTTATCAACTCTTACTTCAGCGCGGCTTACCCTTTGTACAACAGCTCTCATAACCCAATCCTTTCCGCAATAAATAAGGCCTTTCAAACACTTCGTCTGTCCAGCCGTCCGTTATCAAACCCTTATTATTCACAAAAATGAAGTTACATAAAACTATACCGGCAGCCTTCGTCATCAGTTCCTGGAGATCTCAAATACGTCCTTAATCTTGCTGATCTTTGCTATGATGCGGTCAAGCTGCTCCGCGTTGTTTATCTCGAGGGTCATGTGCATTACCACATAGAAATCTTTATTGGTCCGGGCGTTAAGGGCCCGAAGAGGTATACGGGATTCGCCTATGCCGTTGGTAATATCCACAAGGAGTCCTGGCCTGTCATGGGCTTTTAAGGTAATCTCCGCCAGGTAGGAAACATTGGGCGAGACGCTCTTGTACCAGTATACGTCTATGAGCCGGGCATCCCCGTCGATAAGGTTACCGCGGATGTTGGGACAGTCCTTCCTGTGGACCGACACCCCGCGTCCGCGGGTGATATAGCCGATTATATCATCGCCGGGAACCGGATTGCAGCATCGGGACAGCCTTACCAGGCAGTTGTCGATTCCCTTTACTATCACACCGCTTTCGGGTATGGTCTTGGCCTTTTTCTTCTTTTCTGTTTCGATCTGCTTGAGCAGCATCTTGGTCTGCTCTTCGGGCGGCAGGCTCTGCCTGTAGTTTTCCTTAATCCTTGAAACCACCTTGGTGGCCGTAATTGCGCCCAAGGCTATGGCCGCGTAGAGATCTTCCATGTTGTTGAAACCGTATCTTTTCAGAATTGGATCTAAAAACTCACCCTTTACGGCCTGGCTCATGGTCAGCCCGCTTCTTTTGACCTCTTTTTCGAAGATATCTCTGCCCTGCTCCACGTTTTCTTCGCGTTTCTCTTTTTTGAACCACTGGTTGATCTTATTGCGGGCTTGGGAGGTTTTGACGATTTTCAGCCAGTCCCTGCTGGGACCGCTGCTGGCGGAGGAGGTGATGATTTCGACTATATCGCCGTTTTTCAGTTCATAGTCCAGATTGACAATTCGCCCATTAACCTTGGCGCCGATCATCCTGTTTCCTATGTCGCTGTGGATGGAATAGGCAAAGTCGATGAGCGTGGACCCGGCGCGCAGGCTTTTCACGTCGCCCTTCGGCGTGAATACAAATACCTCGTCGGTAAACAGGTCTATCTTAAGGTTCTCCATGAATTCATCGGGATCACGGGCATCCTTCTGCCATTCAAGGATCTGGCGGAGCCAGGAAAGCTTTTCAACATAAGACTTGTCCTGGTACCTTGCACCCTCTTTATACTGCCAGTGGGCAGCGATACCCACCTCAGCCACCCGGTGCATCTCCCGGGTCCTGATCTGTACCTCAAACGGTATACCGTCCGGGCCTATAACCGTTGAGTGAAGGGATTGGTACATATTTGGCTTCGGCATGGATATATAGTCCTTGAATCGGCCCGGCATGGGCTTGAAAAGTTCGTGCATGAGTCCCAGGGCGGAGTAGCAGTCTTTTACCGTGTCAACAATCAGCCTGATGGCAAACAGATCGTAGATCTGGTCAAGGGTCCTGTTCTGGTTTGTCATCTTGCGGTAAATGCTGTAAAGGTGCTTGGCGCGGCCTTCAATCTCGGCGCTGATTCCCATCTCTTTTGTTTTATTCCACACGATCCCGATGATTTCCTGGATGTATTCTTCACGTTCTCTGCGCTTTTTTGCGATCCTTTCCACCAGGTCATAGTAACTCTTTTCGTCTATATACCTGAAGCTCAGGTCCTCAAGCTCCCATTTAATCTTATGGATTCCAAGCCGGTGGGCAAGGGGCGCGTAGATTTCCAGGGTTTCCCGGGCCTTCTGCTCCTGTTTCTCCTTTGTCATGAACTTGAGTGTTCTCATGTTGTGCAGCCGGTCGGCCAGCTTGATAATGATCACCCGGATATCCTTGGCCATGGCCAAAAACATCTTCCTGAAATTCTCGGCCTGGACCTCCTGCTTTGTGGTATATGGAATCTTGGTCAGCTTGGTCACGCCATCCACCAGTTCGGCAACCTCACTGCCAAATTCAGCCCTCACCTGCTCAATGCTAAACCTGGTATCCTCAACAGTATCATGGAGGATACCGGCAACAATGGTGGTTGCGTCCATTTCAAGCTCAGCAAGAATTATGCCCACTTCCACGGGATGGATGATGTAAGGGTCTCCTGAAACCCTTTCCTGACCCTTGTGAGCCTCATTGGAGAATTCGTAAGCCTTGCTGATCAATTCCAGATTGGCTTCCGGATTATATTTAGTTATGAGTCCCTTAAGTTTTTCAAACTGATCCATCATAACCAACTAAGCCTTTCACCCAATCCGCCTTAGCCCTATGAATCATTCTATACAATACCGGGACAGATTGCCCATGGTTACGCCCGGTGCTTCTATTCATCCGCATTTCTCGGTGTTCTCCTGCAGGTAGGCAAACAGCTCGGAATCCTCAAGGTTCACCTTACCCGCGTCCTCATACCTGAAAAGCCTGTAGCTGCCATCCCCCTGAATGGAGAAATCCATGAGCTGCAGTTCATCGAAGATGAGCAGGGACAGTATCAGCTTGTAATAATTCATCTTTATGTTAAATTCATCGGCAATAGCCCTGGCGTGCCAAAACAGGTCGCCGGTGCTGACCCTGTCAATTCTATGCTTCATCACATACCGATAAACAGCGGCAAGATCGTCCCTTTGCACCGTAATATCGTCGGCATTCACCAAACGATTATTAATCCCATTATAAAGCCAATCATAATCACAATCAAGTAATTCGAAACGCCTGGCCGCCTCCATGAGGAACCGGTTCCTGGATATGGTCGCCTCATCCATGCGCAAATCCAGTATACGGACCCTCGGATACTCCATACCCTGCCAGATCTGGACGCTCATGGAATATACAATATCCAGCCTGTCCCCGATCCTTATATGCCTTTCCAGTTCACCCTGCCCGAAGAAGACCGAATCCACGCCTTTGCTGCCGTTGGCAAACCTGAGCCTGAGATGTTTACCGTCACCAACCCGGCGTACGTCTTTAACCATGGCGCCCTTTACCAGGAGGATCGGTGCGGGGTTACCCTGCCCGAAAGGTTCAAGCATATTAAGAAGTTTCGCGTTTTCCAGGGTAATGTCGGAAGGCTCCATAACGCAGTGGATGTTCAATACGGGCTCCAAGGCATCATCGGGCATATGTTCAGCAGCATGCCGGTTCACGCCCTCCCTGAACGCAGGAAGGCTTTCGGCCGCCAGGGTAAGACCTCCCGCCTGTTCATGGCCGCCAAACTTTACAAGGAGGCTCTCCTGGGACGCCATGCACTGGAAAAGGTTGTATCCGGGTATACTCCTTCCTGATCCCACCGCCATGCCGCCTTCAACCGAAAAAACGAATGCGGGCTTGTGGTACCGGTCCACCAGCTTGGATGCCACAATCCCCACAACCCCTTGGTGCCAGCCCTCGCCCCAGGCTACCGTGATCCTTCTGTTTTTGAAATCCTCATCGGTCTCTATCATCTGCACCGCCTGGCCCAATATGGCGTCCTGTACCTCCTGGCGGAGGCTGTTGCTGCGGTTGAGCTCCTCGGCTATGGCACGGGCTTCTGAAGGATCGTTGGTGGTAAAAAGACCGACCGCCGTTCTGGCATCGCCCATCCTGCCTGCGGCATTCACGCGCGGGGCCAGAGTAAACGCGGCCCGCCTGGAATCTATGGCACCATCAAGCCCTGCCGTATCAATCAGCGCTTTAATGCCCAGGCACAAGTCCTGGTTCATCTTCTTCAGGCCCAGGCTTGCTATCACCCTGTTCTCGCCCGTCAGATCCACGATATCGGCGATGGTGGCCAGCGCGGCAAGATCCAGATACTCCATGTATGCTTCCGGATTGCCCATCCCCATACCCACAGCCTGGACAAGTTTCAGGGCGATCCCGGCCCCGCATAGCTGCTTGAAGGGGTAGGGGCAGTCGGGCAGATGCGGGTTAAGAATGGCGAGAACCTCGGGAAGTTCCCCCTCCTGGCACTGGTGGTGGTCGGTTATTATGATGTCAAGCGGCCTTCCCGTCCCAAGCATTTTGTTTTGGATAGCTTCTGCCTGTTCCTTTGCGGTTATGCCGCAATCGACCGTAATCATAAGATCAAAGGATGACCCGCAAATCACGTCCACCGCGGCGTCCGAGATGCCATAGCCCTCCTCAGCCCTGTCTGGAATGTAAAACTCGGGCTTAAGGCCTGCCTTCCTTAAAAATTCTATCAGAATTGATACGGCCGCAACGCCATCCATATCATAATCTCCGTAGATCAGCACCGACTCGCGCCGTTCAATTGCCTCAATAACCCGCTTTACTGCCCTGTCCATCCCCTTCATCAGGAAGGGATCGTGAAGGTGCCGGGCGTCGGGCATAAGGAACCTTTCCAGCTCATCCCTTGATCCTATGCCCCGCTGCAGGAGAAGCCTCCTGAAAAATGCCGGGTAGTCATCGAATTTTAGGGGGAGTTCCCCATTCCAGTCATCCTCAATCCAGCGTTTTTTTCCGCCTATGTATAAGCTCTCCATCATAAAGTCTCCAGTTTTCTCTCCTGTATTTTAAAAAGCATTCATTATATAACATCGGTCATAATCACCTATTGATAGCTAAAAGCCCGAAGTCGCTAAAACTCCGGGCTTAGTACAGACTATTCTCATTATCCCAATAAGCCTTTGACTATCTCGTTTACAACGCTGCCATCCGCTCTGCCTTTCACTTTTGCCATAACAGTTTTCATGACCTTGCCCATATCCTTCAGTGAAATGGCTCCTGTTTCCGCTATGGCTTCTCTTACGATGCTCTCCAGTTCATTCCTGGTCAGCTGCCTGGGCATGTACCCCAGGACGATCTCGATTTCTCTTTCGGCCTTTTCCTTTGCGTCGGCCCGCCCGCTTTTCTCTATATCGGATAATGCTTCGCGTCTGCTCTTTAATTCTCGGGCAAGGATTTCGGTTATTTCATCATCACCTAAGGTGACCTGTTTATCCTTTTCGACCTGAAGGATCGCGGAACGAATCAGTTGGATTGTATCTTTCCTCACTGAATCTTTCGCCTTCATCGCATCTTTCAGATCATTCAAGAGCCTTTCCTTCAGGGACATTCTGTGTCTCTCCCTTACTTAGACTTACGCTTCCTCGCAGCTTCAGACTTCTTCTTACGCCTTACACTGGGTTTCACATAGTGTTCCCTTTTCCTGACTTCGGCGAGAACACCCGCTTTTGCGCATTGCCTTTTAAACCTTCTCAGTGCACTGTCGAGGGTTTCGTTCTCTTTAACCTTTACTTCAGACACATCTATCCCTCCCCTCTGTTACGTACGTACAGCCGTGCCGGGGGATTTATCCGTTCAGTTGAATGGTAAATACCGAGTAACAGCACGTATTATATTATATAATAGCGCTTTTAACAGCGTCAACATATTTTTCCGACGAGCCGCTTCAATTCAGCACTCTTCAGCATCTTCCGGCATGTCATAGCGGGTGTTTGGATAAGGTAAACCGTTACCGGTTACAGTATTTTTTCACCCATCTTTACGCCGCCAAGGACATGGTAGTGCAGGTGCATTACGGTCTGCCCGGCCCCGGGACCGCAGTTTACGATCACGCGGTAGCCCTGTTCAGCAACCCCGGTGATCTTTGCGACCTCCTGTATGGCCTTGTGCACGGGCGCCACAACCTGGATATTCTCTTCGTTTAGCGCTTCCAGGCTATCGATATGCTGTTTGGGAACCACCAGCACATGAACGGGCGCCGCCGGATTGATATCCTTGAAGGCGATTACATTCTCATCCTCGTAAACCTTGGTTGATGGAATCTCACCTTTGATTATCCTGCAAAAAATGCAATTATCAGCCATATGGCTCACTCCTTGTCCGGTATGATGATTTATTTACACATCACTTGTTTATCATGTCCGCGGCTTTCTGCCTGGCAACCCTCAAAGCCTCATCGATGCCCTCAGGGTTCTTGCCGCCTGCCTGGGCCATATCCGGGCGTCCGCCGCCTCCGCCGCCGCATGCCGCAGCGGCTTCCTTGATAATCTGGCCGGCATGCACACCACGGGATACCGCATCAGGCGTTGCCGAAACAATGAGGCTCACCTTCTGGTCCCTGACCGACGCGAGTATCACAATCCCCGAACCTATTCTGTCCCTTATGGAGTCAGACGCGCCGCGAAGGGCGCCCATGTCCATGTCCCCCATCCTGGCGGCTACTATCTTAAGGCCTTTAATATTCTGGGCGCCGGCAATGATGCTGTCCAGTGAACATTTCAGAAGCTTGCTGTTAAGCTGTTCAATATCCTTCCTAAGCTGCTTTATCTCGTCGGACAGGTTTTCAACCTTGTGAGGGAGTTCCTCGGGCGAGGATTTCGCGGCATCCGCCGCCTTTTTCAGCATATCCTCACGGCTCTTGAAATATGAAATGGCGTTAAGCCCGGTTAGGGCCTCAATTCTCCTTACTCCGGCAGATATGCTGCTCTCGCCGAGTATCTTGATAAGGCCCGCCTGTCCGGTGGACTTAAGATGGGTTCCGCCGCAGAGCTCCTTACTGTATGAGCCTACCGACACCACCCGGACAGTGTCCTTGTACTTCTCTCCGAACAGGGCCACGGCCCCGGCCTTTCTGGCCTCCTCAAACTGCGTCTCCTCCGTGGTTACAGGAATATTCTCCAGGATCTTCTCATTGACCTTTTGCTCGATCATATCGAGTTGTTCGGGCTCGATGGCCGAGAAATGGGTAAAGTCAAATCTGAGCCTCTCAGGCGTTACAAGCGATCCCGCCTGGTTGACATGATCCCCCAGGACCTCCTTTAATGCCTTGTGGATCAGATGGGTGGCGGTGTGGTTCCTGGCGGTAGCAAGGCGCTTCTCAACGTCTATGGACGCCCTGACCTTATCGCCCGTCATGACGCTTCCCGATACTACCTTGCCGATATGCAGGTACTTGTCGTAGGCAGTCTTGCGGCAGGTCGACACTTCCATCCTGAAGTTGTCGTTGGAGATTATTCCTGTATCGCCTATCTGCCCGCCGCTTTCGGCATAGAAGGGCGTTTTGTCAAGCACAACAGTAACCTGGTCATCCTGCTGGGCCGAATCGGCAAGGGCGTTGTCCCTGATGATATAAAGTATTGTGGCGTCGCATTCATATTCATCATATCCCACAAAGGTAGTGGGCACATTGTTTTCGGTTCCTGCAAAGAGGTCTTTTTCCCAGGCAGAGCCCTCACGGTTCTTCAAAGCCTCGCGGGCCTTGGCCTTCTGCTTGGCCATCTCCTGGCGGAACCCCTCTTCATCGATGGCAATGCCCTTTTCCGACGCGATCTCACGGGTCAGATCCAGCGGGAAACCGAAGGTATCGTGGAGTTTGAAGACCATCTCCCCTGTAAGTGTATTGGAGCCTTTTTTTTCTACCTGTTTCATATACTCTTCCAGTATGCTTGTTCCCTGGTCTATGGTAGCGTAAAAGCGCTCTTCTTCAAGGCTTATGACCTTCCTGATATAATCCTGCTTCTCCTTCAGGTTGGGGTAAGCGTCCCCAAAGCATTCAATCACCTTGTCGGCTATATCAGCGAGGAACAGGCCATCGATTCCCAAAAGCCGCCCATGGCGCGCGGCTCTCCTCAAGAGTCTCCTTAGCACATACCCACGGCCCTCGTTGGAAGGGAGGATTCCGTCGGATACCATCATGGTCACGCTTCGGGCATGGTCGGTAATCACACGTATGGAAACATCTTTTTTATCGTCCCTCCCATACTCAAAACCGGCCCTGGCGCAAACCACGTCGAGGATGGCCTGGATGGCGTCAACCTCGAAGATATTGTCCACGCCCTGGACCACGCATGCCAGTCTCTCGAGGCCCATTCCCGTGTCTATGTTCTTGTTCTTCAGGGGAAGATATGTGCCGTCTTCCTGCTTGTCAAACTGTGTGAAAACATTGTTCCAGACCTCTATGAAGCGGTCGCAGTCGCATCCCACGGTACAGCCGGGCTTGCCGCAGCCCTTGTCCGGGCCCCGGTCAAAATAGATCTCGGAGCAGGGGCCGCAGGGGCCGGTTCCGTGTTCCCAGAAATTATCCTCCTTGCCCATCCTGAAGATTTTCTCAGGGGGCAGCCCAACGTCCTTGTGCCATATATCGTAGGCTTCGTCATCTTCCTCATAGATGGACACATACAGAAGCTCTTCGGGGATCTCAAGGACCCTGGTCATGAACTCCCATGCCCAGGGAATGGCTTCCTTTTTGAAATAATCGCCGAAGGAGAAATTCCCCAGCATTTCAAAAAAGGTCGCGTGCCGGGAGGTCTTCCCCACGTTTTCTATATCAGGTGTGCGGATGCACTTCTGGCAGGTGGTCACCCTCTTGCTGGGAGGGGTTTCCTTCCCGGAGAAATACGGCTTTAACGGTGTCATGCCCGCATTGATAAGAAGTATGCTGGGATCGTTCACCGGCACCAGCGAAAAGCTGGGCAGCCGCAGGTGGCCTTTGCTTTCAAAGAATGACAGAAACATCTCTCTTAGTTCGTTCAATCCATACTTGCGCATTTATTTCTACCTCTTTCAGCCTGAACATGGAAGGCTACATACGTAAATCGATTAAAGATAAGTATATCCAATGCACCCAAACAGCGTCAAGCCATATCGGGCATCATTGGATTCCGGCAAGTTTAAAAGGAGTAATACTGAACCTCCCATGAAACTAAAGAACGCCAGGGGAACGAAAGCTGTCAGCTGAACCATTCCCATGGCTATTATACTTGTACTCTTACTCTGCCTTTTCCTCCACAAAGATGACTCGTCCCTGGGGCTCTGCATATTCCTGACCGATAACTTCATCAAGGCCTTCAGTTATGTATGTTATAAGAACCTGAACATCAAGCATTACGCTGTCCTGGGTAAACACATTGTCGGCAAACATCGTATAACCATCGCCCCTGTTCTGAAGCATATAATTGTGGCTTGCTACTGTGTAAGTCTTGCCAAGAACAAGCGGCTCGTCACCGACATAAACGTTTTTAACACGATACTCGCCGTTAACCCCCACGAACATTCCGGCTTCATCAGTCTCCACACTGGAATCCATGTATGTGTGCACTTCGTAGCGAATGCCTGAGGGACACAGCCATCCGCCAAATTCTTCGGGCCATGCATGTACACTAAACTCAAGAGCGTCAAGAATCTCCTGTCCTGTTGCCTCACATACGCTGAGCATATTGCCGAATGGATGGACTCTTAAGATATCTTCCCGCGTTATATCGCCTTTACGCAGGTCATCCCGGACACCGCCCCCATTTACAAATGCGATGTCAGCTCGCGATATATATCGATATGCATCCGCGCAGAGGTTGCCAATAGCAGTTTCCTGGTTGCGCACAATACGCGCGCCGGTATTTGGGTCTTTTATAAGAAGATCAACCTTGCTTGACGCGACTACCTCGGCAAGCGCGGCACCAAGCTTTTCCTTTGCCTTTTCACAGGCATCGTTCATAATGGACTCAAGGCCCAAAACTTCAACTGCATTATCCTCGTTGTCCCACTTATACAGGCCGGTGCTTATTTCACCTTGCGAAGTGATACGGACACAACCTATCGCTTCAAGCTTTGTTCCGCAGGCTGAGCGAAGGACTTCCTCCCCGGCCTTGTTCTTCATTGTTACCTGGTCAAGGTCATGGCTGTGCCCGTCAATAAGCACATCAATACCAGTGGTGTTTGCTAACACATCCGCATATGTATACGGCTTATGTTCAGCTACATTTCCCAGGTGCGCCATGGCAATGACGTAGTCGGCGCCCTCGGCCCTTGCTTCATCTACAGCCTTTTGAACAGCAGCATACAGGGCTTTCCCATCTTCGCTCTGCATAAAACCATAGATATAGTTGCCATCCTTATCCATGAAATATGCCGGCGTGGAGCTTCTCAGCGTCCAGGGCGTTGTAATGCCTACAAATGCAATCCTGGTGCCATCAATTTCCTTAATAATATATGGGTCGAAAACAAGTTCTCCCAGCTTATTAAAATTACAACTGACATATGGGAATTCAGCCATCTCAACGAGCTCCATGAAGCGCTCCATGCCATAGTCGAACTCGTGGTTTCCTATAGTGGCGACATCGTAGCCAAGAGTATTCATCAGTTCTATAACCGCGCCGCCGCCTGTCATGGAAGCAAGAGGTTCTCCCTGTATGGCATCACCGTTGTCGGCGAGAATGACGTTATTTCCCTTTGCAATGAGTTGTCTCCGGATAACATCTACGCCGCTGTATGTCCATCCACTGTCTGCGCTGCCATGCACATCGCTGGTAAAAAGAATCACAATGTCTTTAGACCCGGATTCATGGTGTTCCTGTGTCAAAGCTGCTGGCGTTTCTGTATTGGCTGCTGGTGCATCGGGCTTACCGCAAGCTGTAAAACTTATCAGCAGGCATAGCGCCAGAATTAAAGCTGAAATCTTTTTCATACTAATCCCTTTATAAACAGTTTATCTGACCGGAAAATCAAAATATGTATCAGGATAAGGCTCATCCTTTAGCTTATAATGCCACCATTCCTCGGGATAAACCTCAAACCCGGCATCGACCATGGCATCTCGCAAAATGTTCCTGTTTTTTTCCTGCTCGGGAGTGATTAAAGAGGTGCCATGATTTGAAATCTCACCAAAGAAGTCAAAACCACTGCCCATATCAAGCTCTTCGCCTGTAGATATATCAATCAATGTCAGATCAACCGTACTTCCTCTCGAATGGCCGGATCTTTCAGCAATATAACCCAGCTTGAACAAGACAGACTTGTCCAAATCGGGGTAATACTTCTCTTTCATTTTCGTATCATCCAGATCCTCTGCCCATCGGACAAAATGGTTTACAGCCCTTTGCGGCCGATATGCATCGAAAATTTTAATGTAATATCCTTGCCCATATAATTTATCTGCCGCTGTTTTAAGCGCCTGGGCCGCTTCCCTGGTAAGTATGGCCTTTGGTGCTTCATACCCGTCAATTACCGCGCCAACAAAATTGTCCTCGCTGAAATAGCGAATTTCAAGTAGTGCGGTTGGGATCACGTCAGTTATATATACAAATCCGTCCGGAAGTGAGTATTGTTCCGAATCAGGCTCTACCGCGGGCTCAGTATCCGGGGATGGCTCCGAAACCGGTTCTGACGGAGATGCTGTAGCAGGTGTCGGTGTTGTTTCAGCTGTAGATGTGGCGCCGGACGCAATATCGGAACCCGATAAGGTTTCCGGTTCCTTGTTTGACACACACGATGTAAACAGAAGCAATATAGCCAGAATAACCAAACATAGTTTTTCACGTCTCATCATTAGTCAACACTCCTTCTTATCCTCACAAGTCTAATGTTTGCTCTTGAATGAAAGCGTCTGCTTTTCCGATAGTTCAGCATTCTATCAAGAATATCATGCATTTTGTTTGTTTGACAAATAATTGGCTTTGAACTTCAAATACAGATGAGCGATTAAGTCGGATACCAATAGTACCGCCGCGGTCAATATCAGCATCACCCAAATATTTAAGGGATTACTTATAACAAGATAATAGAGGATTCCCAATATAACCCAATGAACCATATATATTTCAGTCACATTCTTACTCCACCGCTTTAGGGTACTGAATTTGAAACGAACCACAAAATACAACAGGCTGATCCAGAATAGCGCGAAAACTGTGATCACTATATTCCCAGGTCCTGATGATAATACTGCTCCTGATAAAAGTCTTCAAAGCCAAATTTAATCTTATAGTTCCAGCTGAGAATGATAAAGGGAATAAGCAAAAGAGCGCTCATTATAAGTATTCTCTTATACATTTTTGTTTTATCCTTGCAGTGCATCAGAATGATCCCGAAAATATACCCTGCAACGGGGAAAAATATCCATGAACAGAACGGAAACCATGATCTGTCCCAAGAACCCCATAATAGTCCTGCTAGTACGTCAAGCCCAAATAATCCTGTGGATGTTTCGCCCAGAATCGCGCCTAACGCGGTAAAGGCAAACACACACGAAACAAGCTGCCAAATCTTAAGCTTAAGTTTTATAACCAGGGCGAAAAACAAAAAAAGTAAGGCCTGCGAATTGAAGAATATCAACTCCCAGAGTATCATACACACCATCCAATAATATTTCCATATCACCGTTAATAAGGTAACTGATAAACGAAGGGATCACATCACGGAATAGCCCCAGCGCATAAGCCATAATCAAGGTTATAATACCTCTTTTAAATAAAAAGTAGGCAGAAGTCCTTTTTGAATAGGCGATACCAACTCCCAACAGCAACATGAATACCGGCGCCGCGGGAGGCGAACCAAGAAATTAATGTGAGTTGAAGCGGTTTCCGGTAATGGATACTCGACAAAGAGTGTAAATACATGTACCAGCACCATAAAAACGACTGCAAGAGTTCTTGCGACATCAAGCTCCAATTGCCTTCCTAAATTGACTTTTTGAGGGGAAAATACGCTCTCCAAGGATAAACCCTCCTTACCATAAGTGGTTTAAACCGTTATTGTGGTATAATATACCACTTACGCGAATATCAAAACACACATATGCCAAGGGGGCATACCAAAGGGACGGTTCTTTTGGCGCATCTGTCTTCGGTGTCAAAAATGGGGGCGGTTAAAAGCCGCCCCTTGATAATCATGCCAATATTTCATTAAAAGTTGTATGAAGAACTGCCTGCCGACAGTCTTCAGATCTTAACGAAGGCGCCAGATGATATCATTAAGTTTTAAGCTGTTTTTGAACTCCAATAAATCGGTGTCTTTATTTATGAGCACACACTCGATATTGGCCATTTCAGCCCAATCCAGCATGTTTTCAGCAGTAAGGTCATATGAGAACGAAGTATGGTGCGCTCCGCCCGCCAGGATCCATGCTTCGGCAGCGTCATGCAGCGACGGCAGCGGCTTCCAGAGTACACGGGCCACAGGAAGTTTTGGCAAATCCTTTTCCACGTTCACGGCATCAACATCATTGACAAGCAGGCGGAACCGATCTCCCAGGTCAATCAATGACGCAGCTATGGCTTTCCCCGCTCTTCCGTTAAACACCATTCGTGCCGGATCGGCTTTGCCCCCGATACCGAGCGGATGCACCTCTATCCTGGGCCGCGACGCCGCAATGGTAGGGCATACTTCAAGCATATGCGCGCCAAGAATCATGCTGTTGCCAGGCTCAAAGTGATAAGTATAGTCTTCCATGAACGATGTGCCACCATCAAGTCCGGCGGCCATCATCTTCATGATCCTGACAAGGCCGGCTGTTTTCCAGTCGCCTTCGGCTCCGAAACCGTAGCCCGCTTCCATAAGCCTTTGAACGGCAAGACCGGGCAGTTGTTTCAGGCCGTGCAGAACTTCAAATGTGGTTGTAAAGGCGCCAAATCCGCCTTCCTTCAGGAAGGTTTTAAGGGCGATTTCCAACCTGGCCTGGTACCTTATAGCATCCCTTACCGGACCTTCTGTTAAGCCTTCAGGAGCGATATCATATTTTTCTTCATATTCCTTCAAAAGCTCGTTGGCGCTCTGGTCCGTAACATTATTAAGCACCTCGATAAGATCCCCGATACCATAGCCATTGATTGACCATCCAAACTTGATCTGGGCTTCTACCTTGTCCCCCTCGGTTACCGCAACTTCCCTCATGTTGTCTCCAAAACGGGCGATCTTGAGGTTCCTTCCTTCAATATAACCGACAGACGCCCGCATCCATGCGGCAATCTTGCGGGAGACCTCGGGATCCTCCCAGTGTCCCACAACGACCTTGCGGGAAATCCTCATCCGCGCGCCGATAAATCCGTACTCACGGTCGCCATGGGCGGCCTGGTTCAGGTTCATAAAGTCCATATCGATGCTGTCCCAGGGGATATCGCGGTTGAACTGGGTATGCAGATGCAGCAACGGTTTTTGAAGCATCGAAAGACCGGTTATCCACATTTTCGCGGGTGAAAAAGTATGCATCCATGTTATGATACCTGCGCAACAAGGGTCAACATTTGCCTCTTCAATCACTTTCCTTATTTCATCAGGCGTTGTTGCAACGGTTTTGAAAACGATTCTGCAAGGAATAGAAGCATTCTTGTCCAATGACCCCGCAATTGTCTTTGCATTCTCCTCTACCTGCATAAGTGTTTGCGGTCCATAAAGATGCTGACTTCCGGTAACAAACCAGAATTCGTATTTTTTAAGATCTATCATTTTGATACCCCCTATTTATGTATTGGCTGTTTGGCGTTAGCTTTGGTTTTTGTCCTTTTTTCCCGGCCTCAGCCATTCAGGCAAAAGTCCAATCGCGCCCTTTTCCCGTACTGCAAGGATCACACTTTGCAGCAGAATGAAGAAGCATAGCATAAGGCCTGTGGTAATGCTTTGATAATACGGTTTGGTAAGCCCCGATGCTATAACAATGTTGGTGATGGTCTTTAGTGACAGCATCCCGAAAAGCGTTCCGATCACGTTTCCAACACCGCCGGTCAATAATGTCCCGCCTATGATATTGGATGCGATGGCCTGCATTTCTGCCTGGGTAGCGTTGGCGGCATCCCCCGCGCCAGTATGCAGCAGGTAAACATAGCCGCCTATTCCCGACAATATCCCGGCCAATAAATAAGCATAGAATTTTGTACGCTTTACATTGATGCCGAGGGTCAGCGCGCTGTGGCTGTTTCCGCCCACCGCGTAGAGGTTGCGCCCGAACCGGGTCCATTTAAGGATTATCGCTACGGCTATCACTACGATCAATGCGATAACTACCCCCAGTTCGATCTGGGCGGGTATAAAGATCCCGGTCTTCCCGTAATAACCCAGCCCGGGTATGGTGATGCGCATCTGCTTAAGGTTGAGGAAAGCTTCATGTGATGCTGTTCGGGGCGCAATGCTGACTATGGTTACCATGCCCCTGGCAAAGAACATTCCCGCCAAGGTGACGATGAATGGCTGTATCTCCAGGTATGCTACCAGTATCCCGTGAAGCAGACCGAAGAATAAGCCTATGCCCAGGGCCAGTAAGATCGAACCAGCTACGGTTCCGCCATGGTCTTCAAGGTAAACAACGCATGCCATGGTTACAAGGGCTGTAACACCACCACCCGAAATATCTATGCCGCCTGATATCATAATCATGGTCAGGCCGCAGGCAATTATGACCAGGAACGCGTTGTTATTGAACAGGTCAAGGAACTGCTGAGGGTTCAGGAACCCGCCGCCCCAGACCAGCATGGCGATCATGTACATGCCAATAAATGTACAGATGGTTATGGTCATCAGCAGGTTGGTGTTGGAGATAGGTTCTCTTGGTTTTTTTCCTAGATTTTCAGTGAATAAATCCTTACCTTTTTTCATAGCTTATTCCCCATTACTCTGTTGATTTTTCTCAAAATCTGCAGGGATCACCTATAAACTTAATTGAACCGGTCAGACTTTTCTCAGGCAGCTTTCGCCTGGACTTCATCTTCAGGCTGTTTTTTAAACAGTTTTTTGTACATCCTGATGACAAAATCCTTAACGACCGGAGAACTAAATACTACTATCACTATTATGACGATCGCTTTATAGGCTTTTACCGCCGCCGAGGGGACCTTCATCGCATAAAGGGTGACGGTCAAAGCCTGGATTATGTATGCTCCGATAACTGAACCGTAGATATTGAATTTGCCGCCGCTCAGGGCATTTCCGCCAATCGCGACTGACAAAATGACATCCATTTCGGCATCCAGCAGCAGGGTTTCATGGTTGATAAGCCCTATCCTGCATACAGTGATACAGCCCGCTGTAGCAACACAAACTCCGGATATGATAAACGCTGTGAGCTTGATCCAAACTGGGCTGATCCCGTTCAGGTGGGCGGTCCCTTCATTTATTCCAACCACCTGGGTATATAGTCCAAGATTGGTAAGTCTTAAAACAAGCGTGATTAGGATAAGGAATACGACCATGATAATTATGGGGGTGGGTATGGGTATCCCCGGAATAAAACCTCCAATGCTGGTTATCAGGGGGCTTGAAACAGTTGGTGTGGCGCCGCCGTTTATCCAGTAGGCAATGGATCGCCCGGCTGAAAACAATATGAGTGTTGCGATCATTGGCTGGATTTTGAATATGGCGACCAGTACCCCGTTGAACAGGCTGAAAAGGACTGAAACGACACAGCTGAACAAAAACGCGAGAAGAAGTACAGGTATCGTGATCTCGTTCGAGCGGAGCACGCTTACAAAAACGCTGCCCGCTATTGCTGCCACTGCCGCGACGCTTATGTCCTGCCCCTTACAGGATGATGTAATAAGTGTCATGCCTATGGACAGGATAGCAACGGCAGACGCGCCGTTCAGGATACTGATCAGGTTTCCTGTAAGTACAGTATTCCCGTCGTTGTTGGTGGCAATGGCTATGGAGAAAAACTCGGGATCCCTGATCAGGTTGTAAACCACTAATAAAAAAAGCGCAAACAACGGTATAGTCAATTGAGATCTCGTTAGTTTTTTAATAAGACTACCCATTATACCGCCTCCCCCGCTATGGTATGCATGATGTTGTCCTGGGTCATTTCCTCGCCCTTCAGCTCGCCCACTATCTTACGATCACGCATAACTATCAGGCGCGAACAGGTGCGAAGCATCTCCTCTATTTCTGATGAAATGAACGTTATGCTGACACCTTTCTCGGCCAGTTTAAGCACAAGTTTCTGTATCTCGACTTTCGTTCCCACATCTATTCCGCGAGTCGGTTCGTCCAGGATCAGGTACTGGGGATTTGTAAGCAGCCAGCGTGCCAGTATCACTTTCTGCTGGTTGCCTCCTGACAATGACTTGATGGGTGTATCCATAGAAGGGGTTTTTATCCCCAAAAGTTTTATGTACTCATCGGCAAAAGCTTCTGCCTCGGCTCTTGAAAATGGCCTGAAAAAGCCTTTCATTACCTGCAGGGCAAGTATGATATTCTCCCGGACTGACAAGTCCTCGACGATACCGTCCCGCTTTCTGTCTTCGGGCAGGTACCCGATACCATGTTTCATGGCATCCTTAGGCTTTTTGATTTTAACATCTTTTTCGTTTATCCTGATTTTTCCGCCGGTGATCCTGTCTGCAGCAAAAATAGCGCGCACGCTCTCACTTCGACCGGAACCAAGAAGCCCGGTAAAACCGTTGACTTCTCCCTTTCCAATCTTGAAATCAAATGCGTTGGAACACTCTATACTCGATAAACCGGCTGCTTCATAAACGGGTGTTCCTTCGGTCTCTCCGCCTACTGGTTTACGTTTCTGCAGGGCAGAAACATCTTCAAGATCTTTGCCCATCATCTTTGAAATAAGCTGTACACGCGGCAGATCCTTAATTTCATACTCTCCTACCAGTTCGCCGTTCCTCAGTACGGTTATCCTGTCGCATATCTCATACACCTGTTCAAGGAAGTGAGTAATAAATATTATGCCAACGCCGCGTGACTTCAGATCCC
Source organism: Clostridiaceae bacterium (assembly GCA_012728015.1). Lineage (GTDB taxonomy): Bacteria > Bacillota > Clostridia > DSM-8532 > DSM-8532 > Thermoclostridium_A. The sequence goes on along the minus strand of JAAYFY010000054.1, from coordinate 3,423 downwards.
GCTTCAGCGAGAACAGCTTTTCGACCTCCTGTTCGTCGAGAGAGGAAGTCGGCTCGTCCAGGATAAGCACTTTGCAGTCCATATCTACTGCACGAGCAATGGCAACCATTTGCTGCATGGCAATAGAACAGGTGTCAAGCTGCTGGGTAGCCCGTACGGGTATGTTCAGCTTCTCAAGTATCTCGGCTGCTTTCTTTTTCATTATGCGCCAGTTTACCGTTTGGTAGCTGCCCCGTCCGATGAACATGTTCTCCGCGACAGTAAGGTTGGGGCAAAGGGTTATCTCTTGGTAAACAGTACTGATACCCAGATTCTGAGCCTCATAAGGCGATTTAACATTGATCTCCTTAAGAGAGTTGTCAGTATTTAAGAACACCTGCCCTGAATCTTTAGGATATACTCCGGTCAAGACCTTGATCAAGGTCGACTTTCCGGCTCCGTTTTCACCCATCAGGGCATGGATCTCGCCTTTTCTGAGAGTAAAACCCACATTCTGCAAAGCGCGAACACCCGGGAACGATTTACTAATATTCCTCATTGACAAAATTATGTCGTTTTGCATACGGCTACCATCCTTAAATGCATAAGTCTTCTTTATATAGCGGTGCAAGTATGCGGAAAGATCCGCATACTTTACACCGCAAGAAACCTGTCAAAACAGTTATGGTTAGATTTATACGCGTCGGTTATCAGTCGCCGATGCCATATGTGTCGATGTCTGCCTGTGTAATGTTATTGCAATCGAAGTATCTTTCTTCGTTGATAACGATCTTATCTGAAAGCTTCCCGCCGCTTTCAAGGCTCTGGATCATTTCATGGATCTTCTGAGCCTGGAAGGGGCTGCACTGAACGTCGAGGTTCCAGTTGCCGGCAAGAACTTCCCTGAGGGCCCACTTGTTGAAGTCAAAGCCTATTACAACTACATCCCCGTTTTTACCGTGGGTGATACCAGCTTCATCGAGGGCTGCGACTGCGCCTTTTGCCATACCGTCGTTCTCAGCATAGATTACATTGAATTTTTCTCCCGAGTTGATAACAGATTCTACGATCTGCTTGGCTGTTGCCTCGTCCCAGGTAGCGGTCTGCTGGACGACACACTTCATGGTGCCATTTGCGAACTGCTCATCGAGGGGTTTTGTACGGCCGATCTGAGCGTCGCTGCCCATTGCTCCCTGGATATGTACAACATTATATTCAGGAAGTTTCTGGTCTAACAGCCACTGAACAGCCATCTTACCCTGGGCTTCCATGTTGGAAATAACGGCGGCTTCAAACAGGCTTTCGTCAACGTTCATCATACGGTCGAACAGGAACACTTTGATGCCGGCTTTCTTTGCGTTTTCAAGGACATTGGTCCAACCGTCGGTGGCTGCCGCAGATATAAGGAGGTAATCCACGCCGTCGGTGATGAACTGCTGAGCCGCGTTTAGCTGCTCGTCGTTCTTAAGGCTGTAGAAGGTTGAAACCTTATATCCGTTTGCTTCGCTGAAAACTTTTTCAAAGTCTGCCACGTTTGCCGCACGGTATCCGGACTCGGAAGGCGGGTTGTTGACGATACCGACTTTGATCACGCCATCCTTATCTTTAGATGACTGAGCAGAACCGCATGCTGCCAGACCTAATGCCAACACTGTTGCCAGGATCAATGCAAGGATTTTAGTCGCTTTCATTTTCTATTCCCCTTTCATTTTTGATCTTTGTGTTAAATCATACAGTTCCAGGGGAATAATATACAAGTTTTTTGTATAAAGTGAGTAAAATTTTCAACTAACTTATTTAAAAATCAAACAAATCCTGATAAAGCTTCAGTACCATTATATTGTTATAGTATTATCATAATATTTCAAACATTTACAGTAAAATAACTAACTTCACGGTCAATACGCCCTGCTGTCAATTATTTCCCGGGTTATGGTCCGGTAATCGAAGTAGGTTTCATCGACGTAGTTTATCTTGTCAACATATTCTCCGCGCTCAAGCTTCTTTATTACCTTGTCAACATATGGCCCCTGCAGAGGGTTGCATTCCACATTAAGCGCTATCTTGCCGGCAAGGGTGTACTCAAGGCCAAGCCTTGTCGCATCAAACGAGATTACTATAACTCCGTCTTCAGGATTGCATTTCAAACCCGCTTCTTCCATCGCGGCAATCGCCCCAAGCGCCTCTCCGTCGTTTTCACAGTATACGACGTCTATATCCTGTGTGCTCTTCAGGATCGAACTCATGACTTCGTATGCCTTGGCTTTCGTAAAATCACCCAGCTCCTGCGCCACGATCTCCCAGTTCGGATGTCTCTTTACCGCATTCTCAAGCGGGACCGTCCTGCCTAACTGCGGGGTGGAACCAATGGTGCCCTGTATATGGACTATACGTATCGGTTCCTCGGCCCTTCCCTGTTCTTCCAAAAAGTCCTCCAGCCATTTTACCGCAATCTCGCCCTCCCTGTAGAAATCGGACCCGACATAAGCCGTATACAGGTAATTATCCTGCTGTTCGAGGTACCTGTCGATCACGATAACCGGAATACCTGCCTCTTTCGCTTCCAGCAAGATGGAGTTCCACCCTGTTTCAACTTTCGGGGAAAACACTATATAGTCAACATCCTGCTGTATGAACATCCTGATGGCGCGGATCTGGTTTTCCTGTTCCTGCCGGGCATCATCGAAGATAAGCATATATCCGTTATCTTCTGATAAAACGGATTTTATGTTCTCCGTATTGGTTACGCGCCACTCCGATTCTGCTCCTACCTGTGAAAAGCCTACCACAATCAGGTTATCCTCGGCAGATCCTGGCACAGAATGGGGATCTTCCCCTGAACAGCCGCCTGAAAGCACAATGGCCAGGCATAATATCACAGCAAGAAGTTTTCTCATATAGCCATCTCCTTGTCGCTCGTCTTCATGGGAATAGTCACGATGACCTTAGTCCCGACATCCAGCTCGCTTTCGATCGTCAGTCCGTATTCTGCGCCAAACAGTATCTGAATCCTCTGGTGCACCGTCCTCAGGCCAAAGCCCTCGCCCGTACTCTCACCAAGGGAAGCCCTGACCTCTCTTAGACGTTCTTCGGACATGCCGCGCCCGTCGTCCATCACTTCGAGGATTATATGACCGTTTTCCTCCCTGCCGGTAAGCCTGATAACTCCTTTTCTGCGCCTGTTCTTTATTCCGTGATACAGCGCGTTTTCCACCAGGGGCTGAAGGGTGAGCTTGGGAATTATGTACTGTTTCAGATGATCCGGGATGTCGATTTCATAATCCAGTATATCGCTGTAACGCATCTGCTGGATCTCAAGATAACTGCGGACGTGCTGTTCTTCCTCTTCAAGGGTGATAACGTTTTTACCTCGGCTCAATGAAAAGCGGAAATAGTTGGAGAGGCTTGCAACCATCTTTACGGCCCCGTTTATTTCGCCGGACT
>JAAYFY010000053.1 GCA_012728015.1 Clostridiaceae bacterium | reverse complement strand
CCTGGTAGCAAGAGGATTCAAGGGATGGCGCATATCCATCATCAGCGAAAACCGCTATGAATGGGCGCTTTGTTTCTTTGCTATCATTAACGGTACGGGGATCGGCGTACCTCTGGACAAATACCTGCCGAAAGAGGAGATCGAGAACCTTGTCAGGAGAGGGCAGGTTGAGGCCATCTTCTACAGCGCGTCATACCATGACATGATGTGCGGCATCGCTGAGACTAACAGCCAGCTTAAGCTGTACATCTGCATGGATGATATCGCTCCTGAAGGCGATGATTCCCGCTTTACAACCCTGTCGAGACTCATTGAGGAAGGCCGGCGGCTTTTGGCGGAAGGCGACAGATCCTTCATAGAAGCCGATATTGACAGGAATACCATGTCTATTCTGCTCTTCACATCAGGAACCACCAGTACATCCAAGGGTGTGATGCTTTCCCATAGAAACATCGCTGCCAATGTGACCTCCATATCGGGAGTGCTCAAGCTTCACCCGGACGATGTGCACCTGTCGCTGCTCCCGTTGCACCATACCTTTGAAAACACTGTCGGTCTTATGTTCATGATGCATGTGGGAGTCTGCATAGCTTATTGCCAGGGCATCAAGTACATCGCTGATAATATCAGGGAGTTCAATGTTTCTGTTCTTGTAGCTGTCCCCGCCATCTTTGAGGCCATTTATTCCAAGGTGCAGGAAGGTATCAGGAAAGCGGGGAAGGAAGGACTGGTAAAGGCGATGACAAAGGTAACCCGCTTCCTGAGGAAGATAGGAATTGACGTAAGAAGGGCCGTTTTCAGATCCATCCTTGAAAAGCTGGGGCCGAAACTGCGCTTGGTCGTTTCGGGAGCAGCTCCGATGCCCGCCGAGATCATCAGGGGCTATGAGGATCTTGGTATCACATTCCTGCAGGGCTATGGGCTTACAGAGACATCCCCGGTTGTTTCAACATCCAACGAATTCGTCAACATTCCGGGCACCATCGGATTTCCCATAACCGATGTGGAGGTCAGCATCGATTCACCCGACGAAAACGGCATGGGCGAAATCCTTGTCAGAGGCGGCAATGTGATGCTGGGCTATTATGAGGATCCTAAGGAAACCGAAAGCGTGTTCACCCAGGATGGCTGGTTAAGAACCGGCGACCTTGGTTTTATTGACAAGAGGGGGATTATTACTATAACCGGACGCGCTAAATCCATGATCGTTTTCACAAACGGCAAAAAGGCGTTCCCTGAAGAATATGAGACGCTGCTCAACAACATTCCCGGTGTCAGGGATTCCTTTGCCTGGGGCTATAAGACAAATGACGGCGATATCCAGGTATGCGCCAAGCTGGTGCTGGATACCGAGTATTTAAAGGATAACGGCGATCCATCCATTGAGGAAATTGGGAATATGCTGGATGCTGAGGTTAAAAAGATCAACCAGGCACTTCCCAAATACAAGATCATCAGGTACCTTGTGCTATCCAGTCAGGATCTGGTCAAGACAACCACGCTAAAGATCAGAAGGTCCATTGAGCAGGAAAGGATCCAGAAGGTTCTTGAAGCCAAGAGGCTTGAGATGCGTAAGATGCACAAGCAGTTGATCGATTAATTCAAGGTGTATAAAGCTTTTACTTTGTACTATCGCAGACTCGAACAGGATAATATAGAAATGATGGTCACAAGATCGGGTTCGCCCTGATGGATATTTTACGGCAGGAAATGGACGTCGGCGGCCAATTAATAAAAATACCCGATAATTGGAAAGGACCGATTAATTGGATATAATAACAGATTAATATAGTACATTTATCGTAAGCAGGGCAGGACATGATGAAAAGTAAAGAAAAATGGCATTTACAAGAATTTCTCCGGGATCGGTAGAGGTCCCGGTGATTTTTTATATGCCAAGAATTTTTTATTAGTTCTTGCAAAAATTAACACTTCGTGTTAGAATATATCCAAACAAATGTTCTGTATTGGGGGTATCCTTTATGTTCAGCCGGGTTGCAACCTGCGGTCTTGTCGGGCTTGACGGCCATCTCATAGAAGTGGAAACCGACATTTCCAACGGCATTCCCGGATTCGATATGGTCGGCCTGGCTGAAACGTCGGTGAAGGAAGCCAGGGAACGGGTGCGGGCCGCCATTAAGAACTCAGGTTTCAAATTCCCTGGCCGGAGAATCACCCTGAATCTTGCCCCGGCAGATATCCGGAAGGACGGGACCGATTTTGACCTTCCCATCGCCATAGGAATTCTTGTGGCAGCGGATGTTATACCCGAAGAGTCGGTTAAAGGCTATTTTATCTCGGGAGAACTTGCCCTCGATGGAAGCGTAAGGCCTGTACCCGGAATGCTCTGCAAGGCTATAACCGCCAAGGAGCTTCAATATGGCAGGATGATGATACCCTCCCAAAACCTGCCGGAGGTTTCGGTAGTACAGGATATCGAATATTACCCTGTCAATACCCTGAATGAAGCTGTCGCACACTTTACGGGGGAGGCAAGGATAGAGCCCGCCGGTCGTATTGAGAAGGGCAGAGGGGTAAAGGCAGCCCCAGGATTGGACTATTCGGACGTAAGGGGCCAAAGCCACGCCAAAAGGGCGTTGGAGGTAGCGGCCAGCGGGGGGCATAACATTATCATGATCGGAAGTCCGGGGTCCGGGAAAACCATGCTGGCCAGGAGGCTGCCAACCATTCTGCCCGACCTCTCCTTTGAAGAATCCCTGGAGGTTACAAAGATATACAGTGTGGCTGGAATGCTTCCGCCGCATACATCCCTTATTACTGAAAGGCCGTTTCGCGCTCCGCACCACACCATGAGCGCCGCAAGCCTTGTGGGAGGAGGAAGGATACCCAGACCGGGAGAGGTGAGCCTCTCCCATCATGGCGTCCTGTTCCTGGATGAAATGCCCGAGTTTGGGCGCGCAATGCTGGATATCCTTCGCCAGCCCATGGAGGACGGGTCTGTATGTATCGCAAGGATAAATTCTACAATTATATATCCAAGCCGGTTCATGCTGGTGGCCGCGGCAAATCCATGCAAATGCGGCTATTACGGTGATCCCGTAAAGCCCTGTACCTGTTTGCCCAGGGAAGCCGAACGCTACCTGGGAAGGCTGAGCGGACCCCTGATGGACCGCATCGATATCCAGGTACATGTTCCGACCATAAGATACAGCGATCTTGATAACCACACAAGGGAGGAGAGCTCGGAGGCCATAAAGAAGAGGGTCGACAAGGCCAGGGCTATCCAGAAGGAACGATACAGCGGCTTGAATATATTCTGCAACGCCGGTCTCACCGGCGCCATGATCCGTGAATTCTGCAAGGTTGACGATGAGGGCAAAAGGATCCTTAGATCAGCGTTCGACAAGCTAAAGCTTAGCGCACGCGCCCATGACAGGATACTGAAGGTTGCCCGCACCATTGCCGACCTGGAAGAAAGCCCGGTCATACAGGCAGCGCATATCGCCGAGGCCATACAATACAGATCTCTGGACAGGACGGTTTTAGCCTGAGCGGGTACCGTGCCGCAGGTTAGGGGTGAGGGGATTGAAAAAGCATTTACTGGCCTGGATACGGCTGAACATAGTCGAGGGGATAGGAACTGCCCGGAAGCTTGAACTTCTGCGCATGTTCAGAACCCCTGAGGCATTGTTCGAGCTAAGTATGAATGAACTAGCCAGGCTGGGGCTAAAACCGCATCAGTCCGATTCCCTTCTGTGCCGGGAAAAACTTGATGAGAGCGCGGAAATACTGAAACTGGCCGAAAGAAAGTGTATAAGGGTCATACCCATAGACCACCGGGAATACCCGGAGTTCTTAAGGTATATTCACGACCCGCCCCTGGTGTTGTATGCAAAAGGAGTGATCCCGAATGGCCTTTGTTTTGGAATCGTGGGATCGAGAAAAGCGACCGGGTATGGCATGGATACGGCCTTCCGGCTGGCTTCGGACCTGGCGAAGGAGGGCTGTGTGATTGTCAGCGGAATGGCGCGGGGGATCGACACTGCCGCCCATACCGGCGCCCTTCATTCGGGCGGAAAGACCATAGCGGTTTTAGGCTGCGGACCCGACCAGGTCTATCCGCCGGAGAACAGGGAATTGATGGACAGGATATCAAAAAGCGGCGCGGTTATTTCCGAGTATCCTCCGGGTGTAAAGCCGCAAACTTACCATTTCCCCGTAAGAAACCGGATCATCAGCGGCATTTGCATAGGCGTCCTGGTGGTGGAGGCCGGGCAGAGAAGCGGTTCCTTAATAACAGCCCAGACCGCGCTGGAACAGGGCAGGGAGGTCTTTGCGGTTCCGGGAAATATCAACCATCATAACAGCCAGGGCACCAACAGGCTCATAAGGGAAGGCGCCAAGCTGGTCCTTTCGGCGGAGGACATACTGGAGGAGATCCCATGGAGCCTTGCCGCCCTTCCCAGGAATACAAGGAACTCGGGTTCCGACGCAGACCAGCTCACCCATGAAGAAAGCGCGATACTTAAGGCGCTTGGGGCTGAAGACCTCTATCACGACCAGATCGCGGAAAGAACGGGATTCCCGGTTCATATTCTGTTTAACTTCCTGCTGAAGCTTGAGCTGAAGGGCCTTGTCCGTAAGGATCTCACGGGCAGGTACGCCATTGTTCCCGATCGGTGAATAAACAGGCAAGACATATAATAGAATGCAATAGAACCAGATTTACGGCGGGTTTCCATGAGGGTCATATTTATAAGCAGGAGTACCCTTACAGCCATCGTTGTAATCGTGGCTGCCTTATTCTTTGTCGTTGTGAACGCGTTGTTTACCCAGGAATACCTGGCCCAGGTTTCGACTGTATACAAGGATGATATTCCCATATACTCGGTGGAGACAGATGATAAAAAATGCGCCATAACCTTTGACTGCGCATGGGGAGCCAGCGATATCCCCGATATCCTGGATATCCTGGACAAGTATCATGCCAAAGCCACCTTCTTTATCGTGGGGGTATGGGCCGAAAAATATCCCGACATGGTCGGGCTGATGGCTGAAAGGGGGCACGAGATAGCCTCCCACGGGTACGGGCACTTGCATATGGCCTCCATTCCCGAGGAAAAGATAGCCGAAGAGATCACCCGCTGCTCCGGGGTCCTGGAGAAGCTGACCAACCAGAAGATCAGGCTCTTCCGTCCGCCCTACGGCGAGTATAACTCCAAGGTAGTCAAGACCGCACGAAGGCTGGGGTACCATACTATCCAGTGGGATGTTGACTCACTGGACTGGAAAAAGGAGATGACCAGTGACAACATACTTAATCGGGTGGTTAATAGGACGGGAAAGGGCTCCATCATACTTTTCCATAATGACACGCTTCATACCAGGGATGTTCTGCCCGATATCCTTGAAGCTCTGGCAGAGAGCGGGTTCGAATTCGTAACCGTTTCAGATCTCCTCATCGGAGAACCATTCAGAATCCGTTTTGACGGCAGGCAAATTCCTGCCGGGCAGGAATAAAAACCAGAATTTTGCAGCAGAATAGGTGTGCTGGCTTTCAATGGAAGCATGAGACAAAATCATGTTTAAGGCATGAAATATTTGGTGAAATATATCATAGAGGATTCAAATCATTCAGTGGATTCTGTATAATAGAATTGATTGCAGATTCTAAACGGACGGGTTATGGAATAGCATAGTATCAGGCAGCATGTTCGATAAATACCAAAGACTTTAAGAGGGGTAGGGGTATCAAATGACGCCGAGCACGTCACTGGATAACAACATAGTCAGTATATCAGGAAAAGTGATTTCAAGCCCGGAGTTTAGTCATGAAGTATATGGAGAAGGTTTTTACATAACCTATCTGAAGGTTCCCCGGCTGAGCGAAACATACGATGAATTGCCGGTCATATTCTCCGAGCGTTTGGTCAGCCCTGAGGAAGTTAAGATTGATTCATATATTTCGGTGGAAGGTCAGTTCAGGTCCTATAACAATTACAATAATAAAAACGGGCGCAAGCTGATGCTCCTGGTGTTTGCCAGGGAAATGGAATTCCATGAAGAGGAGGTGACGCAAAAAAACCCGAATCAGATCTTTCTGAACGGTTTCGTTTGCAGAAAACCACAGTATCGTACGACGCCATTCGGAAGAGAGATCTCCGATATCCTTCTCGCAGTGAACAGGGCATATAACAAATCTGATTACATACCCTGCATCGCCTGGGGAAGAAACGCCAGATATGCCAGCACCTTCGAAGTGGGGGACAATATCAAGATATGGGGCAGAGTACAGAGTCGTGTATATCAGAAGAAGTTGTCCGACGATCAGGTTGAAGAAAGGGTGGCCTACGAGATTTCTGTTTCCAAGATGGAGGTTGTAAAGGAAAACAACAATAAGATGGAAGAAAAGGGGGATTGATACCCATGATAAAGGTTGTTTGCGGTAGCAAGGGCATAGGCAAGACCAAGTATCTGGTGTCCGGTGCCAATAGCATGCTGGAAGACTGCTCAGGAGAAATAGTATTCATTAATCACGACAATTCTTTGATTCACAGTCTGAAACATCCCATCAGGTATGTAAACACTTCGGATTTTCCCATTAAAGGGATTAATGAAATAAGCGCCTTCATATCCGGCATTATCGCCGAGAATTATGACGTTAAAGCAATATTCATGGATGGCCTTGACAGGCACATCAAGGACCAGGAAGAAACCAGCCAATTCTTTGAAAATATCAGGATTTTGTCAGAAAGGTTTGGAATTAAATTTGTGTTCAGTATGAGCGGAGATATCAGCGGTACTCCTGACTATGTCAAAAAGGAGTATACCTGTTAGCCGATAGACTGGATTTACATTAATGGTGAATCCTTTTATACTTTAACTGTAAGAGTGACAGAAATAAAAAACAAGGTGATAATAAAAGAGGTTATTTTTTATAACTTCTTTTATTATATGACCGGAAATTCCCACGAACCGGGCGCGCCCATGCCGCCGCGGTAGATGGGCAGTCCTTTGTCCCTGTTTTTGCTGTGATTGGGGGGAACTAATGTTGAAAATTGCGTCGGTCTCGCTGTCTGCTGGACGGAGGAGCTTTGACAAGCTGTATGATTATATCGTTCCGGAAGACATGTCCGCTTCCCCGGGGATGCGGGTGCTGGTTCCCTTCGGCGTTAAAGACAAGCTCCATTCGGCCTGGATTATCCAGGTAAGGCAGGAAGAAAGGAAAGAGCCCGAAAGGAAGCTTAAGATAATCCATAGCCTTGTTGACCGATACCCGCTTCTGAACCAGGAAATGCTCAAGTTGAGCGTATGGATGAAAGACAGGTATCTTTGCACCTGGGGTGATGCCATAGGCTGCATGATTCCTGCCGGGGCCAGCCTTACCAGGCAGAGGATTGTGAGGGTCAGGAGCCTTGATCAGACCGGGGATATGACTCCGCTGATGCGCAGAATCTGCGGGGCGGGAAGCGAGGGTGTTTCTGTCCAGGATCTTGAAAAAGAATTCCCTGAAGACCTTGAGACATCGCTGAAAGAACTGGAGTCCAACAAACTTATAGAAATTCATGAGACATTCCAGCAGCGGGTGGGCCAGAAAACACAGCGGGCTGTATATCCTCTCCTCGATGAGACTGAATTCAGGGTGCTGTACGACGAAGGAAAGGTAAAGAGCATATACCAGGCGAGAGCAATGAATTTTCTATATGAAGAGGGCATGTGCTTTTTGCAGGAGCTTCTGCTGATTCCCGGGGTATCCCATGCCACCATCCGCGCTATGAGCAAAAAGGGATGGGTGGAATACGAGGACGTGGAGGTAGAAAGGGACCCCTTCGAGAGTTCAGAGGCTGAAACCGGCGATGAGCCTCCTGTTCCTACTCCCGACCAGCAACGCGCGCTGGACGGGCTGGTTCCGCTGCTTAAAGAGCGAAGGCTTAACGAAGCCCTGCTATTTGGCGTAACCGGCAGCGGCAAGACCGAGGTGTACTTAAGGCTCATTGATGAAGTCCTCCGGCTTGGCAGGACCGCCATTGTGCTGGTCCCGGAGATTTCCCTGACGCCGCAGATGGTTTCCATGTTTACGGGGCGGTTTGGAAAACGTGTGGCCATACAGCACAGCAGGCTTTCCCTCGGTGAACGCTATGACCAGTGGCAGAAGATTCGCAGGGGCCAAGTGGACGTTGTCATCGGCGCGCGTTCGGCGATTTTCGCCCCGCTGGAAAAGCTGGGGATAATCATCGTGGATGAAGAGCATGAACTGACCTACAAATCAGAGCATACACCAAAATACGACGCCCGCCATGTGGCCAGGGCAAGATGCAATATCAACGGGGCGTTGCTGCTGCTGGGCTCGGCCACACCGTCGGTTGAAACATACGCCCGGGCCAAAGCCGGGAGAATACGCCTGTATGAGCTTGCCACACGCACTAATACCAAGCCGTTGCCACAGGTACGTACAATTGACATGTGCCATGAACTCAGCCAGGGCAACACGGGCATGATCAGCAGGGCCCTTGAGAAAGAACTCATCCGGGTCAGGGATAACGGGGAGCAGGCCATACTCTTCATCAACAAGCGCGGTTATGCCTCGTTTCTTCTCTGCAGGGACTGCGGCTTTGTGCCGGGATGCCCCAACTGCAGCGTTTCCATGACCTATCATCTCAATGACAGGCATCTGATCTGCCATTACTGCGGGTATTCGGCCACTGTTCCGAAGAGATGTCCGAAATGCGCTGGCGAGCATATAAGCCCCATGGGTACGGGAACCCAAAGGATTGAAGAAGAACTGTCAAGGCATGGGGCGGGCTTCCGCGTGCTGAGGATGGATCTGGATACAACCGGAACCAAGTATGGGCATAAGCGGATCCTTGATGCTTTCCGAAGGGGCGAAGCCGATATCCTCATCGGGACGCAGATGGTTGCCAAGGGACATGACTTCCCGAATGTGACCCTGGTGGGTATACTGGCTGCTGATGCCATGCTGTTTTCAGAGGACTACAGGTCGGCTGAACGGACATTCCAGCTTATCACCCAGGCGTCGGGGCGTGCCGGCAGGGGCAGTAAGGCGGGCAGGGTTATTCTGCAGGCTTACAATATCGACAATTATGCCATCCGGGCAGCAATTAAACAGGATTTCAAGACCTTTTTCAGCGAAGAGATACCAATAAGGAGGCAGCTTGGCCATCCGCCCTTCACCCGTATAGGCATGGTGATGGTGTCCAGCGAAAACAGCGGCCGGGGCTGGGAACTGATCAACAGGCTGTACCGGATGCTTAAGGATAAATATGGACATCATGAGCATATGATGATATCGAAACCTCTTCGGGCGCCCATCTTTGTTATCCGCAGCAGGATGAGGTGGAGGATCATATTAAAGCATCCTTCCATTAGCCTTATGCTTCAAATAATGAGGGATGTAACCGGAATGACCGACAGGATGAGGCTGAAGGATATACAGGTGAGTGTGGATATAGACCCCGTGAACATGTTATAATCATATATTATATTTGCCAACCAAGAAATATTGGAGGACTGTTATGGCTATCAGGAACATCGTTAAAGAAGGCGATGAGGTTTTAAGAAAGAGGAGCAAGGAAGTTAAGGAGATTAACGACAAGATACGCGAGCTTTTTGAGGATATGAAGGAAACGCTCCGCAAAACCGGGAACGGCATCGGCATTGCGGCTCCCCAGGTGGGTATCCTCAGGCGGATGATCGTCATTGACCTTGGTGAGGGTCCGATTGAGATTATAAATCCCGTAATAATTGAACAGCAGGGGGAACAGGTGGAGGTTGAAGGCTGCCTCAGCGTTCCGGGGGTTTTCGGTGAGGTAAAGCGCCCGGCACAGATGGTTGTTGAATACACCAACCTGGACGGTGAGAAAGTGAAGGTGGAGGCAACCGACCTTCTGGCCCGGTGCCTGAGCCATGAAATAGACCATCTGGACGGGATACTCTTCATAGATAAGGTCATCAGGTATGTCGATCTCAATGATGAACAGGAACAGGAATAGCGATATGAGGATCATCTTTATGGGAACCCCGGATTTTGCGGTCCCCAGCCTAAAGGCCCTGATAGATAACAAGTATGATGTTGTCTGTGCCGTAACCCAAAAGGACCGACCGAAGGGCAGGGGTTACAGGGTTGTGCCTCCCCCTGTCAAGGAATACGCCATGTCGCGAGGTATCATAGTCCTTCAGCCCGAAAGGCTTTCAAAAGAACCCAAAACCATCGAGAGAATCAGGGAACTTAACCCTGATCTCATTGTTACCTGCGCCTTCGGACAGATCCTGCCCGACAGTCTGCTGGCCATACCAAAGCATGGAACCATCAATGTCCATGGTTCGCTTCTCCCGAAGTACCGCGGCGCCGCGCCCATACAATGGGCAATTATTCACGGTGAAACCAGGACAGGCATTACCACCATGCTGACCGATTCAGGCCTTGATACGGGGGATATCCTGCTCACATCCGAGATAGATATTACTGATGACATGACAGCAGGTAAACTTCACGACAAGATGTCAATACTAGGTGCGGAGACCCTTATCAGGACGATAAGGGAACTTGAGGAAGGTACATTAAAGCCTGTTCCGCAGGACCACAGCCAGGCCACTCTGGCTCCGCGGATAACCAGGGATATGGGCAGGATAAACTGGTCGGCCGATGCCCGGGATATTCATAACCTTATACGTGGAATGGTTCCATGGCCGGGCGCCTTTACATTCCTTGATGGTAAAAGGGTAAGGATATGGAGGTCGGCCATTGGGGATTCGACCGTGTATGACGCGAACCAGGCTCCTGCGGGAACCATAATCGGCCTGGATCGGAAATCCATGTGGGTCAGCGCGGGAAACGGAAGCGTTGAGATTCTTGAAATCCAGGTGGAATCCGGAAAGCGTATGACCCCGTACCAATATGGTTTAGGCCATGAACTGAAGATAGGGATGAAACTGGAATAGAATGAAGATCAGGATATACAGAAATATAGCGATTCCTTTGATGATTATACTGTCAACGCTGCTGTTGGGTTCATGCAGTCTGAACGACCGGTCTTCCAATGACCCTGGAACACCGACAGGAAATTTGCCAGCGCCCACAGTCGGTACTGCTCTTCCGGAAGACAACGACAGGCAGGAACCTGTTGATCCGGCTGATCCCGACGACCCTGCCGCCCCTGATGATCCCGCGGATCAGAAAATACGCAGTCTTTTGGATTCCATGACCCTGGAGGAAAAGATCGGCCAGATGCTTTTTCTGGCTTACAGGCAGGACAAGGACGGTAGGAATGTTCTTAAAATGGACAATGAACTGGAGGAGTACCTGTCAAGATACAAACCTGGAGGATTTGTCCTGTTTGCGGAGAACCTGGAGAGCATTGACCAGACGGTATCCCTGATAAACAACCTGCAGATTCAGTCGAAGATCCCTCTCTTTGTATCGGTGGATGAGGAAGGCGGAATTGTAACGCGTTTGAACAAGGCGCCCGGGCTTCATTCCACAGTCATGCCCAATGCTTACACAATTGGTCTTACAGGCAAACCGGAGTATGCATACAAGGCAGCGCGGGCCATTGCCGCGGAGCTTTTAAGCCTTGGCTTCAATATGAACTTTGCGCCCGTGGCTGATATTTTTTCTAACCCTGTGAACAAGGTCATCGGGAAACGGGCTTACGGCACAGAGCCACAGCTGGTTTCCCAAATGGTACGCCAGGCGGTGGTGGGATTTGCCGAAGGGCGGATTATTCCCGTTCTGAAGCACTTCCCGGGTCATGGCGACACGGCAGAGGACACCCATACAGGCGCCGCGGTTGTGGAACATGACCTGGAAAGACTGACGGGTTTCGAGCTCATGCCCTTCAGGGAAGGGATAGAGGCCGGAGCCGACGCGGTAATGGTAGCCCATATCATTCTGCCGAAGCTGATGGAAGAGCCTGTTCCCGCCACTATTTCAAAAGAGGTGGTCACAGGGCTTTTGAGGGAAAAGCTCATGTTTGACGGTGTCATCATCACCGATGCCCTGGAGATGAGCGCGGTTTCGTCCTTTTACGATGATGAAGAGGCTGCGGTGATGGCGGTTCTGGCCGGGATCGACATGCTGCTGATGCCCAGTTCGGCGGAAAAGACCTTTGGTGCCATTCTGTATTCGGTAAGAACTGGCGTTATTCCGGAAGAGAGGATAGATGAATCGGTATACAGGATCCTGCGGCTCAAAGAAAAATACGGGATACTTGATAACAGTGTCCAGGGTCCTGATCCTGATCTGTCACTGGGAAGTCCTGAACACCAGGCCCTTGCCGGAGAGATCGAGAGAGCCGCGAAGCAGCGCTAAAGCGAATTGAACCGGGGAGATTGGGTATATAAAAAATAAGCCTGTGGGCTGGTTATCGGGAAAGGTGATAGCATGAAGATGCTGCTCCATATCTGTTGCGCGCCTTGCGCGGTGCCCATAGTTGAAAGATTTCTTCCGGAGCAGGGGATGGAGCTTGCGGGATTGTACTTCAATCCCAATATCCATCCAAAGGAAGAGTTCGATAAAAGGAAGGGCGCAGTCCTGACCATGGCGGAGGACTATGGCGTACCTGTTTCTGTAAATGAGCTGAACATGCTGGATTATTGGCGTGACAGCCTGCCTGCCGATAAGAGCAAACGCTGTATTTACTGTTATTCCGTCAGGCTGGAGGAGGCAGCCCGCTATGCTTCTGAATATGGTTATGACGTATTTACGACAAGTCTTCTTATCAGCCCATACCAGGACCACGAATTGATAGCCAGTATGGGCGAGAAGGCGGCATTACGCCATGGAGTAAGGTTCCATTATGAGGATTTCAGGCCCCTGTACCGTAAAGGAAAAGAACTCGCCAGGGGAAAGCAATGGTACATCCAGAAATATTGCGGTTGTTTTTTCTCATATACTGAATCCGACCACCCCAAAAAGCCGATATACTTTACAGAAAACGAACTGTAACAAAGTTGTATATTAATAGACCTATTGCGACAGCAAAATAAGTGGTAAACTATATATGTACGAAAGAAAAGTTTCAAGGGGTGCGAATGATGAAGAAAATCGGGTCAGCATTTCTATATGCCGCTCTGTTTCTTTTATTTTCCGCCGGTCTTCTTACAAATGCCCATGCGGCTTCGGGAATGGAGAAAGCCGTGTCGGGCACTGTAACAAAGCTGGCGTACAGCCAGTCCGGCGATTCGGAAGAAATCAGGATCTACACATCAGACAAGAAAATACTCAGACAGTTTGTTTTAGCGCCCAATAATGATTGCAGAAATTACAGGATAGGTATTGAGATCGAAGAAGCCGTCATTCACAGGAACGGTGCTTTTGACATTAATCAGGGTACTGTCTACCAGATCCGTTACGCCAACAAAACAAATCCCCAGGCGGCAAGCGTAGTCATAGAAACCACAAAGAAACCCGATTATACCATAACGCCTTCATCGGATGGGAAATACCTGTCGGTTAAACTAAAGGGCAGCCTGTCAGGCCAGCCTTCCCCAGGCACGGTGCCCTCACCAGCACCCTCGCCGGCGCCTTCACAGCCGTCGGTTCCGGGTTCAGGCGGAACCGGAAACTCCCAGTCCCAGGGCACGGCCAGCATTGGCCCCATTTCGCTAAGCACACAGGGAAACACCGATATTATTAAGCTTGAGGGAATAAACCTGAACTCAGCATATGGCTTAACAGGCAGAATGCCAACGGTGGAATTGAGGCAGAAGGAAAGGATACTCCAGGTCACGCTTCCGGGAATGGACAGCAGGATTGACGGCGCTTTCATTGCCGGCAGGGGTGTGATATACGGCGTTCTGGCAAACTACAACTCTAAGCAGGACAGCACCATTATCCGGATTGCCTATACCGGTGAGATAACATATACCCAGGAGGTGTCCGGGGGCAGTACAGTTTTTGTGTTTAAACGTGCCGGTTCGGGAAGTTCCGGAAGTGCCGGGAATCCGGGCGGCACACCAACACCGTCTCCCAGTCCGGCACCTACGCCTTCACCTTCTCCTTCGCCTTCCCCAGGCAATGATCCCAGCAGGGGGGGCAGCAACAGGAGCACTGTAAATGCCAGCTTTTCCAGCAGTTCTGTATCCATCACAGCTCCAAGCACCCAGGGTTACCGTGCATATACCGCGCAAAACCCGTCGAGGATAGTCATTGAGATTCCCGGAACGGTTACACCGGGCGAAAAGGGCATGCCTTCGGGCTACCTGTATCAGAAGGCGGTCCTGTCACAGATGAATGCGTCCATGGCCAGGATAGAGCTGTATACTTCAGAACTTACCCAGTGGAACCTGGACGCTGGCTCAACAAGCCTGAAGGTCAGCCTGAGCCAAAACGGAACATCCAATATCCAGCCCGGTGACGGTGAGGACGTCGCTTTGAAGCTTATTGGAGCCAATATTGTTGGAAAGTACAGGCAGTATGCCGACAAGATATTGTCCGAAAATAACACGAAACAAAACACATTTGCCTTCATGTTCCCTATTGAGCTTATCGACCTGGGAAAGGGCGATATCAATATTAATAATGCTGTGATAAGCAAGGTTACCACACTGACCACACCATCCAGTTCATTCCTCCAGATGTACAAGAAGGATGCTTCAAAGGGGTTCAGCATCATCGAAGGCTCTTCTGCAAATGAGCTTCTGATAGTGGCCAGAGATGTTTCAGAGGATTCTTCGGGAATACCCTCAACAGGTCCCATAACTAATCCCACAAGCAGCGCGAAGAGCAAACTCATCGTCCTTGACGCGGGCCACGGGGGAAGCGATCCCGGGGCTGAGTTCAGCGGTTACCTGGAAAAGACATTAAATCTTGACATCACACTGAGAACTGAGGCCATCCTGAAGCAGAAGGGGATAAATGTGAAGCTGACCCGCAGTACCGATGTGTTTGTGGGTCTTGAGCAAAGGGCTGATATAGCCAATAACTGGGGAGCCGACCTGTTCATCAGCATCCATAACAATTCCATGCCCGCGGGGATGAAGGGATCCATGGCCTTTTACTATCCCACAAGCTACAGGGGCAAAGCCTATGCGAAGATCATCCTCGATAACCTGTATAATAAGCTGAACATGGGGGCTATGGGCAGCAACGGTCTGAAGGGGGCGGATTTTGTAGTTCTGAGGAAGACCAAAATGCCCGCGGTTCTGGTGGAGGTTGCCTGCATGTCCCATCCCGAGGACCTTAACCTTCTAAGGAACGAAACATTCAGGCAGAGGGTTGCTGAAAACCTGGCAGACAGTATAATTCAAATACTTAACCAGATGTGACAGGCATGATGATCGGCATACCGTGACGGGCCCGGAAGCCCTCGCGATCCATTGGATACATGGGTAAAAAAGGTTTTCATACAGGCGCGAATATGCCGGTATGAAGACCTTTTTATGCTTTTCGGCAGTCATTGGGTTTTGCCTGATCTTTCAGAATCATCCTGGGATCATGTCCCATGATTATGCTGGATAAGCCGGCATACATATGATAACATTAATGAATAGATAATGGATGGGGATGTATAAATATGGAAAACAACAGGTATGACGGAAGAAGACATGATGAACTCAGGAAGGTTACCATAACCCGTGATTATACGAAATATGCGGAAGGTTCGGTACTGATAGAGCTTGGGGATACCAGGGTGATCTGTACCGCTTCTGTAGATGATAAGGTACCTCCTTTCAGGAAAGGTACGGGGGAAGGATGGATTACCGCTGAATACGATATGCTGCCGCGTTCCACCGCCAGCAGGAATGTAAGGGACAGGACCAGCCTGAAGATAAACGGGCGGGCTAATGAAATCCAAAGGCTGATTGGAAGAGCATTAAGGTCGGTGGTGGATTTCAAGTCCCTGGGAGAAAGGACCATCATAATAGACTGCGATGTGATCCAAGCCGATGGCGGCACCAGATCGGCCGCCATTACCGGTGGTTTTGTAGCCCTGATGGATGCGTGCAGCCGCCTGGTCAACTCCAACACCATCCAGGAAATACCCATAAAGGATTTTGTGGCTGCGATAAGCGTAGGTTATGTGGACGACAGGGAGCTTCTGGATCTCTGCTACTATGAGGATTCGCGCGCCACTGTGGATATGAATGTGGTGATGACATCAACAGGACAGCTGATAGAGGTGCAGGCAACCGGTGAGGAATCCCCCTTTGACCGCAAGGTCCTGGACAGCATGCTGGACCTGGCACAAAAGGGTATAAACGAGCTGGTTTCCATTCAAAGGCAGGTTTTACTGTCCAGGGGCTGAGGGTGGTCGGAATGAAGAGAGTTATTATAGCAACCAGGAACACTGGCAAGATACAGGAGATAAAAAAGCTGCTTGAAGGGGCGGACTGTGAGGTCCTTTCCATGGACGAGGCCGGGATTCATGGTAGTATTGACGAGGATGGGGCTACCTTTGATGAGAATGCCCTCATTAAGGCGAAGGCCATCAGGAGGGTCACCGGCGATATCGTGATTGCTGATGACAGCGGCCTTGAGGTTGATTTCCTCAATCATGCCCCCGGCGTCTATACAGCTCGTTTTTTACAAGATAAGGCGCGGTACACCGACCGATGCCGCGGGCTCCTGAAGCTGATGGAAGGTGTGCCCGATGAGTACCGCGGCGCGCGGTTTGTCTGTTCGGCCGCCCTTGTCACAGGGGATGGAGATATTACGGTAAGGGGCGTCCTGGAAGGCAGGATCGCCCTGCAGGCTGCAGGAAGCAACGGATTCGGGTATGATCCGATTTTCTGGGTTCCCCAGTATGGAAAAACCCTGGCCCAGCTGGATTCGGATGTCAAAAACAGGATCAGCCACAGGGGAAAGGCCTTCAGGGCTGTTGCGGAGCGCATAAGGGAATTGACTCGATAATATGGCTCCTGGCAGGATGGGGAAGAAAAAAGAACTATCGGTGCGGACAGATGAAGCTGTTTTTAGTTATAAGCGATTCCCATGGGGATATGGGATGTTTGAAGAGGATCATCAGCCAGTATCCTTCCATTGGCTCGGTTATTCATCTCGGTGATTACTTCAGGGACGCAGTAAGACTGCAGAATTTATACCCGGACAAGGAATACTATATGGTGCCGGGGAACTGTGATTTTTCGGTCTTCGGGATTCCCGCCGAGATAACCCTGGAGGTTGAAGGGTTGCGGGTTTTGATAACCCATGGCAACAGGTACGGGGTAAAAAGCGGCCTTGGAAGGCTCATATCCCGGTCTCTGCATGAAAAGACAGACGTTGTTTTATTCGGACACACCCATACTCCGCTGGTCCTGAAAACCGAAGGGCTCCTGCTGGTGAATCCGGGAAGCGCCGGTTATCCCCGCGGCGGTCGCAATCCAACCTATGCCCTTCTCGAGATAGGGAACGGCAGGGCAGAAGCGCGCATTATGGAGGTATTATGATATATTTTGACAACAGTGCGACAACAAGGCCATACAAAGAGGTGGTGGACCTGGTGGCAAAGCTCTCCTATGAGGAGTTTGGCAATCCCGCCTCATTACATTCTTTCGGCATGAGGGCTGAAAGGATCCTGGAACAGTCGAGAAAACAGTTGGCCGATACAATTAAAGCCGATCCTGAAGAGATTATTTTCACTTCGGGGGGAACTGAAGCCGTAAATCTCGCCATAAAGGGATCCGCTGAGGCCTTGAAGAGGTCGGGGAAACATATCCTTTCAACTCCCATAGAGCATCCCGCGGCCCTGGAATCGCTGAAGGCCCTTGAGAGCATTGGCTATGAAGTTGAAATGTTCAGCGTGGACGGCAAAGGGCTGATCAATATAGGCGAGCTTAAGGAGAAACTGCGGAAGGATACCATCCTTGTCAACATCATGATGGTAAACAATGAAACCGGCGTGATACAGCCTGTTGAAGAAGCCGGGCATATAATAAAAAACAACAATCCCGGTACGGTTTTTCATGTTGATGCCGTCCAGGCATACGGTAAACTCCCCATAGACACCAGGAGGCTTATGGCCGATATCATGTCCTTCAGCGCCCATAAGATCCATGGGCCGAGGGGAGTGGGCATGATGTATCTAAGGCACGGCACAAGAATAAAGCCCATAATGTCAGGAGGGGGCCAGGAAAAACAGTATCGCTCCGGGACCGTAAATGTGCCGGGAATAGCTGGATTTGCGTGCGCGGCGGTAAAAAAGACCGGGCGGATGGACCAGGATAACCGAACCATTAAGAGGGTCAGGGAGAGGTTGATCTCAGAGCTTAAGAAAAGGATGCCCGACAGGATCCGGATCAATTCGCCAGAAGACGGGCTGCCTGGGATACTGAGCGTTTCATTTTCGTCGGTGAAGTCGGAGGTAATACTCCATGCCCTGGAACTCAGTGAAATCTATGTTTCCAGCGGATCGGCCTGCAGCGCGAAAAAAAACAGCATAAGCCATGTGATAAAGGCCATGAACATACCCGCCCCCTGGTCGGATGGTACCATCCGGTTCAGCTTCAGCGGGGAAAACAACGAGGAGGAAGCTAAAACATGTGCCAAGACCCTTGAGGATATCATGAACACATTTTCCCTGAAAACGGGGCCTTAAATAATAATGATATTAATAAAGAGAAGGTATCCAATATGACCGAGAAACTGATTCTTGTACGGTATGAAGAGATATTCCTGAAAAGGTCCAACAGGAATGTATTTGAAAACAGGCTTATAAGAAACATCAAGCAGCGCCTGGATAACCTGGGGGATGCCCGGGTAACCTGTTCCCAGAGCAGGATTTACGTTGAGAGCAGCGATGAGGATTTTGACCTGGTCGAGGCTGTGGACAGGCTCAAAAAGGTATTTGGTATTGCCTCTGTGAGCGTTGTCAGCAGGGTTCCCACCGATTACGAAGCCATAAAGGCTTCGGCAGTGGGTATTGTTGCCGACCTCCTTTCCAGGTATGGCTATAAAACCTTCAAGGTGGAGACCAAGAGGGCCGATAAATCCTTCCCCATGAATTCCCCGCAGATCTCAGCAGATATTGGCGCCCATATCCTTAAGAATTTTCCGCGACTGAAGGTGGATGTAAAAACCCCTGATTTCATTCTATATGTTGAAGTGAGGGAATCCACCTATCTCTATTCCGAAATAATACCCGCGGCAAAAGGCCTTCCCACGGGAACCGGGGGAAGGGCGATGCTCCTTCTTTCAGGCGGTATCGACAGCCCGGCTGCCGGATGGATGATAGCCAAGCGCGGAGTGGAGGTGGACGCGGTTTACTTCCACAGCCCGCCATATACAAGCGAACGGGCCAGGGAAAAGGTTATAAGGCTTTGCGAGATACTGTCGGAATGGACCATGGGCATGAGGCTTTATGTGGTCCCGTTCACCGAAATCCAGATGGCCATACATCAGAAATGTCCGCAGGAATACCTGACCATTATCATGAGGCGTTACATGATGAAGATAGCCGAGGTGATTGCCCATAATAACGGGGCGCTTGCCCTCATCACGGGAGAGGCTATAGGGCAGGTAGCCAGCCAGACCATGGAAAGCCTTCTGGTGACCAATTCGGCTGTCAGCCTGCCTGTATACAGGCCGCTTATCGGCATGGACAAGAGCGAGGTGGTAAAACTCGCCAAGCATATCGGAACCTATGAAACATCCATTCTTCCCTACGAAGACTGCTGTACGCTGTTTGTCGCAAGGCATCCCGCAACCAGGCCATCGCTGGAGAAAACCCTGGACTATGAGTCTGTGCTTGATGAGGAGCAGATGATAGCCAGGGCGCTGGATCAGGCCGAAACCATCATAGTTTAATCCCTGTATTTGGATGTCAATGCGTTATGCCGCTTCTCATTGTGGTAAATATGTTTATGCGGCTACAAAAAGCGGTTTCTGCCGCAGGGGCCGAAAATCAGCCAATGGAGATGAACCTTTTGAGTAAACTGGAACCTGTATACCAGACAGAAGTTAAATGTCCTGTTTGTGAACGCGACTTTGAGATTTCCAAGGTGAGAAGTCGGGCGATCCGACTTGTGAAGCATGACACAGATTTCTGCCCCTATTATGAAGGGGAAAATCCCATCTATTACGAAGCCGTTGTGTGTCCGCACTGCGGTTTCGCATCCCATATAACAGCCATGGATGAACTTAACCGCATTGAAAAACAGAAGGTTCGCAATTTCATCTCGAAAAAATGGAATCCGCGGAGCTTCAGCGGATACAGAACCTGGGATAATGCCATGGAGGCTTTTAAACTTGTGCTTTTAAACCTGAACGTGCGGGAGGCTGCCCACTCCGAGATAGCCAGGATCTGCATGAGGATAGCATGGCTGTACCGTTATGCCGGCGACAGCGAGCTGGAGCAATGCTATTTAAACCATGCGCTCAACAGCTACAAACGGGCATATGAGGAGGAGGACCTCTCCGGTTCGAAGCTCGACCAGTTCACCGCGCTGTTCATCATCGGCGAGCTTTGCGCCAGGACTGGCAGGGGTGAGGAAGCCCTGCACTGGTTCAGCAGGCTAATAAAGGAGTATTCCGATCCCAGGAACAAGGGAAAGATACCCGTGAGGCTTATTGAAACCACCCAGGAAAGGGTCCAGGAAATCAGGAATACTGACAAGACTAAGACGGAGGCAGAATAAGCATGCAAATGATTGGCAAGCTGCCTAACCACAAGCTTGAAAAGATACTGACCCATTTTTCCGGGAAGCTGCGGGATGAGGTACTGACCAAGCCGGTAATAGGCGAGGACTGTGCCGTTTTAAACTTTGGCCGCGATTTGTGCGTTGTGACCACCGATCCGATAACCGGAGCCGAAAGTGATATCGGGACCCTCGCGGTCCATATCGCCTGCAATGATCTGGCGTCCAGCGGAGCCGAGCCGGTAGGTCTGATGGTCACCCTGCTGGTTCCTCCGGAGACGGGATTTGAAGAAATCTATGAGGTGATGGGCCAGATCAAGAAGGAGGCTGACCTGGTCAACGCTGATATCATCGGCGGTCACACAGAGGTGACCGATGCTGTTACCAGGATGGTGGTGAGCATAACAGCACTCGGGAAGGCCAGGGAAAACAAGGTTGTGACAACCTCCGGCGCCCGGCCGGATGACGACATAATAATCACCAAATATGCGGCAACCGAAGGCACGGCCATCCTGGCCAACCTGCTGGGTGAGTATCTTGAAAAAAGGATCGGAAAGGAAACTGTCGCAAAGGCTCGCCGGCTGATCGGATCGATAAGCGTGCTGAAAGAAGGGCTTATCGCTGCTGAGTTCGGGGCGGCCAGCATGCATGATATAACCGAAGGTGGAGTACTGGGTGCCGTATGGGAGCTGTGCCGCGCCTCCGGATTTGGCGCGGTGGTGTTCAAAGACAGGATACCCTTGATGGATGAAACAAAGGTGATCTGTGAATGCCTTGGTCTTGATCCGCTCAGGCTGATATCCAGCGGGAGTATGCTGATAACCTGCAAGGATGGGGACGGGCTGGTGGAAAGGCTCCAGGAATCGGGCATCCAGTCCTGCATTATAGGAAAGATAACCCAGGAAGCCAGCTGCTTTATCGTTGATGGAGAAAAAACGTTAAAGATAGATCCTCCCGAATCCGATGAACTATACAAGGCCAGGGAACTACTCAAGGGGGTTGAGTAATGAATGGCGCGCCTTTGACCGAAATCCACATGTTCGCGGGAATATGCGTCTTTCTGCTGGGACTGTGCATAGGCTCATTCCTGAATGTCTGCATCTACCGCATACCAATGGAAAAATCGATCATTTCACCACCTTCCCAATGCACCGGGTGCGGTACCCGGTTGACCTTCAGGGATCTAATACCGGTCTTAAGTTACATAATGCTGCGGGGCAGGTGCAGGTACTGCAATGCGAGGATCTCCCCGCGTTATCTTCTTATTGAGCTGCTGACAGGTTTTGTCTACGTTATCGTGTATTTAAGATATGGCATATCGGTGGAAACGCTGGCTCTCTTATATTTATTCTCCATCCTGCTGGCGGTTTTCTTCATAGATCTCGAACATATGATCATTCCCAACGGCCTGGTCCTGCTGGGTATGGCAGGAGGAGCCCTGGTCATGGTCTATAATCTGTTTGTGCCATTTTCACTCTATCAGCCATCCAGGTGGTATACGCCGCTTATCGGCATGGTTTCGGCTTCGGGCATACTGTTTGCGATAGCCCTGGTGGGCCTGCTGATATACCGAAATGACGGAGCCATGGGAATGGGAGATGTGAAGCTCTTTATACCCATCGGCATGTTCCTGGGCTGGAAGCTGGCCCTGTTATCGCTGTTTATCTCGGTGATGCTCGGCGGAATCACCAGTATAGTGCTTCTTGTACTTAAGGTGGTAAAACGAAAGTCTGCCATCCCGTTCGGTCCTTTCATAGTCGCCGGTTCGTTTATTGCCGCATTGGCAGGATACGACATATTATTCTTGAGATTATACTGATTTGACTTTATAAATGACATATTATTGGTAAAAAACTAATAATCCGGTTTAAATGTACTGGAATTTTGAGTATAATCATGTATAATAGAATAGCATGTTGTATTTTTTACCTATATGATAAAGATATTTCTGCATAAAGGGGATTGGGGATATGGCTGTAAAACAATTTGGCAATGATTCTGCTTTTAAGAGATTTCTCAAAGCTAACAAATCCTTAGCTTTTATGCTTCCGCTTCTGGTCATCCTGGTTGTAGTCTTGATCATTCTTTACTCGGGTAGCGGAGATGAGCCCGTCTCGTCTGAGGTTCCTACTCCTGGGTCTACACATGCTCAGACATCGATTCCTTCCATTAATGATCAGACACAGGTGGAGGTGCTTCCAAAGATAATACGGGCTTCAGAAACGGATGATGATGCCGCCGTTCAGGATCCGTTCACATCACCAATGAGGCTGACCGGTGTTTTGCTATATCCGGACTATGAAAAGACCAAAGCCATTATTGAGTATGGCGGTGTGAGCTACATCGTAAAGAGAAATGAGGCCATAGGAAATACTGCATGGACGGTGGAGGAAATCTTTCAAACCAGTGTTATGCTGGACTCTGACGGAAAAAGCCAGCTTCTTGAACTGGATAAAGATTCCTACGGAATGCTTACAAGTGCTGAGTACATCACTGATGATGCTGAAACCGTCACCATTCACCTTGCAAATGCTGATATCAGGGACGTGATCTCAGCCATTGTCCTGGATTTAGGCTTCAATGCTGTTTACTTGAACGACAGGGTTATTGTTGATAGATTTGAGGCTGAAAACATTCCCCCTGAAGAGGCACTCTCACTGCTACTGAAAACAGTGGATATGGATTACATTCAGGATGGAAACACCATGATCGTCGGCTACAAGGAGAGATTGACCACAGTCTTTTTTGACAGCATGGTGTTAACCCGATTCTCTCTTAAATACGTAGATGCTAATGTCATATCAAATCAGATAACCAATCTTGGCATTCCGGTTCAAAAAATCACTCTGGACAGTAATCCCTATGCCATCTGGATTCAGGGCTCACCCAGGGAACTGGGGAAGGTGAGGG
>JAAYFY010000052.1 GCA_012728015.1 Clostridiaceae bacterium | reverse complement strand
TCAAAGTGATTATCGGCAAAAAAAAAGAATGGGATAACTCAATGGTTCCTCATTCCTTTTGGTTCCTTTATTTTTTCGTAAAATGCTGTCAGATCTTTTTCAGCATCATCTCAGCTATTCTGGCCGCGACATCCTCAGTCGGCACAGAGTATTCGCCGCTCTCAATTTTTTTCGAGATGGCATCGACCTTGTCCTTGCGGATATCGGGCACGTCTTTCAAGGCCTTCATCACAATGGAAAAATCCATGGCGGATCCCGAAAGGGTAAGCTCATCCTTCCTGGACGCCGTGTTTTGACTTCTGGTCAGTTTCTCGGTTTTTCCAGCATTGCCGTAAACGCCGGTTACTTTGGGTATGTCACCCCAAATCCTCATTGTCTACCCCTCTTCCTATTCATACAGCATTTGCTAAATCCAGCAGATTAATCTTTTGTAGAAGGGAAAACAGGAACAGGTTCCTGCCAAATACTATATCGTCACCAACTATTCTTGTCTTAACCCTATTCGAAAAAAATTAACGGTTCTTGTCGCGCCTGTACTCATCCAGGTACCTCAGTCCACGCGCCCTTTCTTCGCCGGTGATGCTCCTCTTCTGGCTGAGGGCATCATGGAGCGACTTTCCGGTGGCTATCATCTCATTGGCCAGCTTCTTTGAGCAATCCACGCAGAACCTGCCGCTGGTAATCCTGACGCCGCAGTTTTCACAAAGCAGGGCAATGGGGCTGTCAGACGCAACCTCAAGGCGGCCGTCCCTAAGGAACCTGTAGATGAGCTGCTGGCTGACCTCGGTAGCCTGGGCAACCTCCTGTATGGTGGCGCCGGGATAGTCGCGCAGGAACTTGCGCACCTTTTCATAATCTTCCTCATCTTTCTTTTTGCAGACCTCACACAACTGCGGCCCGGTAACATAAGTGAAGATTCTTTTACATCTTTTACAGTTCCTTATCTCAGACATTTATCGCTCCCCCTTGCTTATATATGCGATATCATGCCGCCGTCCATACCACATATGTCCGGCAGCCCGCCGGAACCCGCTGAAAGTAGAAAAAAGTAATTACTGTATATATTATATCGTCATTTTCACGCAATGGCTATAACCGCGGCAAAAACCCATGAGGCTCCGGCATCGCGCAATGCCTGGGCACAGGTGCCCAAAGTTGCGCCCGTGGTCACCACATCGTCCACTAATAGAATGCTGCGTCCGCTGACAGCCGACGGGTCGGGGACACTTATCGAATTCTCCAGGTTGATAAGCCTTTCTTCCCTTGATGACAGGCTTTGGGGCTTTGTGTGCCTGGTCTTGGCCAATACGCCTTCCACAGGGATATTCATAATCTCACCCAGGGCCTGTCCGATTCTCTCGGACTGGTTATAGCCCCTGCTCATCCGTTTCCGCCTGTGCATGGGTACCGGAACGATGAGGTCAAAATCGGGAACCAAGGGCTGCCTCATCAATTCCTCCCACAAAAGGAAGGCAAGTGTCCTGGCAATCCTCGGCCTTCCAAAGAATTTCATGGCATGGATGGCACGTTCCATGGAATCCTCGTAGACAAATGAAGCAAACAGGCCATGGATCCCGGGAATCCGCGGCATCCGCTCAAAGCCTCTTCCGTACCTGGGCAGGCAGGCATGGCAGGGTCCGCATAGGCTGACCTTCGCGGTATCAGGGAGTATGGTCCCGCAGAAAACGCATTTTTCGGGGTATACCAGCCTCAGAAACCTCTCCTTAAGGCTCGGCCCTTCAAGGTAACCGGTTTTGGTCACACAATCTCTCCTTCAGCCCGGAACAGCGCTCACGCTCGTTGGTGGTTTCAACCATCCGCCGGAGTATGTCGGGATTTCCTATAATTACCACTAATCCCTTTGCCCTTGTTATGGCGGTATACAGGAGGTTTCTGTATACAAGCATGGGCGGGACCTTGATAAGCGGGATCACCACTGCCGGGAACTCACTGCCCTGGCTCTTGTGGACGGTCACCGCATAGGCATGCTCCAGGTCATCAAGGGTATCAAACGTGTATTCGCAGATTCTCTGGTCGTCGTATTTGACCGTTAGTACCTGGTTCCTTAAATCCACATCGGTAATGATTCCGGTATCACCGTTATATATACCCATACCTTCAATGAGATTGCCCCGCTGGTCAAGCTGGTTCCATACCTTGTTATAGTCGTTCTTGATCTGCATGACCCTGTCGCCGGCACGGTAAACCACGGCTCCCATAAGCTTCTGCGGTTTGATTTCACGGGGCGGGTTAAAGCGTTGCTGGAGCATGGCGTTGAGATTATGGACACCGGTATCTCCCTTCCGCATGGGTGTCAGAACCTGTATATCCCTCATGAAATCATAGCCGAACCTCTCCGGGATATGGGAGGCGCAAAGTTCGATGACAGCCTCAACCGTTTCCCTGGGATCCAGTTTGGGAATAAAATAAAAGTCGCCTTCATCGGTATTGAAAACGGGTTGCAATCCCCGGTTTATCCGGTGGGCGTTGACAATGATCGTGCTCTCTTCGGACTGCCTGAAGATCCTGTCCAGCTTTACAACCGGCACCACGCCGCTCTCTATGATGTCTGACAGCACCTTTCCCGGACCCACTGAAGGGAGCTGGTCCGCGTCTCCCACCAGTATCAGCTGCGCTTCCGGCCTCAAGGCTTTAAGGAGTGAACTCATGATCACAACATCTATCATGGAGGCTTCGTCCATGATAATCACGTCTGCATCCAGGGGGTTCTCTTCGTTCCGTGAAAAATAGACTCTGTCTTCCTGCCCGATCTCATAAGCCACCTCAAGGAGGCGGTGGACGGTTTTTGCCTCATATCCCGATGTTTCGCTGATCCGCTTGGCCGCGCGTCCTGTGGGCGCACACAGCAGAACCTTGATCCCATGTTCCTGGAATATCTCAATAAGGGCTTTGATAATGGTGGTTTTCCCCGTTCCCGGACCGCCCGTTATTACAGTAACGCCATTCTTCAGGGCTGTTTCAATGGCCGTCTTCTGGTTCTCGTCAAGAAAAATCCGGTTCTTTTTCTCGTAATCCGACAGCCACCTGTGAACGTTCCCGGCCATACCATTCTCCCTGGCCTGGTTCAGGGCGGCCAGCCGTCTTGCGCAGTGCCTTTCGGCTTCCAGAAGGTAATGGGTATAGACCCTGTCGGGATGCTGTCTTTCCACAAATATCGCCGACTCAAGCAGCAGCGCGTCAAAAGCGTTATGGATCAGCTGGTCAGGAGCCCGGGTCAGCTTCCGGGCTTCCTTTATGAGTTGATCCTTCAGATAATATGTATGGCCGCTAAAACCAGAAAGCCTTAACAGGTACCATATGGCGCTTTTCAGACGGAACTCGGAACAGGGATCAATTCCAAGCCCCAGGGCGATGCTGTCGCAGGTCTTAAAACCCAGGCCTATATCGGGATCCATAAGCCGGTAAGGGTTCTTTTGGATCTCTCTTTCGGCTGAGGTTCCGAATTTCTTCCATATCTTCGTTGCATAAAGGGAGGATATGCCAAATTTCTGGACAAGCATAACCACCCCGCGCATGGCTTCGTGCTCCGAAAAGGCTTGTCCAAACGCCAAAGCCTTCTCAGGCTTTATCCCCTTGATCTCTGCCAGGTGCATGGGGTCGGACTGCAGGATTGCAAAGGTCTCTTCCTTGAATCTTGCCACTATTTTTTTGGCGGTAGACGGGCCAAGACCCTTGATAAAACCGCTGGCAAGATATCGTTCCATTTCCTCAAGTTCTGTGGGAATCTGCCTCTTGCACCGGGCGACGGCAAACTGCGGGCCATAGTCAGGATGGTTCCTCCATTCACCCATGGCGGTAATGGACTCGCCGGGCATGAGCATGGGCATGGTGCCCACAAGGGTGTGGACCTTCCTGCCCTCCTTAATCTCGCAAATGGTATATCCGTTGTCTTCGTTTGTAAAGATTATGGATCTGACAATCCCCGTAACCTGTTCCATCTTTCACCCGTCATGGTTCTGACATCTTAAAGCCTCTGCCAGTTATCATATAATACCTGTCTGCCTGAGGCAACAGTTCTAGGGGATACATCCGCTGCATATCCCTGATAATGCGTACGACCTGGGGGTTTCCGGCGTCAGCCGAAACGTACAGTCTGCCGTCGGTCAGGAGCTTTTCGGGAATATCCTCGGAAAAAATCCTTCTGATAACCCCTTCCAGGTAATCAGCGGAACCTTCGGGAACGGTCAGGATTATTCTAAAACCCGCGTCGTGTTTTTTGCCGGGCTGCCTCCTCAGGATTTCCAAAACCGCGAGGAACACCCCGTAAAAAGCCAGGACAGAAAGAAGTACAATCGCCAGGACCACCTTGCTGACCTCCGTATTCCGGCCGTAAATGACATGGTAATGCCAAGAAACTTTAAAAAAATCTATATTAACATCATATGCCTGGTGGTATATTAATGTTATAACCAATATATGCTGCCATTGGAGGACAGGTATGCTGAAACAACCGATTTCCGGACTGAAACCGGGGATGAGGCTTGCCAAGGATGTTTTTACCAATGACGGGCGTATCCTGCTGCTTAAAGGATTTGTGATCAAACCCAGGTACATACAGCGTCTTTTGGCTTATAAAGTGGACTATGTCTACGTGGAAGAAGAACTTGTCCCGGTTAAGAAGATAGACGAGGAGCTTATCTACGAAGATGTGTACTGCAATATAAAATCGGTCATGGAAAGCGCCCGGCTTGACAAACCGTTGGATATCAAATCCCTCAGGGAAATCGTATATGAGCTGGTGCGGCATATCCTGAACGATGATACCTTATTCATGGCTCTTACCGGCATCAGGGATATTGACAATTATACCTTCCTTCATTCGGTTGATGTCTGCATTTATTCGGTTATTACGGCCAAGGCCCTTGGGATGCCCATCCATGAGATCAGGGAACTGGCATTGGCCGCCGTTCTCCACGATATCGGGAAGTGCAGGATACCCCCGGAGATACTCAACAAACCCGGAAAACTGACAGATGAAGAATTCTTCATCATGAAACACCATTCTGTTTACGGCATGGAGATCGCCGAGAAAACCCCCGACCTGACGCCCAGTATTCCGAGGATCATATGCCAGCACCATGAAAGGTGGAATGGCTCGGGATATCCCATTGGGCTGAAAAATTATGATATAGACCGGATGGCGCGGATCATCAGCATAGCCGATGTTTATGACGCCCTCACGGCCAACCGCGTCTACCGCAAGCGGTATATGCCCCACGAGGCTGCGGAATACATCATGTCTCAGACAGAACTGTACTTCGATCCCAATCTTCTCAACACATTTATCAACAGTATCGCCATATATCCGGAGAATATAATCGTCATGCTCAACACCGGTGAAATCGCACGGGTGCTTTCTTCAAGAAGGGGTCTTCTGTCCATGAGGCCCGTTGTTTCAGTCATCACAAGAAAAAACGGGCCTCCTGTGCTTAATCCGTATATAGTGGATCTCCAGAAGAACCCGACTGTCTCTATCGTGGATATCATAAGCTGACCCGCCGGGTCAGGCACCCAGGCCGGCTTCCCTTTTCAACAGCTCTGCCCGGTCGGTTTTCTCCCAGGTGAAGTCCTCGTCCTCCCTTCCAAAATGCCCATAAGAAGCTGTTTTCTTATAGATGGGCCTCCTTAAGTCCAGCATCTTTATTATGCCTGCGGGGGTCAGGTCAAAGCTCCTTTTGATGATATCGGCAATCTTCTCTTCCGGAATTCGGCCCGTGCCGAAGGTATCCACCCGGATTGATACCGGCTGTGCCACACCGATGGCATAGGCAAACTGGACCTCGCAGCGGTCGGCAATGCCCGCCGCGACGATGTTCTTGGCCAAATACCTGGCCGCGTATGCGCCCGAGCGGTCAACCTTGGTTGGGTCCTTGCCCGAGAACGCGCCTCCCCCGTGCCGGCCCATGCCGCCGTAGGTATCCACTATTATCTTTCTGCCTGTCAGGCCTGAATCCCCCTGCGGACCGCCAACCACGAAGCGCCCCGTGGGATTGATGAAGTACCGGGTCCTGCCGTCGAGAAGGTTCGGGGGGATAACCGGTTTAATGACATACTCGAATATATCCTTTCTTATTTGGGCGTATTCCACCTCCGGTCCGTGCTGGGCCGAGATGACAACCGCATCCACCCTGACCGGCCTTCCACCTTCGTATTCGACAGTCACCTGGCTTTTTCCGTCCGGTCTCAGGTAAGGCAGAGTCCCGTCCTTCCTGACCGCGGCAAGCTGCCGGGTCAGCTTATGGGCAAGCAAAATGGGCATGGGCATAAGTTCTGCCGTTTCATTGCAGGCAAAACCGAACATCATCCCCTGATCCCCCGCTCCAATGGCGGGTTCCTCGGCCGGTCCGGCCTGGAGCCGGGCTTCAAGGGCCTGGTTGACACCCACGGCTATATCGGGTGATTGCTCATCTATAGACGTAATCACCGCACAGGTGTCGCAGTCAAAACCATACTTGGCACGATCATAGCCGATCTCCCGGATAGTTTCCCTGACTATCCGGGGAATATCCACATAACACTCGGTGGTGATCTCTCCCATCACCAGCACCAAACCGGTTGTCACAGCGGTCTCGCAGGCTACCCGGGCATTGCGGTCATCTGCTATTATGGCGTCCAGAACAGCATCGGAAATCATGTCGCATATCTTGTCCGGATGTCCCTCGGTAACCGACTCAGATGTAAAAAGCATTCCTGCTGGCATCAATAAACGCTCCTTTCCTGCTTCGCTTGTGTATCAGGAGCCGGGCAAGCCTCACCATTCCAAACAGGACATAATCATAAAAAAATCCCTTCCAATGAAGAGACTTCCCAAAGCCCCTCATCTCTCAGAACACTGGCTTTACAGCGTTCTGCGGGAATTGGCACCATCGCCGCACAGGCCGGTTGCCGGGTTTCATCGGGCCCGATCCCTCCACCTCTCTTGATAAGGCAAAACTATCGATTTGCAGGTGAATAATACCATACAAAAATTTCAGAGTCAAGTGCGTTGACAAATGCTTTTCCCGATTAATATAATTGACTTGTGCACGGTATTTGATACAAACAAAAAGAGGGGCTGCGCGGCAACAGGGCCAAGGCCCCGGCCGTATACCGGCATACCAGCCGGCCGCCGCGGGACTGATCTGTGCTAAAAGCGATCATTTTCACTGGCAGGAGGGAGTATGGGATTGAAAAGCATGAAAGATACCGCGCTGGACAGCTTCCAATATACCGTTTCGGAACTGTTGATCAGGAACAAAAGCATTTTGGACGGTATGACAAAGCTGGGGGATTCCAATTCCAGGATCAACAGGACCATCTCAAAGGCCGTAACCCAGTGCGGATGTGTCAGGGTCAACGCTAAAAAACAGGAGTATCCGGAAGACATGGAATTCGACGACATTAACAAGGTATTGGATTCCCATGTCGAAGGCCGTCTTTGCAGCTCGTGCCGCGATCTCCTTGAGAAGGACATCGGCAGGCATCTTTTTTATCTCACATCCATATGCAACACCCTGGATCTAAACCTGTACGACATAATCATAAAAGAGCTGGACAGGCTCCAGCTGCTCGGAAGATACAGCCTTAGGTAGGTCCGGACCTAGAACAGGACCTGCAGCATCTCGTCAATAGTGTTTACGGGCAGTATTTCCAACCCATGATTCTCGTGGAGGGACCTGGCGCTTCCGGCAGGCATCACGCAGCGCTTAAAGCCAAGACGCGTGCATTCGGACAAGCGTTTCTCGCCCTGGCCCACGGCCCTGACCTCACCTGTCAGGCCCACTTCCCCGAAGAGTACGGTATCATGGCTTACAGGTATATCCCTGAAGCTTGACGTAATGGCAGCCACCACGGCCAGGTCGGCTGCCGTTTCTTCTATCTTGAGCCCGCCTGCCGCGTTCAGGTAGGTATCGAAGCTGTGGAGCTGCATCCCCACCTTTTTCTCCAGGACAGCCATCAGCATGGCAAGCCTGTTGTAGTCAAGGCCTGTAGCCATCCTCCTGGGCATACCGAAGCTGGTGGGGCAAACCAGCGCCTGGATCTCCACCAGCATGGACCGCGTCCCTTCAATGAGTCCGGCCACCACCGATCCGGGCTGGTTTTCATTTCTTCCTTCCAGCATGATGGAGGACGGGTTCAGGACATCTGTAAGCCCTTTCTCTCCCATTTCAAACAGGCCGATCTCATTGGTCGATCCAAAACGGTTCTTCACCGCACGCAGGATCCGGTAATCCTGGCGGCGGTCCCCTTCGAAATAAAGGACCGTGTCCACCATATGCTCCAGGACCCTCGGGCCGGCGATAGCGCCCTCTTTGGTCACATGTCCCACGATGAAAACCGTGATTCCCTGTTTCTTGGCAATCCTTAAGAGGCTTCCAGTCACTTCACGGACCTGGCTTACGCTTCCAGGCGCGGAATTAAGCTTTTCACTATACATGGTCTGTATGGAGTCAATCACCGCCAGCTCGGGCTTGTCCCGCTCCAGTACAGCCTCAATCCTTTCAAGGCAGGTTTCGGATATCATATAGATATGACGGCATTCAAGGCCGACGCGGTCGGCCCTGAGCTTGATCTGCTGTATGGATTCTTCTCCGGAAACATAAAGGATGCGGTTCCTGGACGATATGTTTGAACATACCTGGAGGATCAGGGTGGATTTGCCGATTCCCGGGTCACCCCCCACCAAGACCATGGACGCGGGGACAATGCCCCCGCCGAGGACCCGGTCCAGTTCAAGGCTCCCTGTACCGATCCTGAATCCTTCATCCGCATCAATGTCGGATAACTGGATGGCCGGCGGCAGGTCCTTCAGTGAGATCCTGGTATCGGAAGTCTGCCCGGTTTCGGCCGCTTCCTCCACCAGGGTGTTCCATTTAAGGCAGGACGGGCATTTCCCCAGCCAGCCACTGCTTTCGTATCCGCATTCACTGCATACATATTTCGTACGAAACTTCGACATCACGGCCACCTAGATCTTCTTCCATTTGACACCATCCGGGGTGTCCATGAGTTCAATGCCCATGCTCCTGATTTTATCCCGTATCTCGTCGGCCAGCTTCCAGTTCTTCTCCTGGCGCGCTTTCTGGCGCTGGGCTATCAGCTCCTCAATTTCCCTGTCCAACTGGACCAGCCCGGTTTCCACAGAAGCGTTCTCTATGCCGAGGCCGAGAATGCTGTCCATTTTCACCAGGAGCTTATATAAATCATGCGATTTTTCGTGATGCCTTACCACGTTCCAGGCTATGCCAAGGGCACGGGGTATGTTCAGGTCGTCATTTATGGCTTCCTCAAAATCCTTCATGAAAGCATCGCAAAGGGCCTGGTCCACAATCCCGCGGCTGTCCCTGTGGGCCAGCGCCCCTTCCATGAACCGGCTATACGCAGTCTGGGATGAGGCCATACCCTCCCAGGTAAAGTTCAGCTTATTGCGGTAATGGGCGTTCAGGCACATAAACCGGAAAGCCAGCGGATTATAGCCTTTGTCCCGCAGGTCCTTTACCGTATAGGTATTGTTCAGGCTCTTGGACATCTTCCCGCTGTTGACCATCATGAATTCGCCGTGAAGCCAGTAACGGACGGCAGGCCTGCCCAGCAAGGCTTCGGACTGAGCTATCTCGTTTTCGTGGTGGACGGGTATATGGTCCACCCCACCCGTGTGGATATCGAATGTGTCGCCCAGGTATTTTTGGGCCATGGCCGAGCACTCTATGTGCCATCCGGGATAACCCATCCCCCATGGGCTTTCCCACTGCATGATGTGTTCCGGGGGTGCCTTTTTCCAGAGGGCAAAATCGGCAGGATGGCGTTTCTCTTCATTAACCTCCACCCTGGCGCCCGCCAGCTGGTCCTCGAGGTTTATCCCCGATAGCTTGCCGTACCCGGGGAACTTCAGGATATCAAAGTAGATCCCGTCACTGGTTTCATACCCGTACCCCTTCTCCACAAGCCCTTCCACAAATGTAATCATCTCCGGAATATGGTCGGTGGCCTTGCAGATGATCTCGGGTTTTTCTATGTTCAGCGCGTCAATGTCCTCCATGAAGACACGGGTATAGTATTCGGCTACCTCCCACGGGGTCTTTTTCTGTTCCCTGGCTCCCTTGATCATCTTGTCCTCGCCTTCGTCCTCGTCCGAAACCAGGTGGCCCACATCGGTGATATTCATGGCATGGCGCAGTTTATAGCCGTTATACTTCAGGACGCGCCTTAATATATCCATAAACACATAGGTCCTCAGATTTCCGAGGTGGGCATAGGTATAGACGGTAGGCCCGCAGGAATATATCCTGACCTCATCGCCGTGAAGGGGGGCGAACTCGTCCTTGTTCCTGGTAAGTGTATTATAAAGCTTCATAATGCCTTCACTCCTTAGCCTTTTGGTCGCTGTCGCCATCGCCGCAGTCGGGAACGCTCACCATTATATTCTTCATATCGCTGAGCGCGCCTTCATACTTCATAATCATTTTTTTCAGCTGCTCAATCTCGTTGCGCAGGCGGCAGAACTCCTGGGAAACAGGGTCGGGGTTATGTATCTGGTCCAGCTCAAAGGACGGCCGGATCTTTTCACCCGCCCTTTTAACCGCGCGGCCGGGAACACCCACTACCGTGGTGTTGGGCTCCACCTCGCCGGTGACGACGGCATTGGCTCCGATCTTGGAGTTGTCTCCCACCTTGAAGGGGCCCAGGATCTTGGCCCCGGCTCCGATGAGCACGTTATTCCCTATTGTCGGGTGCCTTTTCCTCCCTTTTTCTTTTCCCGTTCCCCCCAGGGTTACGCCGTGGTAAATGGTGCAGTAGTCACCAATCTCAGCGGTCTCTCCGATTACCACGCCCGTCCCGTGGTCTATAAAAAGGCATTTGCCTATCTTCGCCCCGGGATGTATCTCAATGCCGGTCTTGCGGCGCGTGCGTTCAGAAATGGCCCGCGCGATGAAAAACAGGCCTTTCTTGTGGAACCAGTGCGCCCGCCTGTGCCTTCTTACAGCCTTGTAACCGGGATACTGGAAAATGACCTGCCACACGCTTCGTGCGGCCGGATCGCGTTCATATACTGATTTGGCTTCCTCGTACCATCTGAACATATCCTTCTCCCTGTGACAGGAAGTCTTCTGTCATTCTTTTATTCAATATTTCCGATATGGTTACTACACATTATAATTCATATCCCAAATCATAACAAGAAAAACATCCTTCACAGTTTTTCTTAAACCTGAAGGATGTATGGCCACGGATTATGGAAAAGGGAAGATCTCCGGTAAAGAACAGTTTGACTGCGGAATGATTACCCTATTTCCTGGGCCTGGCCATTGCAGGCACAGATGGCCGCCGCGCCTACCGCCGTGGCAAACTCCGCGTTTTCGGGAATGATAAAGTTCACCTCGAACAGTGAAGACAGCTTGGCGAAAACATCTTTTGCCTGGGGCACGTTGGCCAGGTTGCCGGTTAAAACGACGTCCTTCACATGCTCTGTCCTGGTGGTGAAAACAGCCATCATGCCTATGGTCTGGAATACCAGGTTGATAATGCCCATGGCCACGTCGGACTTGGTGGCCAGATCGCTCATTTTCCCGAAATTGGAGGCCGTGGTGTCGGGCAGAAGATTGGTGACGCCGTCCCTGGATATGTCGCCTATGGTCAGGTCGATATGGTCCAGGCTGCCCCCCTTTGCCATTTTTATAATATCATCGAAATTCCGAATGTTCAGCATCCTGCTGGAAAGTCCCAGGAGTGTTCCTCCGCCGATGCCCGTGCCTCCCAGATGGACCGCATTGTCATGGTCAGCCATGACAAATGCCGTGCCGGTCCCCATGCTGACAACAAGGGCTCGCTCAAGACCGCTCAGAAAGAGCCCGCCCATGCCGATGGCCAGGAACTCGTCAGCCTTGGCGGTGGGTACGCCAAGCAGCGGCTCGGTGAGATAGCTTGAACCCACTCCGGTCACCATGATCTTCTCCACATTGGCAAGGGTCAGACCATTATCGTTCAGGAACCTTCCAAAGGCACCGTAAACCGAAGCCACAGGGTCGGTAGCTTTCACAAGGATAGGGCTGATAAGGCTGCCATCGGAATAGCCCACGATCTTTGTGGTGGTACCGCCGATATCAATTCCGATTATTATTCTCATGATGAAGACCTCGCTCTCCTATCCATTCTGTTTCTAAACCTTTGAAGCGCAAGAACAACGGGAACACTGATGAAGGAGGCTGCCGCTATCTCAAACAACACATTGATAAATGCGCCACTGAAAATGATGGCAAGAAGGCTTCTTCCCGCAGCGCTTTCTCCGATGGCTTCCACATACTGTTGGGCATACAGGACATATATCATGCCCAATACGCCGATGGTGTTGGTAAGGGTGCCTCCCAAAGCAGCCCCGATGATGGGCACAACCCTGTTCCTGGTCAGTTTTCTTAACAATATGAAGACATAGCAGGCCACAAGCCCGATCAGTATACGGGGCAGAACCGAAACCAGCGGGTTCAGAAAGAAAGGGGCTGTGGGCATACCTGAGAATATGGTGGCTGCCGCATACATGCTGGACAGCCCGAACATGAGCCCCACAAAACTGCCTGTTACCGGCCCTTCAAGCGCTGCAGCGATAATAACCGGGATATGCATGGTGGTAATGGTGAATGGCGGGATCGGGATATAGCCTAAAGATGGTATGAGACTAAGAATGATGGTGAAAGCCGAAAATATTCCGGCAACCGCAATACGCCTCACGTTGACGCGTGGCTTTGATTGAATGTTTTCCATGATTCATCCTCCGTTCTCATTCCCTTTGCGGGATATAAGTCGAAATATTCTTTTTAACAGGATTATGTTCGGTTTTCCTGCGGAAATACCGACACAGAAATAATAGCACAGACCATTCGGCAGGATCAAGGTTTTTTACGGCGGCCTTGATTCATCTCTCCCTGATTCCATTGACCTTTTTTTTATGGTAGAATTACAAACAATAAGACAGGTGATAACATTGAGGCATGTTTTTATTGTCAACCCGGCTGCCGGAAAGGGCAGGTCGTCCGCCCTGATCGGCAGTATTGAAAACCGGTTCCGCCGCTTCCCGGAACCATACCATATTGAGATAACCAATCATCCCGGCCATGCCACCGATATAGCAAAAAGGCTTTCTGCCGAAGGCACCCCAATGCGGGTTTACTCGGTGGGCGGTGACGGAACCCTTAACGAGATCATCAA
Organism: Clostridiaceae bacterium; assembly: GCA_012728015.1. Lineage (GTDB taxonomy): Bacteria > Bacillota > Clostridia > DSM-8532 > DSM-8532 > Thermoclostridium_A. The sequence goes on along the minus strand of JAAYFY010000052.1, from coordinate 4,196 downwards.
CGGAGTTTCAGGCCAGCATATTGAGCTGGGAATCATCCCCTGCGGCTCGGGGAATGACGCCATAAGGTCTATATACAATATCACCGATCCTCATGTCCTTCTGAAAATCCTGCCAGTTGCTTCATCCACCCTGCTGGATATGGGAAAGATCAACGGCAGATATTTTATCAATATCGCTTCCATAGGATTCGACGCTGAAGTGGTAACCCTAAGCAGGAAATTCAAGCGCATACCCCCGGTTTCAGGTTCAATGGCGTATATTTTAGGGGTTCTGACCGCCGTTATCGGCTTAAAGAAGCATAAGGTCAGGATAACCATTGATGACGGGTCCGAAAGGACCAATGAACTGCTCCTTTGCGCCTTCGCAAACGGGAAATTCTATGGGGGCGGCATGAAGGCGGCGCCCCAGGCCGATATGACCGATGGCATCCTGGATATCTGCGAGGTGGAAAAGCCCGGCAGAATAAGGCTATTAAAACTATTCCCCGCCTTTATGAGGGGTGAGCATACCGGCCTGAAAGAAGTGACCTTGCACCGCTGCAGGAAAATAGAGATTGTTGGCACCAGGCCCCTTCCAATCAATTTTGATGGTGAAATAACAGAAGACACCCGGGTAACGGTTGAAATCGTACCCGGGTCGCTTCGTGTCCTGATACCCTGATGGCCGAGGTCAGAATTTTATGGGTTCGCCCTCTACCTCAAAATCGGCATGCAGCACTGCCTTCCCTGTCAGCTGCCGGCTCCTGGCGTCGGGCTGGCTCCCTCCCACATATACTCTGAGTTTTCCAGGCTCAAGTATAGTATTCCCAAAATCGTCCACCATGGCCATCTGCCTGAGAGTCAGTGTAAACCTGACGGTCTTTTCCTCGCCAGCTTTAAGATAAACGCATTTGATACCGTTAAGCTGCCATTTGGGAACAACGGCGCTGGCTTCCATGTCCTCCAGGTAAAGCTGGACTACCTCGTACCCATCGTACTTTCCGGTGTTTTTAATCCTCACCGAACATTCCATAGGCTCGCCGGCCTGTATCTTTTCGGCGCTCAGCTCCAGGTCCGAATAATCAAATGTGGTGTAACTCAATCCGAATCCGAAGGGATACAGGGGTTCGGTTTCTATGTATTTGTAGGTCCTGCCTTTCATACTGTAATCCTTAAAATCGGGAAGATCATCAGTACTGCGGTAGAAGGTGACCGGCAGCCTTCCGCTGGGGTTGCTCTCGCCAAAAATGATTGATGCAACCGCACGGCCGCCCTCTTCTCCCGGGTACCAGGCCTGAAGTATAGCGTTGGCCTTTTCATCGGCTAAACGAAGATCAAGGGCACTTCCAGCCAGGACAACCACAATTACGGGCTTGCCCGTCGCCAGAACGGCTTCCATGAGCTCAACCTGGCATTCTGGCAGGCTCAGATCGCTTTTATCGCCGGAGAAGTATTCATTGCCTGTATCCCCTTCTTCGCCCTCGATGGTTTCATCCAGCCCGAGGCAAAGGATGGTGACATCGGCTTTCTCCGCGCAGGAAACGGCCTCGGAAAGGCGATCCGGTCCTTCTCCAAGCATCCTGGACAGCCCTTCGCTGAACTGGTCGGCGAGGGCTGAACCAACTGAATAGAATACCCTTATGTCTTTTCCGAGAATATCCCGGATGCCTTCAAGCACGGTGACATACTCGGATGCGGTGCCGTAGTAATTGCCCATGAGCGCCTTGCGGCTGTCTGCATTAGGCCCTATGACAGCCACCGACTTGATTTTATTTACGTCAAGAGGCAGGATTCCATCATTCTTAAGCATGGTGATGGACCTTATGGCCACTTCCTTCGCCAGGTCCCTGTGTTCCTGGCAATCGTTGACTTCATAGGGTATCTTTGTATAAGGTACATTCTCCTCCTTGTCAAACATGCCCAGTTTCATCCTGGTCATCATCAGACGTGTCACCGAGCGATCTATCTCTTCTTCGGTGATAAGGCCTTCTTCCAGCGCGATGAGAAGATTTCCATACATGTTGCCGCAGTTGAGATCGCATCCATTCCTGACAGCCAAAGCGGCCGATTCGGGGGCGGTAGCCGTTACCTTATGATGCAGGTGGAAGTCCCGGACTGCCCAGCAATCCGATGTAACATGGCCCTCAAATCCCCATTCTCCGCGAAGGATATCTTCCAGAAGGGTTTTACTGCCACAGCAGGGTTCGCCGTTGGTCCTGTTGTACGCGCCCATGACAGCTTCCACTTTTGCTTCCTTTACACATGCTTCAAATGCGGGCAGGTAGGTTTCACGAAGATCTTTGGATGAAGCTATGGCATTAAAGGAATGTCTCTCGGCCTCGGGACCGCTGTGGACCGCGAAGTGCTTGGCGCATGCCGCAACCTTCAGGTATTTGGGATGATCTCCCTGGAGCCCCTTTATGAAAGCCACACCCAGCCTTGAAGTAAGATATGGGTCCTCGCCGTATGTTTCGTGGCCGCGTCCCCACCTGGGATCCCTAAATATATTAACATTGGGCGACCAGAAGGTAAGCCCTTTGTAGATACCCCTGTCATCCTTCCTGCTATACTCGTGATGCTTGGCTCGGGCTTCATCGGATATGACTTCGGCCACACGTTTTATCAGGTCCTCGTCAAAAGTCGCCGCCATACCGATAGCCTGGGGGAAAACCGTCGCGGTTCCGGCCCGGGCCACACCGTGGAGAGCTTCGTTCCACCAGTTGTACCTGGGTATTCCCAGCCTTTCGATGGCAGGGGCATTGAACAGCATTTGTGACACCTTTTCCTCGATTGTCATCCTGGAAACAAGATCTTTGGCTCGCTCCTCAAAGCTCTTTGACTCGTCGAGATACACAGGGCAGTCTCTCATTTACCTTTCCTCCTTGAAGCAATTGATATATTCATTTTATACCAATCTGTGTCATTATTGAATCCACAAATAATATGAGTCAAAAAGCCAGCCTGTTCTCAAGCCTGTTGACAAGGTAAAAACCTGAGTGATTCTCAGGGTTCGGCTTGTTGTAGACAAAGGGCTTTCCGTCCATGCCCATGAAGATTCCGCCCGCTTCAACCGCTATAACCTGCATTGCCGCGGTATCCCATTCCATGGTCCTGCCGAAACGGTAATAGGCTTCCACGTCTCCCCGGGCAAAAAGGCAGCCTTTATATGCGCTTCCGACAACAACGACATGTTGGATATGGTTTTTCTCTATAAGCCTGTCCAACTCCCTGGTGCGATGAAACCTGCTGACCGCAAGGCGTATACCGCCTATCCTGTCCGATACATCGAGGGGCTGCTCTTCTTCCTTATCCCTGTACCAGAAGGCGCCCTGGTTTTCAGAGGCATAATAGAATTCCCCCAGCACCGGAACATAAATAAGTCCGGCAATGGGAATTCCGTTCCTCGCCAGGGCTATATTAACGGTAAACTCATCGGTCTTGCTGACAAACTCCTTGGTCCCGTCCAGTGGATCTACGATGAAACAGTATTCCTCTGACAGCCTGTATAAATCATCGGCCGATTCTTCGGCCAGTACCGGGATCTGGGGATATTCATCCTTAAGGCCCCGCTCAATTATCTCATTGGATACCTTGTCATCCCTGGTTACCGGGGTGTTATCCTCCTTGTATTCCACAGCAAAATCGCTCCGGTATATATCAAGTATCTTTTCGCCAGCAGCCGCCGCAAGTTCCCTGAACAGGTCCAAAACGCCGCTCGTGTCCATACTGCGCTCCTTTCGCCGCTTACCACAGTATTATCTTTCAATCTTTATATATTCCCTTTTGTGGTTGCGTTCAACCACCTTATAGGCTTCTCTCACGGGACATCCGCAGGCACGGCTCTCGGCAAGGACCGCATCAATATACTCGCAAGGGAATACCAGGCAGTACCCGCAGCCCATATGGGATATCAGGCAGGGCGTAGCCATAACCTCAAAAACCAGCCCCTTCTTTTCAAATATCCTGCAGACCCTGTATGCGTAATTTCCTGAATCGTAAAGGGCGATGCATTCCATCAACACGCACCGTATGACTTAAGTTCCCACTATTATGCTATTCGACAGCCCTGGCCGCTGTCACTTATGATCTTCTTAGCGTAAAGTTACTGTAGGGTAAATGGGAAAAAAGACCAGAGGAATTGAAAAGAAGATGTCATCCTGTTAAGATAAGAATTTGCAACAAAAACTCAACGAAAGGGTGACATCTTCATGTATAAC
>JAAYFY010000051.1 GCA_012728015.1 Clostridiaceae bacterium | reverse complement strand
TCGGCGCCAAGGGAAGGCTCTATGCAATAAGGTATGAACTTCTCATTCTTTACAGGGTCAAAGAATGAAAGGTCTTCCCTGGCATGCTCCATATGCTGCCTTAGGTCGTAATCGGTCCGGTGGGCTATGCCCCAGAGCTCACCCCAGCCGAACGGGAACAGGTACTCGATATCAGTGGTGGCTTTGCTGTAGTGGGACAACTCCTCGGGGGAATGGTCCCTAAGCCTCACGTTCTCCTTTCTGAGGCCAAGCCCGTACAGCCAGTTGACGCAGAAATCCTTCCAGTAACTGAACCATTCCATATCGGTGCCAGGTTCGCAGAAGAACTCCAGCTCCATCTGCTCAAACTCCCGGGTCCTGAATGTGAAGTTCCCCGGAGTTATCTCGTTTCTGAAGGACTTTCCGATCTGTCCGATGCCTATGGGAAGTTTTTTTCTCGTTGTCCTTAAAACATTCCTGAAGTTTACGAAGATGCCCTGGGCTGTCTCAGGCCGAAGATATACCTCATTCTTGGAATCCTCGGTGACGCCCTGGTATGTCTTGAACATCAGATTGAACTTGCGGATATCGGTGAAATCATGGCCTCCGCAGTTCGGGCAGGGTATCCTGTGCTCCCTGATATATGAAACCATGGCCTCATGGTTCGAGGGATCCACAACCATGGATATGTTGTTTTCCCTGTTATAATCTTCTATGATGTTATCGGCCCTGTGCCGCGTCTTGCACTGCCTGCAGTCTATCAGGGGATCGGAGAAGCCGCCCACATGCCCCGATGCCACCCATACCTGGGGGTTCATCAGAATGGCGCAATCCACGCCTACATTATACGGGCTTTCCTGTATGAACTTCTTCCACCATGCCCTTTTTATGTTGTTTTTGAATTCCACGCCCAGCGGCCCGTAATCCCAGGTGTTGGCCAGCCCGCCGTATATCTCGGAACCCTGGTAAATAAAGCCCCTGTTCTTGCACAGCGCGACGATCTTGTCCATGGTTTTTTCAAACTGCATCTCTATATCCTCCTGCGTTCAGTACTGACGGCGTGCCATAGCTGCCTGCGCCTGCCGTTTACAACTGCTGCATCTGTCACACCAGCATATTATATATCAAATATCCATTATTCACTATCCTGGTCCGTTTCGGATTCCAGGGGCTCGGGCTCGTGCCCGGCATCCTCCGGGATATTCTGGTTTGCCTTCTTCTGAAGCTTGTGGTAACTTATCTTTCCTTCGGCGATTTCCTCGATGGCAATGGTTACATCCTTGGTGGACGGATTGTCAGTAAGCTTCTTCGCGCCATTCGTCAGCATCCGGGCGCGTTTCGCGGTCGCAATCACCAATGTATAACGGCTATCCACCTTTTCAAGCAGTGATGTCAATGGCGGATAAATCATCATATGCAATGCTCACTCCTTGCCTGTAAGTCTGTCTATAATCTCAAGGTTCCTGAACGTTCTCATCCGCTCCGCATGGATAATGGAGACAAACCTGCGGGCTGCCTCCTCGATGGTATCATTCAGGACAACATAGTCATACTGAGGGATATATTTGAACTCTTCAATAGCTCTCTCAAGCCTTCTTTGTATCGTTTCCTCGTCCTCGGTTTTCCGGTCTCTCAGGCGCCTTTCCAGTTCCCCGAAGCTGGGCGGCACAATGAAGCAAAGGATGGAATCCCTGAACATTTCCTTTATCTTCATCGACCCTTCCACTTCTATTTCCAGGACGATTTTTTTGCCCTTTTCGAGTTCCCGGGTAACGTATTCCTTCGGCGTGCCGTAGTAATTGCCGCAATACTCCACCCATTCCACCAGGCGCTGCTCTTCGATCATAGCCTTAAACTGCTCCCGGGTCCTGAAAAAATAATGGACGCCGTCTACCTCCCCCGGGCGCGGCTTCCTGGACGTGGCGGAAACCGAGGTCACAATACTGTCATCCAGTTCCATGGCACGCCTGATAACGCTGCCTTTCCCCACTCCGGCAGGGCCGGACATGACGACGAGCAGTCCGGTTTTCATGGCTCTTCCTCCAGGTTGATGTCAGGATCGGCTTCGGTATCCGGAGCATGCCCGCTGTCTTTTTTCGAAAGCCTGTGGGCAATGGTTTCCGGCTGGAGCGCCGAAAGGACAACATGATCGCTCTCGGTCACAATGACTGCCCTGGTCCTGCGGCCATATGTGGCATCGATAAGGGTACCACGCTCACGCGCCTCCTGGATTATGCGCTTTATGGGCGCCGATTCCGGACTTACTATGGCAACAATCTTGCTTGCGGATACTATGTTTCCAAAACCCACATTGATCAGCTTCATATTCCCAACCCTTGACTCTCCTGCCCGGAACGGCTTTCCCGCCCCGAACCCGTTCTCTGTTCCTATTCGATATTCTGGACCTGTTCCCTCAGCTTTTCGATTTCATTCTTGAGCTCTACCACACAGCGGGTTATGTCAAGGTCACCGGCCTTTGATCCTATAGTATTTACCTCTCTGTTCATTTCCTGTATCAGAAAGTCGAGTTTTTTACCCACCGGGCTTCCCTGGTCCAGCATATCATGCATTTGATCAATATGGCTGTCCAGCCTGACAATCTCCTCGTCGATGCTGCACCTGTCGGCAAAGAAGGCGGCCTCCATGGCCAGCCTGGCAGGGTCTATCCTCGTTCCGGCCAGTTCTTCAATCCTCGCCTCCAGCTTTTCCTTGTACTCCTTTACAACCAGCGGGGCTCTTTCCCGGATCTTATCCAGGTAGGATCTCACGGTTTTCAGGATTTGAACCATGCTTTCCTTCAGCTTCTGCCCCTCTTTTTCACGCATCTCGATAAGTGATGAGACAGCACCTTCGACAGCCTTTTCCAGTATGCCGCCCATCCTGTCGTCATCCTGCTTATTCTCGACTTTCAGGATATCCGGGAAACGGGCCAATGCGGAAACCGAAACGTCATCCTCGAGCCCGAGCTGCCCTGCCAAGGCCTTCAGCGCATTGCGGTACGCTTTCGCCAGACCTTCGTCCAGGACAACCCTGACCGCTTCTTCGGACTTGTTTTCGCAGGTTATGTAAACATCTACTTTTCCCCGCTGAATTCTCCCGGATATAATGGATCTTACCCGGTCTTCAAAGGACGAGATCTGCTTCGGAATCCTCAGGAAAATATCGAAATATCGGTGGTTAACCGTTTTTATCTCTATTGTAAAGGTGATACCATTCTCCGAGTATTCATGGTATCCGAAGCCTGTCATGCTCCTTATCATCTTTTTCTCCTTCATGGTCCCCCGGGCTGGAAAGCATTATTCCTTGTTTCCCTGGTCGTTCATGGCAAGGACGTTATTGATTGACTGGAAAACCCTTGTCCTGTCGAAGGGCTTTACCACAAAATCCTTTGCCCCCTGTTTTATGGCTTCTATGACCATGGATTGCTGTCCCATCGCGGATACCATTATTATATTGGTTTTCGGACTCACTTTGAGAATTTCGCGAACCGCCTGTATTCCATCCATCTCGGGCATTGTAATGTCAAGGGTGAGGATGTCGGGCTGGTATTTCTCAGCAGCTTCAATCGCTTCCCGTCCGTTTGAGGCTTCCCCCAGGACCTCAAAATTCTCATCCTGTTCAATGATCTTTCTCAGCAGTGTGCGCATGAATACCGCATCATCTGTTATCACAAATGTTGTCTTGCTCATTGTTGCATTTCACCCATCTCGTACATAATAATGGAAATACCTGATATTGCAGCGGTTTCCGCTCTTAAAACACGACGTCCCAAGCCTGCTGTCAAGATGCCCGAATGATGCATTTCATCGACCTCTTCTCGGGCGAAACCACCCTCCGGACCTACAAAAAGTGCCATATTTCCAACATCATTAATATTATAACATTTCAATATTTCTTTCAAACCTTTTTTTTCATTCTCATAGAGGGCTATGGCAAGGTCCGGAGCCCCGAGGCTGACCAGGATTTCCTTCAGGTATACGGGGCCTGAAACATCCGGAACGCGTGCCCGCCCGCACTGCTTGGCAGCTTCAACCGCGATCCTGTTCCATCTTGCCGTCCTTTTCTCCGCAGACCGGGTATCGGGCTGGACCACTGTCCTTTGGGTTATAACCGGAACGATCCTGTATACGCCCAATTCTACGGCCTTCTGGATAATCAGCTCCATCTTCTCCATTTTTGGCAGCCCCTGGTACAGGGTCAGACGGATACGGGGTTCTGTTTCGGCCTGGCGCGACTCCACTATCACGGCGACGGCCTGGTCCCTGCCCACCTCTGCCAGCCGGGCGGTATACTCGATGCCGCTTCCGTCAAATACACCGATAAGGTCGCCCTTCCCGAGCCTGAGCACCTGGCTCAGGTGTTTTAAATCGCTTCCTGTTATAAGGATGACACAGTCCCTGATATTTTCGGGACCCACCATGAACCTATGCATGAAATACCAGCGCCACCCATTCTCCCGTTTTTACTTCTTCCACAAGCCTGAGCCCTGCGTCCTGCCATATGGATACCACCTCATCCCGCCTGCTTCCTATGATGCCTGAAAGGATGATGCGTGTATTCTCACCGGTATATCCCCTGATGATGCCGGCCAGGGGTATTATCACATCGGCTATGATATTTATCAGGATGAGGTCGAAGGGCTCCTTCCCGATATCGCTTAAAACGCCTCTGCGCACTTCAATCCGGCTGGCTTCGCCATTATTTTCGACATTTTGCCTTGCAGTCTTCACGGCAGCCTCATCGATATCCACCGCAAGGACGCTTCCAGCTCCCAGCTTTGCTGCGACGAGGGCCAGGATGGCCGTGCCGCACCCCAGGTCCAGGACCCTGTCTCCAGGCTTCAGGTACTTTTCGCCAAGCAGGGCGCACATCCGGGTGGTTTCATGGGTACCGGTCCCGAATGCCATACCGGGATCAAGCTCAATAACTATCTGGCCGTTGCCGGGCACATAGTTTTCCCAGCTGGGTTTGACCACTATCCTGTCAGTCAGCCGGAATGGCTTGAAATATGCCTTCCAGTTGTCCTTCCATTCGGCATCGTCCCTTACCTGCCAGCGGACGGTACCCGATCCGGTATCCATCAGCCCGGACAGTTCATCCATCCTTTGGCTGATCCTGCCCAGCAGTTTTCCGATATCGGCGCCTTCCGGGTAGTATGCCTTTACCTCCACGTCGGGCCCATAGCTCTCCGCAAGCCCGTCATCGGCGTAATCAAGATAACTGTTCTGCTCCGATGCCTGCCTGAAGGCATTGGCATCCACGATCTCGGTGCCGCTTGCCCCCAGTTCCATCAGGAATTCCGACAGGATCTCGGAAGCCGGTTCATTGGTTGTAACTGATACTTCAATCCACTTCATACGTTCTCCCGGTAAGCCGCTCCCTCTCGGGATCATTCCCTGAAAATATCCCTCATCTTGTTGAAGAAGCCTTTTTTCTGTTCCAGTCCTTCATCTCCGCCGATTTCGGCAAACTGCCGCAGCAGTTCCTTCTGTTTCTGGGACAGTTTTACCGGCACCTCCACGTTGACACGGATATACTGGTCGCCCCTTATGCTGCTCCTCAGATGCTTGATACCCTTGCCCCGTATCTTGAATACAGTTCCGGTCTGTGTGCCTTCGGGGATCGTGTAGTTCATCTTTCCGTCAATGGTGGGGATCTCTATTTCGGCGCCAAGGGCTGCCTGGGCAAAGGAGATGGGAATGTCGCAGACTACATCATACCCTTCTCGCTTGAAAATAGGGTGCGGCTTTATATGTATGGTAACAAAAAGGTCGCCGGGCGGGCCCCCTCTCAGGCCGGGCTCACCCTCTCCCCTCAGGGATATGGTCTGGCCGTCATCTATACCGGCAGGTATTTCTATGCTGATCTTGGAGCTCTTTGTTACGCGGCCTTTTCCATTACATCTCTCGCAGGGGTGGGTGATCACCTTGCCCTCGCCGCCGCACAGGTCGCAGGTGCGGACATTGACAAACTGGCCAAAGGGTGTTGACTGGGAATACCTGATCTGGCCGGTGCCGTTGCAGCGTTTGCAGCTTTCAGGCTGCGTCCCCGGTTTTGACCCTGAGCCTCCGCAGACATTGCAGTTCTGTACCCTTGTCAGGTTGAGCTCCTTTGTGGCGCCAAAGGCAGCCTCCATAAACTCGATCTCCATGGAATACTGCAGATCGTTTCCCCGCTGGGGACCGGTGCGCCTTGAAGCCCTGCTTCTCCCGAACCCCATAAAGCTCTCAAACAGGTCGTCAAGGCCGCCGAAGCCAAAATCAAACCCGCTGAAACCGGATGTACCGTCAAATGCAGAGTGCCCGTAGCGGTCATACTGGGCGCGCTTCTCGCTGTCACTCAGAACGCTGTATGCCTCGCTTATCTCCTTGAACTTGGCCTCGGCATCGGCATCGCCCTTGTTTACATCAGGATGGTATTGCTTTGCAAGCCGTCTGTATGCTTTTTTGATATCGGCCTCGGCAGCGTTCCTGTCCACGCCGAGGACCTCGTAATAGTCCCTTTTCTCGGCCAAAGGCCAACCCCTCCCGTTTGTTCTCCATGCTCGTCTGCCATGGATGGCCGGTATGGGAAAACCTCCAGGTCATTATCCCAATTTCCGGCCTTTGTTAATATACCACATACTCACCGTTACATCCATAGTATTATGGAATATTGAAGCGCCATTTGATTTCCTGGCGCATGATGCCCCGGCTTGATACATTAAAGCCGGGATTTATGCCTGCAAAGAGAAACGGTAGATGCCTGCAGCGCTGGTTGCGGGCATATACCGTTCCGTGCCTCCCGTTATGTGAACCTGACGTTACTTCTTGTCGTCCTCGTCCACTACCTTGTAATCCGCGTTGTATACATTGTCATCGGGCCCCGCGCCGTTAGGGTTGAAACCGTCCTGGGCTCCGCCGGGGCCGCCTGCCTGAGGCCCGGCCTGCTGGTATATCTTCTGGGAAATCGAATAGAAGGCCTGCGTCAGGGACTCCTTCGCGTTCTTTATAGCCTGGATGTCCGAACCCTTCAGGGCTTCCTTGACCTTGTCGACCTCAGCCTGGATCCTGGCTTTGTCGTCGGCGCTCAGCTTGTCGCCCAGGTCCTTCAGGGTCCTTTCGGTCTGGTATACCATGGAGTCGGCCTCATTGCGGGTTTCAACCTCTTCCTTGCGTCTCTTGTCCTCGGCGGCAAACTTTTCGGCCTCCTTGACAGCCTTTTCGATTTCCGCCTCGCTCAGGTTGGAGCTTGCTGTTATGGTTATCTGCTGCTCGTTTCCGGTCCCGAGATCCTTGGCCGAAACGTGAACGATACCATTAGCGTCAATATCAAATGTAACCTCGATCTGTGGCACGCCGCGCGGAGCCGGCGGGATGCCGGTAAGCTGGAAGTTCCCGAGCAGCTTGTTATGCGACGCTATTTCACGCTCCCCCTGGTAGACCTTGATATCCACGCTGGTCTGCCCGTCGGCCGCTGTCGAGAATATCTGGCTCTTCTTCGTGGGTATGGTGGTGTTGCGATCAATCAGCCTGGTGAACACGCCGCCCAGGGTTTCAATACCCAGGGACAGGGGAGTTACATCCAGGAGCAGAAGGTCCTTCACCTCTCCGGACAGGACGCCCGCCTGAATGGCAGCGCCTATGGCCACACATTCGTCCGGGTTGATTCCCTTGAAGGGCTCCTTGCCCAGGAACTTCTTGATGGCCTCCTGGACAGCCGGGATGCGGGTTGATCCGCCTACCATCAGAACCCTGTGTATATCGTTGGGGGAAAGGCCTGCATCCGCCAGAGCCTGCCTGGTGGGTCCCATGGTCTTCTCCACCAGGTCGGCGGTCATTTCGTCAAACTTGGCCCGGGTCAGGGTCATGTCCAGGTGTTTCGGACCTGATGCGTCTGCCGTGATAAAAGGCAGGTTGATGCTGGTCTGGGCTACTGTTGAAAGCTCTATCTTCGCCTTCTCGGCGGCCTCCTTCAGCCTCTGCATTGCCATCTTGTCATTCCTGAGGTCTATACCGTATTCCTGCCTGAAGCTGTCGGCCATCCAGTCCATGACGCGCTGGTCGAAATCATCTCCGCCGAGGCGGTTGTTGCCGCTGGTGGCAAGGACCTCAAATACGCCGTCGCCGATCTCCAGGATGGACACGTCGAAGGTTCCGCCTCCCAGGTCAAACACAAGTATTTTCTGGTCTGTTTCCTTATCAAGGCCATAGGCCAGCGCTGCGGCCGTAGGCTCGTTGATAATCCTTAAAACCTCAAGCCCGGCAATCCTTCCGGCATCCTTTGTAGCCTGGCGCTGGGAATCGGAGAAATACGCCGGCACGGTGATAACCGCCTGGGTTATTTTCTCGCCCAGGTATTCTTCCGCATCGGCCTTCAGCTTCTGCAGGATCATTGCCGAGATTTCCGGTGGGGTATAGTATTTGTCGTCAATCTTGACCTTTTTATCGGTACCCATATCTCTCTTTATGGAGATAACCGTTCTTTCGGGGTTGGTTATGGCCTGCCGCTTCGCGACCTGTCCCACAAGCCGCTCGCCCGTCTTGGAGAAGGCCACGATGGACGGTGTGGTGCGGCTTCCTTCAGCGTTTGGGATGACAACAGGCTCTCCGCCTTCCATAACGGCAACACATGAATTTGTTGTACCGAGGTCTATCCCGATTACTTTTCCCATAGTTCAATCACTCCTGTTTATATAAATTAAGGCCAAAGAAAGTCTAGTTCGCAACTTTCACCATGGAATGGCGAATAACGATTTCATCCTTGTAGATATATCCCTTCTGGAATTCCTCTGTGATCTCGCCAGCACCGTAGCTTTCATCCTCTACATGCATGACGGCATTGTGAAGCTCCGGGTTAAAGGTCTTCCCGACAGCTTCGATGGGCTTTACCCCCAACTTTTCAAGGATGTCCGACATCTGCCTGAGGATCATGCCAATGCCTTCCATGAGGCTCTTTCCCTCATCGGTTTCAGCCTCTGCGGCAATGGCACGTTCAAGATTGTCAACAACCGGGAGGAACCTGGAAACCACGTCGCATACCGAATCGCTGTAGAGCCTTTCCTTCTCCCGGTTGGTACGCTTGCGATAATTATCGTATTCTGCCGCAAGGCGCTGCGCCCTGTCCAGCAGCTCATTCATTTCGTTCTCCTTGTTTTCCAGCGCCTGCTTCAGCGCGCTTATCTCATGTTCCATGCTGCCGCCGGCAGAATCACCTTCCGCGTTTTCTTCGGCAGCCTTTGTATCCTGTGATCCGCCGGATTGCGCGGCTTCCTCCCGCGCAAGGGGCGACTCCATCCCACTGTACTCAGCCGTCTTTCCTCCAGGCTGGTTCAGATCGGGTAAATCCTTGTTGTTCATTTGAAACTTCCTTTCAACTGTAAATTGCCTGCCGGATTATCCATGCTCGCTGAATAATCTCATGATCTCCCTGTTGATCAGGTCCTTAATATATAGTATGGAGGAAACCACCCTGCTATAAGTCATCCTGGTAGGCCCGATGATGCCTATGGCTCCGGTGCTCCTGCCTTCATGGCCATAAACGGTGGTCACCACGCTGAGTTCCTTCATGGGACCGATTTCATTCTCGCTTCCGATCCTTACTTCAAGGCTCGGCTTCTGCATGGCACTCCTGGCCAGGTTGTAGATCACGTCTTCCTCGCTTAGGATCTCGAGAACTTCCCTTGCCTTGATGAGGTCGCTGAATTCAGGGTAGTTGAGCAGGTTGGCCGCTCCATCAAGGTACACGTCGGTGCTCTCGACCCTGCGGATGCATTCCTTTACCGCGTCCAGGATCTGCGATATCAATGTTCCGGGCAGATCGGACGCCAGTATAAGGTCAAGGGTATCGGGCATCGAAACAGTACTGATTCTCTTTCCGGAGATCTTCGTGTTGAGCGCGTTGGAAAACCTTATGATGTTCTCCTCTTCCACGTTTTCGTTGTGCCTTACAATCCTGTTACTGACGATCCCGCCCTCGACGACAAGCACCACCAGCAGGTGTGTTTCATCAATGGCTACCACCTGTACCGATTTTATCAGGGATTCTGAAAGCTGGGGCGAGATAACGATGGTAGGATAGCCCGTAAAGGAGGAAACGATGCTGCACACCCTCTTAAAGAGCTGGTTCAGCTCCTCCGCGCTGTTCTCCATCGCCTGCCTGAGCCTTATGGCCTCATCGTAGGCCAGCTGGTAAGCCTGCATCAGGTGGTCCACATAAAAACGGTACCCCTTGTCCGATGGAACCCGCCCGGCCGATGTATGGGGTTGGGTAATATATCCCAGTTCCTCCAGGTCGGCCATTTCATTCCTGATGGTAGCCGATCCCAGGCCAAGGTCATGCTTCCGGGCAATGGTTCTGGAACCGACAGGCTGGGCTGACTGAATGTAAACATCAATTATGGATTTCAATATGGTTTTTTTTCTGTCGTTAAGCTCGTTTTCCCAGGTCACTTCTTCACCCCCTGATGGCGCTCCTGGGAGCCTGGAGCTAGATCCGATAATCTTCCAATATCCCGGATATGTAATTACCCATCTCGTTGTTAGCACTCTCCACTGATGAGTGCTAACACAATTCAAAAATAACACTCACCCACCGGTTTGTCAAGAGCCAGTCAGCCGGGAGTGAGCTGGCTGGAACAATGTAATCCAAATCTATTCCTATCTTTGAATAATGATCGAAATGCGCGTGCCTTCGCCATCCATGTCATCCATTGCAAGGCGGCACTGCAGCATTGACAGCTCGGAGGCCACTCCCATGAAGCGCGAGTCGGATTTGAACTCTTCGATGTCCACCACCTGGTCTCCTGTGATGCCTATATGTACCGTGTTGCCTTCCTCATAGGCAACCGCCTCGATGCTGCCTATCCTCCTTGCCTCATCCTGCTCGGTATAGGCCTTTTCCAGGAGCAGCTTTATCAATTCTCCCAAAGGGGATACGATCTTGTCGGCAATCTCCTTGTCAACCTCGATGTTCTCGCCCATGGTTGAAAACCTTACTTCCAGGTGATGCTCCTCTATGATGGTGCAGGCCAGGCGGGTCAGCTTCTGGAACGTCTGCTGGAGCGTAACCATCCGGAGTTCCTTCAGGATGCTCCTCACATCCTGGACCATGTTGAACGCTTTCGATGCGTCCATGGTAAGGGCGTCATTGCTGCCAAACCTCAGCACGGCCTCGTCCCTTATGGAATCAAAGATGCTGCAGATATTGCCTATGATGCCGATAATCTGGTCAAGCCTTTCCAGGGGGATCTTAACGTACTGGTCCGAGGTGCCTGCGTTCCTGATCTTCTGCATGCGTATGGCCTTGATAATATCCGAAACGTCGACCTTCTTTTCCTTCAGCACGATCTCGCCGAATTTCATCCTGCTGAAGACGCTGCTTTGTTTCTTGAGTATATCCTCCACATCCGAGTGCTTTATTGTCCCTTCGGCCACGAGGATTTCGCCGATGCGCGCCCGTCGTCCCTCCGGCTGGCGTATTTCAAGGATTATATCTTCCACTAGCTTGCGGATGTTGCTGATATGCTGCTCCACTTCGCCCATGAACAGGGTGTCTTTGACGTCGTCCCCGTCTTCGCATACCTTTCTTATGAACCTTACCGAAAACAGCAGGAGATTGATGGCGCTTCTTCCGGCCGGAGTCCCGTATTTCCGGAGGGTTTCAAGAAGCTCCTTTGAAGCTTCGGCTATCCTGCCGCTGACAGGATCGTGCAACAGGCCGGCCAGGCCCTTGACCGCGTCGAAGCTGCAATAGACGGAGTTCAGATGATCGGCGTTATCCGGCTCCATCTCGAGATCCACCAGTTCTACCTCGATCTTTTCCAGGATCTCCTTCATCTCCGCGATGAAATCATCTATATAGCTCCTGCTGATTTCCGCGAGTCCGGGAACCGCTAAATCAACTCCCCTGATCTCATTCATCTCCATCATATTATCCTCCCCACCATTCTCTCTGTCGGAAAAAGCTCAGATAAACTCAACAAATACCTGGTTGGCGAAATCCATGCCTCTTTTTGTCAATCTTACCACAGATCCGTTGAGCTCAACAAGCTCCCTGTCGGCAAGATCCGCCAGCTTTTTGCCGTACTTCTTCCTGACATCGGTACGGTAGACAGAAGACAATTGGTCCAGATCAACGCCTTCCGTCAGCCTCAGCCCGAGTATCATGCTTTCTGACAGAGCTTCTTCATTTGAAATATGATAGTATTCGCTTAACGCGGCATTCCCGCGCTCCACGCTCTCCATGTACAGCCGGAGGTCCGAAGTATTGGCGAATCGCGCCTGGTTGAAAAAGGAATGGGCGGCGACGCCGAATCCCAGGTATTCTCCTCTCAGCCAGTAATTCATATTATGTCGGCAGCGGTATTGAGGTTTCGCCATGTTGGAGATTTCATACTGCTCAAAGCCGGCTTCCCCAAACGCCTCTATGGCTGCCCGGTACATCTCGCGTTCAAGATCTTCTTCGGGCTCCGGCCAGATGCCTTCCTGTTTCAGCCTGCCAAACCGGGTGCCTTCTTCCACTGTGAGGCTGTAGCATGAAACATGGGGTATCCGGCAGGACAAAACCCTGGATATGGTTTCGAGCCAGTCGTCCATGGTCTGATATGGGATCCCGAATATTATATCGGCATTTATATTGGAAAAACCATGGTCCTGGGCCATAAAAACCGCTTCATCGAATTCACTTGCCGTATGTATCCTTCCTAGAAATTCAAGAAGATGGTTCTGCCAGGCCTGAAGGCCTATGCTGAGCCTGTTGATCCCGGCCTCCCGGTATGCCCTGAACCTGTCATTATCCAGCGTGCCCGGATTGGCCTCAATGGTTACCTCGGCGTCGGGCATAAGACTATAGTGCTTTCCCGCCGCTTCCATTATCCGCTGGATCGCGCCGCCGGGAAGGAGCGAAGGGGTGCCCCCGCCGAGGAAGATGGACACGACGCGGCGCTGGCGGACCATTTCCGACTTCTGTTCCAGTTCCTTTATAACAGCGTTTATATATGGCTCCCAGGAATCCTCCATGCCGGACCAGGAGACAAAATCGCAGTACCTGCACTTTCTTGCGCAGAAGGGAATATGGATATAAAGACCGATATCAGATGATGCCGCCCCCATGACCTTTGCCTCATATATCCAACTTAAGCACGCTCATGAAAGCCTCCTGGGGGACCTCCACGCTGCCCACCTGGCGCATCCGTTTTTTGCCTTCCTTCTGTTTCTCAAGCAGTTTCTTCTTGCGTGTGATATCGCCGCCGTAGCACTTGGCCAGGACATCCTTGCGGTAAGCCTTTACGGTTTCCCTGGCGATGATCTTGGTGCCGATGCAGGCCTGTATGGGCACCTCGAACATCTGCCTGGGTATGGTTTCCTTCAGCTTCTCGGCCATCCTGCGCCCCCTTGCGTACGCCTTATCGGTATGGACGATGAAGGACAGGGCGTCGACTATCTCCCCGTTCAGCCTGATATCCAGCTTGACAAGCTTTGATTCCTTGTAGCCCGTCAGCTCATAGTCCAGGGAGGCGTAACCCTTCGACCTGGATTTAAGCGCATCAAAGAAATCATAGACAATCTCGTTCAGGGGCATCTCGTAGCTGAGGATGACCCTGGTCGCCTCCAGGTAATCCATCCCCAGGAAGGTGCCCCTCCTGTCCTGGCAAAGCTCCATGATGCTACCGACATACTCGGTGGGCGTCATGATGGTGGCCTTGACGACAGGCTCTTCCATAACGGCTATCTCGGTAGGGTCGGGCATGTTCGTGGGATTGTCCAGATATATCACATCGCCGTTTGCCCTGGTGATCCGGTAGATAACGCTGGGCGCGGTGGTGACGATGTCCAGGTTGTACTCCCGTTCCAGGCGTTCCTGTATGATCTCCATATGCAGAAGGCCTAAAAAGCCGCACCGGAAACCGAGCCCGAGGGCCGCCGACGTTTCGGGTTCAAACAGCAGGGACGCGTCGTTGAGCTGGAGCTTCTCGAGGGAATCCCTGAGATCATTGTATTTTGCCCCGTCGGCAGGATATATCCCGCAGAACACCATGGGCACCGCCTTCTTGTATCCGGGAAGGGGCTCGTCGGCGGGGTTGGATGCCAGGGTGATGGTGTCACCCACACGGCAGTTGCGGACATCCTTTATGCTGGCGCATATATAGCCCACCTCACCCGCCAGGAGGGCATCGGATGGGATATGCCTCCCCGGGCTCATATATCCCAGCTCGGTCACCACATAATCCTTGCCCGTATGCATCATATGAATGGTCTGGCCGGGCGACACGCTGCCCTCCATCACACGGACATAGGCTATAACGCCCTTATAGGTGTCATAGAGGGAATCGAATATGAGAGCCCGCAGAGGGGTATCCTCATCTCCCCGCGGGGCGGGTATGTGCGATACTATTTTTTTCAATACACTGTCGATATTTATCCCGTTCTTGGCCGAAATACGCGGGGCATCCTGGGCCTCCAGTCCGATGACATCCTCGATCTCCCTTATAACCTCGTCGGGTCTTGCGCTGGGAAGATCGATCTTGTTGATAACCGGAATGATCTCCAGGTCATGCTCCAGGGCGAGGTAGACATTCGCCAGGGTTTGGGCCTCAACCCCCTGGGAAGCGTCCACGACCAGTATGGCGCCTTCGCATGCCGCTATGCTCCTTGACACCTCGTAGTTGAAATCCACATGGCCGGGGGTGTCTATCAGGTTGAGGATATATTCCCCGCCATCCTCGCCTTTATGGACCATCCTGACGGCGCGCGCCTTTATGGTTATCCCCCGTTCCCGTTCAATATCCATATCGTCCAGGACTTGTTCTTCCATCTCCCGCTCGGTCAGGGCGCCGGTCATCTCCAGCAGCCTGTCGGCCAGGGTGGACTTTCCATGATCGATATGGGCTATGATGCAGAAATTCCTTATCCTTTTTTGCCTTTCACTGCTCATATCTCATCCTCATCAATCACCAGCGTTATCTATCATATTTTGCTCTTGACAATTATACCATCACATATTTCCTCTTTAAAGTATCAGACTCAAGGATCAGGCCTGCGGGTCATACACCCATCCCTGCGCTTTCCTGTAAAAATGCCATCATTTAATCCTGCGCGCCGTCATAGATTTACCCTGGATAACCTTTGGGAACGGATGGGGAAGCCATGGACCCTGCAGCCGCAATACCCGCGGTCCTCTATGCCCTTGGCGCAGGCATAGCGACGGGAATAGGAGGGCTCCTAGTCCTACTGTTCAAAAAAACCGATACCCGGGTGCTGTCGGCCATGCTGGGCTTCTCAGCGGGCGTCATGGTCTATGTATCCTTCATCGAGCTTTTCCCCGAGGCTGAAGCTATCCTCAGGAACGCTCACGGGGAACAAAGGGGCAGGATCCTTGCGGTCCTTTCCTTTTTCTTCGGTATTGTCCTAACAGCCCTGATGGACGAACTCATTCCGGAGCCGGGGTATCCGTCCTCATTCAAGGGAGCACGGGCCGAGGGTTCCCGCGTACCGGCGCCGGATTTCGGCAGGCTCTATAAAACAGGGCTGTTCACCGCCCTTGCTGTAACCGTCCACAATTTCCCCGAGGGCATAGCCGCCTTCATTTCAGGAGTAAAAGACCCGCTGCTCGGCCTTTCTGTCGCCCTGGCCATCGCCATCCACAACATCCCGGAGGGCATATCCATCGCCATGCCTGTTTATTATGCCACGAAAAGCCGCGGCAAGGCCTTCTGGATGTCATTGCTTTCCGGCCTTTCGGAACCTTTGGGGGCTGTCCTGGCCATGCTGGTCCTTGGCCGTTTCATTACCGATACGTTGTTTGGCATGGTATTCTCGGCTGTTGCCGGGGTTATGATTTATATTTCCATGGATGAACTGCTTCCCGCCGCGAGAGAATACGGAGAGCACTACCTGACCATAGTGGGGTTCGTGCTGGGAATGGGAGTCATGGCCGCAGGCGTGCTTATGCTTTTTCACGGATGAACATATATGGGGTACCCGGCTCACATCTTTGTACAAAAAGAGCGGGCAAACCCGCTCTCCCTGTCATTCCCTTTCAAAGGACGCGCATTCTGTATCTTCTTCCACATCCGCCTTTTCCTTGCTTCTGGATACATGGATATGGTCCAGGGCACAATATTCTTCAGTCTTAGCGTGGTATCTGCATTCCTTTACGTTGCATCCGATTGACTTGTTGGGTCCCATAGATTCACCTCCCGCAGTTTATTATTCCGCGGGAATTGATATGGATATCCCATGAACATAATAACTGGTTTCTTATTTTATTCCAATATCGCGGCGATAATGCGCGTTTTTGAAATGAATCCGGCTGACGGCGTCATAGGCCTTCCGCCTTGCTTCTTCAATATCGGCGCCCCTCGCGGTAACCCCGAGGACCCTTCCCCCGCTGGTAAGGTACCTGTCTCCCTCTTTCCTGGTGCCCGCATGGAAGACCAGGATTTCCGACTGGTTGCCGAACTGGTCCAGGCCGGTTATTTCGAAGCCCTTCTCATAGGCTTCCGGGTACCCGCCCGAGGCCATGACAACGCACACGGCCGCATCCTGCTCCCACTGGATGTCCACCTTGTCCAGTTCCTCGTTGATAACTGCCTTTATTACTGTCAAAAGGTCGGTCTTAAGAAGGGGCAGGACCACCTGGGTTTCGGGATCTCCGAAACGGGCGTTGTATTCCAAAACCTTCGGGCCGTTTTCGGTGAGCATGAGACCGAAAAACAGCACTCCCCTGAACTTCCGTCCTTCCCGGTTCATAGCCCGGATGGTGGGTTCGAATATGGTTTCCATGCACTCCCGGGCAATGGCCTCTGTATAATGCCTGCTTGGTGTAAATGTGCCCATGCCTCCGGTATTGAGGCCCTGGTCGTTGTCCAATGCCCGCTTATGGTCTTGCACGCTGACCATGGGCTTTATGGTTTTGCCGTCGGTGAAGGCCAGGATCGACACCTCGGGACCAGTTATATACTCTTCCACAACAATACGCTGCCCGGCGCTGCCGAACTTCCTTTCCTCCATGATGCCGTTTACCGCCGATACTGCCTCGTCACGGGTATGGCATATGAGGACTCCCTTGCCTAGGGCCAGGCCGTCGGCCTTGACCACAACGGGAAGCTTCGCGTTCATGACATATTCCCTGGCTTCCTGGCTGTCGTCGAACACCCTGTAACCGGCTGTCGGGATGTTGTGTTTCTTCATAAGGTTCTTGGCAGAAACCTTGCTGGACTCGATAATGGCGGCATCCTTCCGCGGACCGAAAGCAGGTATTCCCGCCGCTTCCAGCGCGTCAACCATACCCATGGCCAGTGGGTCGTCGGGAGCCACCACAACCAGGTCAATCCCGTTCTTTTTTGAAAAACCCACTATCCCGTCAATATCGGTGGCGCTGACCGGGACCAGCCGGGCGATCTCACCAATGCCGCCGTTTCCGGGCGCGCAGAAGATCTCGGTCACATCAGGGCTCTGGGCCAGCTTCCATACTATGGCGTGCTCCCTTCCGCCGCCTCCGACTACCAGTACCTTCATTCTTCGTCTTCCTTTCTTTGGGTTGATTCTCCAAGGATGGTTACATGCCTTCCTTCCACCTTCAGCCTGCCCTGTGCGAAAAGCCTTATGGCCTCGGGAAGCAGTATCCATTCGGCCTGCTCCATTACCCTCCGCTGAAGGCTTTCGGGCGTATCGTCCTGCATCACTTCAACAGCCTTCTGCAGTATGATGGGGCCGGAATCATATTCCCTGTCAACAAAATGGACCGTCGCCCCGGTAATGCGAACGCCATATTCCAGCGCCTTTTTATGGGGGGTGATCCCGTAGAAGCCTTTTCCGCAGAATGATGGGATCAGGGATGGATGTACATTTATGATGGCATTTTCGTATTCGGAAAGGACCCGTTCGCCCAAAAGGCTTAAGAAGCCTGCCAGGACCACCAGATCTACTTTATATTCCTTAAGATGTTTCAGTACCGCTTCATCATACTCCTCCAGCGTTTCAAAATCCTTCCTGGAAATTACACAGGAGGGTATATTGTGCTTCCTGGCGCGCTCCAGGGCATACACTCCGGGCCTGCTGGATATGACAGTAACCACCTGGCAGCCGGGAAGCCGGCCGCTTTCTATCTGGTCAAGTATGGCCTGCAGGTTCGTGCCGCCCCCTGAAACCATAACTCCTATCCTCAGCATATCGTAATTCTCTCCCCGCCCTTTATTATCTCGCCTATGACGAAGGCCTTTTCGCCAAGCTGTTCGGCGGACCGGACCACGTCATCGGCTTCATCGGGCGAAACGGCCAGGACCATGCTGATTCCCATGTTAAAGGTATTATACATATCCTTTTCGGGGATGTCGCCCACCTCCCGGATCAGGCGGAATATGGGGAGCACTTCCCAGCTTCCTTTATGGATAACCACACCCAGGCCTTCGGGAATAATCCTGGGTATGTTCTCGATGAACCCCCCTCCCGTAATATTGGCGACCCCCTTGATCCCGTGCTTTTCGATTAGGGAGAGGATGGTTTTTACATATATGCGCGTGGGTGTAAGGAGTTCTTCGCCAAGGGTTTTCCCAAGCATTTCATTGAACTTTCCGAGTTTTTCCCTGCTGGGGTCCAGAACCTTCCGGACCAGGGAGTAACCGTTGCTGTGGATCCCCGAGGAAGCCAGGCCCACAAGAAGGTCTCCCTCCCGGATAGTCCTGCCGTCGATGATGCGGTCCCGATCCACCACTCCCACCACAAAACCCGCCAGGTCGTACTCATCCTCAGGGTAGAAGCCAGGCATCTCGGCTGTTTCGCCGCCGATAAGGGCACATCCGGCCTGCACGCAGCCGTCGGCGACCCCCATCACGATTTGTTCCACTTTCCCGGGTACCAGCTTTCCCGTGGCTATATAGTCCAGGAAGAATAGAGGCTGGGCCCCGCAGCAGACCACATCGTTGGCGCACATGGCCACGCAGTCTATCCCGATGGTATCATGCCTGTCCATAATGAATGCGATTTTCAGCTTAGTGCCTACACCATCGGTGCCCGAAACCAGAACGGGCTTTCTGATATCCAGGTTCTCAAGGCTGAACAGCCCGCCGAACCCGCCTATCCCGTCCAGCACCTCGGGCCTCATGGTCTTCCTGATATGGGATCTCATCAGCTCCACTGCCTTATATCCCGCCGTCACATCAACCCCGGCTTCTTTGTAAGTGGCCATGTTCCATCCTCCTTGCCGCGTTATTACTCACTCCACCGAGCGGTTTTTGGTTTCCTGGTTTATGGGATACTTCCCGGTGAAACACCCGGCGCAGAAGCCCGTTTCCCTGGCTCCCACAGGGGTTTTCATCAGTCCTTCCACGCTCAGGAATCCCAGGCTGTCAGCCCCCATATTCTTTCTTATCTCTTCAATGGTTTTCTTCGCCGCTATAAGGTTCTCCGCGGATATATCTATTCCGAAATAGCAGGGAAACTTGACCGGGGGTGAACTGATCCTCATATGCACCTCTTTGGCGCCCGAGTTTTTCAGCATCTGGACAAGCTTTTTCGTGGTAGTACCCCGGACGATGGAATCGTCGATCATCACGATGCGCTTGCCTTCTATCTCCTCTTTGAGCGCATTCAGCTTGATGTCAACGCTTTGCTCCCTCATCTTTTGCTGTGGCTGGATAAAGGTTCTTCCCACATACCGGTTTTTTATCAGCGCTTCACCATATGGGATACCCGACTGCCTCGAATAGCCTATGGCGGCTGTAAGGCCCGAATCAGGAACACCTACCACCAGGTCCGCGTCGACCGGGTGTTCTATGGCAAGAATGCGTCCTGCCTCCAGGCGGGCCCTGTAAACCGACGCCCCATCTATAAAGCTGTCGGGACGTGCGAAATAGATATGTTCAAAGATACAGAAATGACGGGGTCTGCCGCTTGCTGCCCCACGGATGGACCGGATCTCCCTGTCTTGTACAAAGACGATCTCGCCCGGTTCAACATCCCTTACAAATGTCGCTCCCACAGCGTCAAGGGCACAGCTCTCTGATGCCAGGACGATTGAGTCGTCGAGCTTCCCGATACACAAGGGCCTCAATCCCCAGGGATCACGCATTCCTATAAGGCTGTTCCGGGTCATGATAACGGCGGCGTAAGCGCCTGCTACCTGCCGTACCGTTTTAACGAGAATATCCTCAAGATCATCGGATTTGATGCTGTACCTGGAAATCAGGTTCGCGAAAACTTCGGAATCGGTTGAGGTTTGGAAAATGGCTCCCGATTCTTCGAGGGATCTTTTGATTTCTTCGGCGTTCACCAGTTTGCCGTTATGGGCTATGGCCATGCGCCCGCCCTTGTAATTGGCCATTAAAGGCTGGGTGTCTTCTATGGAATTTCCGCCTGCTGTCGAATAGCGGCAGTGCCCGATGGCTACCGTGCCCGCCAGGTGGTCCAGTATCCTGTCATTAAAGACCTCTGATACGAGCCCTAAACCCTTGTGCCCTATTATTACGCCGTTTTCATTGGTGACCGCGATGCCGCAGCTTTCCTGGCCCCGGTGCTGCAGGGCATAGAGGCCAAAATATACCATGCGGGCTATATCAAAACCATTGTTGTTGACCACGCCGAAAACGCCGCATGCTTCACGGGGCTTGCAATCCCCGCACATACCAGGTTTAAGCGCTGAAGCCCTGTTCACGATCATTGCCCCGCACCTCTCAATCGGGCCTGAAGCTGCTGGTCGTTTCTTTCAACCAATTCAGCCATTTTCACCTTATACTCACGCAGCTTCTCACGCAGCTCCGGGTATGCGCCTCCCATGATCTGAACGGCCAGGAGCGCTGCGTTCTGGCCTCCGTTTATGGCCACAGTAGCTACCGGCACGCCTGATGGCATCTGGACGATGGACAGCAGTGAATCCAACCCGTCCAGCGTGGAGGATCTGATGGGAAGGCCTATGACGGGAAGGACGGTATAAGCCGCCAGTACGCCGGGAAGGTGCGCCGCCTTACCCGCGGCGGCAATGATCAGGTCATAGCCTTCACTTTCCGCGGTCCTGGCAAGCTCCGCGGCCCGGTCGGGCGTACGGTGGGCTGAACAGACAGTAACTGTGGTTTCAACACCAAAATCCTTCAGGATCCCCAGGCATCCCTCAACAACCGGAAAATCAGAATCGCTGCCCATAACAATGGCTACTTTTGGTCTTTTTGGCATATCAATATCCTTTCCTTTGAGATTTGATGCGATATATATGTCGTGCCATGACGAGGCCTTGTCGCAGCCTGAACTTGAACTGGACTAAATCACGGGTCCAGGGCGATTAAATGATAAAAGGGGCTGGAAAGGCCAACCCAAAAGCTTACTGACACAAGACTATACTATAAAAACACCTCATGTTTTGTCAATGTTGAATACGCCTAAGTATTCCTGCTGCTTCCCCGCCCGAGTTGTTGATTCTTTACCGTCACTGCCGCGGTCAGGCATGGCAGCGCACGAGATATTTCTTCACCATAAATGTCGGATAGTATGACTTTTTGGATTTGCGGAGGCCTTCTATGTCCATATCCTCTTCCCTGTTGATAAATTTAGTATCGGTCCATTCCCTGGTACAGAATTCCCGGTTTATGAATGCGTAGATGCCATGGATGCCGAAATTCCCCTTCTCAACTCTAACAACGGCCATCTCATCATTGAGCCTTTCGCCGATGGTAAAGGCCTCGGCCTTCCCGTTTACCCTGACCAGGCCGCCTTTAAGGTTGAATCTCTCCCAGTTGTCCAGCATCTCCTTGCAGGCAAGCCGCTCACAGTTTTCGGGATGCACGCAATCTGAGTCGGTTCTTTCGCACCACTCTTCAAATACCCGGAAGCATTCATCGGTGTTCCTCGGACCGACGGGCACATATTCGTGGTTTTCATAATAACGCAGGAACTGGCTTATATGATTCCTTTTCCTGCTGTATTTCCTGCCCGCGAGATTGATCAGGTCACCGGAATTGCAAACATAATCAGAAGCCTCCGGAAGATATGAAACCTCTGCCCTGTCCTGGTAATAGCCGGTCAGCAGCGGCAGCCTGCCCTCTTCTACCCGGGCGAAGACAAGGTCATATCGCTGCTCCCTGAAATGGGCTTCAATGGCATCGATGGCTTTCTTAAAGCCGTCGCTGTCATGCCGCCCGTCCACGGGGATGGGACAGAAGGCAAAGGGGACGTATGGCCTGGGTTTGGCCACCAGACAGAGATGGTTCCCGAATATGCCGAACCTCAGGTTATAGTCATGCCTCCAGGCATACAGGTACGGGAAGGTGAATTCCGACGATATGGGGCGCATACGCCTTAGTATTGGAGTTATAAGGTCCTGGTCCTCAATGGTTATTTCTCTGAAATCACTCATGTTCAATAATTCATCTGCCTTTTATAATGTCCGCTTATGAAGGAAGGGTCAGTCGCCTAAACTGACGCCTATGCTCCGCGCTATTTTAACCAGTTCCCCATCAAGAGGAACAGTCTTGATCTTTCCAGCTATCTCGGAAATTTTCACTGGGCAAAGCTGGTCATTCTTAATGGCTGCCATCATGTTGTACTGGTCCGCCGCGATCATGTTCACCGCTGAGGCTCCCAGCCGGGTGGACAGGATACGGTCATATGGGGAAGGCTCTCCTCCACGCAGGAGATAGCCCAAGACTGTGACCCTGACCTCCAACCGGGTCAGCCTCTCAAGCTCGGAGGCCAGCTGGCTGCCAATGCCATTTATGTTTTGCGCATCGTCATCATCACCGATGACGGGGTCCTGCGCCCTGTCATATCCCAAAGGCCTGCTGCCTTCTGACACCACAACGATACTGAAGCTCTTCCCCTCATTCTTCCGCTCAAGAATACGCTTTGCCACAAGGTTAATATCATAGGGAATCTCGGGTATAAGGATGATATCGGCTCCGCCGGCTATTCCCGATTGCAGGGACACCCATCCGGCCGATGATCCCGTCACTTCCAGGATCATGACACGGTGATGGGACTCGGCGGTTGAATGCAGCTTGTCCAGTGCCTGGGTTGCGGTGTTCACACTGGTCATGAAGCCTACCGTCGCATCGGTGGCAGGCACGTCGTTGTCGATGGTTTTGGGTATGGCTATGATATTGATCCCCTTCTCTATAAGCCTGTTGGCGATACTGATTGTGCTGGTGCCGCCGATAACTATGAGGCACCGGATGTCATGCATCCTTAAGGTGTCAGCCACCCTGTCACTTAAATCCCTGTACTGGTTCTCCCCGTCATGGTCCACCAGGACCTTAAAGGGATCAAAGTTGTTGGTGGTGCCTAAAATGGTTCCGCCCCTGTCCAGCAATCCGGACGCATCACCAAGCTTCAGCTTCATGAAACGGTTGTAGACCAGGCCCAGGTAGCCGTCCTTAAACCCGATCACCTCGTAGCCATAGTTGATAGTGGCGGTTTTTACCACCGCGCGTATTACCGAATTCAACCCGGGGCAATCTCCGCCGCAGGTAACAACACCAATCCTGAACATCTCCAGCCTCCCTCACATAATTTCATCAAGATTATACTGAGCGCTTATCGTCCGGTTTTTACTCCCGGCTCAGCCGCCCGTGCTTTGAAAGGCCAGGAAAACTCATCTGCCTCAGGGCTTCATACAGGATAACAGCAACCGCGTTGGACAGGTTGAGAGAGCGTTTATTCTCCCTCATGGGTATCCTGACGCACTTATCGTAATGCTCCTTCAGCAGTGTTTCAGGAAGGCCCCTGGTTTCCTTCCCGAACATGATGAAACAATCCCTGGTATATTGTACCTCATCATAGGTTTTGAATGCCTTTGTGGATGAGAAAAAGACGGGTTTGCCCTGATGTTTGCTGAAGAATTCGTCCAGACTGTTATAGTAGTAGAGATCCAGCTTGTCCCAGTAATCAAGTCCCGCGCGTTTCAGGTACTTGTCCTCAATGGAAAAGCCCAAAGGGCCTATCAGGTGGAGCGCGGCTCCGGCTGCCGCACAGGAACGGGCTATGTTTCCCGTATTCTGCGGAATTTCAGGTTCATGAAGAACAATATTTAAAGGCACATTTCATTACCTCGATCCCGCTGCTGTTTGCAGAAAAAGATGGCCTGGCCATCTTTCGCGTGTCATTCTTCCAACGATACGTTGATCTCTATGGGTTCATCACCCTCAATCAACAAGGGGACACAAATGGTTTTCATATGGGCCGGGGTAAAAACCATCTTTTCACCAACAAGGAGGGATGGCGGCGTGATCTCGACGCCTATACCCCTGCCGGCCAGTATGGTCGCAGTGTTTCCCATAATCATATTTCCCAGTTCGGAAATGGCGCTTTTTGACATATCGTCCAGCTCGGCCAGCAGAACACCACCCATCATGGAAGACGCCACTTTGAGCGCGGTGTTTGTGTTCATGGATATGACCACCTGGCCTCTGATCTTCCCTGTCAGGCCGACTATAACCGCGATATCATCGCTCTGAAACGGTACTTTCTTTAAATATACTTTACCCAAAGCCGGCTTGTTACCGGTCATCATCAACCAAACCGACTGGCTTGCTTCAATAAATGGATTTATGTACTCAACATTCATCAGCGCGCTCCTATGATTGTTTGATTACTGCAGCGGCTTTAAAAAGCAGCATATACGTAAAACCATTTACAAAAAAACTCATTATTGATTCTACCAAAACCTTCTCAAAAATGGAAGCCCTAGTTGTCCCCGCTACAGGTCCTTCTATATTCAAGAATCCTTCTGGCAGCGTTTTTCCTTATCCGCACAGCCTTTTCAGGACAAAACTCATGGCAGCAGAAGCATCTGATGCACTTGCCGTAATCGATAATCACCCTGTTGTCTTCGTCCTTGTGGATGGTTTTGGGAGGGCAGACCTCGATGCACTTCCCGCAGGCAATACAACTTTCTTGGACGATCTCAGGCTTTGGCCTGAATATCCTTTCAATGAGGAACAGTATCCTTCTTCCCAGTCTCCTTTTTCCCGGGTACGCGAGAGCTGGCACATCAAAATCTTCACAGCGGATGGATGAGATATCCGCGCCCTCAAACACCACCTGACTGGCCGTAAAGAGTTTTCTTTCCTCAGCCCGTTTCATCACGGGAACCTGCCTGTAGTCCACGTTAATCAGGTCCAATGCTGCCAGGTCCGCAGCAAAGCCGTTTTTCGAACCGATAAGCGCTCCAAGGTACTTGGGGACTCCCGAGCCCGGACCCTCGCCCTCCATTCCTATGATGCCGTCAATGATATTGATCTGGGGCTTTGCTGCCAGGTAGATATCGATAAGGCAATCGGCGAACTTGTCGTGCTGGTCCAGCCTCAGGTGGTAGTCGGCCTTTTCCAGGCCGGCAATGGAACCAAACATGTTCTTGACCGCCCCTGTGTACGCCATGAAGCGATGGGTTTTCAGCTTCGCAACGTTGATGATAAGATCAGCGTCACGAAGGGGCTTTAAAATCTTCAGGCTTTTGACTATCAGGGCATCGGGGTTGTCGATCTTTTCAACCCTCAGATCAAAGTTCAGCTGCGCGCCGGTTTGGTCAGCCGCTTCTTCCATGCCCGTCATAGAATAGACACGCCTCAGGGAAGATGTATTATATGGACCGCCGGGACTGTCCGCGATGCAGACCAGCCCGCCCGCCTTCTGAACCAGTGCGGCGATGGCCTGGATCACCGACGGGTGTGTGGTAGCCGCGTCGTCGGGTTTTTTTGCCGTAAGCAGGTTCGGTTTTATCACCACGCGCATACCGGGCCTGACTATGGAATCGATGCCTCCCATTCCTTCAAACAGCCTTTCCAGCGCCTCAGTAACCCGGTATATACGATAGTTGTCGCACAACTCAACAATTACCTTATCCATCAATCCATCCTCATTTTTCATTTTCAAGGGCTTTCTCAGGATTCCGGCTCAAAGGCCGCCTCAACATATGTACCGGAGCTGTTCCAGAAGATCCACTCCCTGTATCCGGCATCGTAAACCGCCTGGATCTGCTGCCTGAACTGTTCGGCGCCGTACTCCTGCCAATATCCATTGGGCAGGTACTTTGCGGTAAATCCCTGTATGTAGGGCCTCACATCGGCACGGTATGGCTGCATCTCGGAGATCCTGGACTTAATCCTTGCCAGGGCGTTATACACCACTTCATAAGGCTTAAGGTCGGGATGGGTGAAGAGGACGCCGTTGATGGTCTGGCCAACGCCGTTGCCCATGGTGCCTTTTGAGCTGTTGGCATAGTGGGAGGGGTAGATCATGGGGCTGATATAATCAACATTCAGCCCGATCAGCTCCAGTTCCTGCCCTATATACCTTCCGTCCGGGCCCTTTTCGCCCACGATACCGAAGACATCCGCCGAAACAGGGATCTGGGCTGCCGCCTTAATCTCCTTTGACGCCTTATAGAGGAAATCGGCGATGACCTCCGACCTCGGCGGCATATTAGGATCATAGGCAAAATCAGATGCCCTCCCCGTGGGGAACCTCACATAATCGAACTGTATCTCGTCAAACCCAAGCTTCGCGGCCTCCACCGCGATCTCTATGTTATACTGCTGCACCTCCGGTATCGAGGGGTCGGTCCATGCACCATTCGGATCACCATTCTCAAGCCAGAGGGTGCCTTTTGGTGTCTTTACGCCCCATTCAGGTTTTGCCTTGGCCAGGTTGTTATCCCTGAAACAAACTATTCTTCCGATAACATAGATACCGTTCTCATGGCATTTTCTCAGGACCTCGGCAGGATCATAGCTGCTGACAAAAAGGCCCAGCTGTCTGGCCATGGGCGCATTGGTCCTGTAGTTGACCACTCCGCCTTCCTTGATATCTATAACCAGCGCATTGAGCTCGGTCCGGTTGACAAGGTCTATAAAATGGTCAATCCTTCTCCCGGTGACACCACCTGTCAGGTATACGGCTTTGACCTCCACCCGGGCCTTGTCCGCCTGCCCTTCAAGGATATCCACATTCTCCCGCCTGCCCGAGCCTGGGCTTCCCTGGGAAGGCGAAGCCGGCTGGCTGGGTTCAGGGGTAGGAGTAGGTGTTGGTGTGGGTTCTGGTGTAGGGGTTGGCGTCGGTGTGGGCGTTGGTGTCGGTGTTGTTGTTGGTGTGGGCGTTGGTGTCGGCGTCGGCGTGGGAGTCTCGGGCGCCTGGGTTTCGGGCGTGTCCACCTGGACAGGTATTTCGCCCGACCCGCATGAACTTGCTACCACCGCGATAATCAGGATAAAGAAAAAAACCTTGAACTTTTTCATCACTCAAACCTCGTTATTCACAAAAATAGGTCATGGCAGGACCGAAAAACACACAGGGAAAAGACGAAAAATACGATCCAATGCATAACCTTTCCTTAGAAGAGTCGCAAAACGACTTTCGCGCATATAATCAATTTACCAAATGTATCCCGTGATTACAAGCGACATTTATTGACAGTCCGGATCCTGCCATATTCTATGAGGGCCGTTTCCGAACCTGTCAGCTTTAAAACCACCGGCTACTGTCTTTCTTGAGTAATGCCGCTGAAGGTGATATATTTATTTAGATAATAACGGAGGAATATAATGTGAGAAAGAGAATATTTGCCACCTTCATTTGCCTGGCGCTGGCGTTTTCCATCGCCGGATGCGGCCAGGGACAGCGGCCGTCGGGTACGGGAGATTCCCCATCGCCGGGCATGAGCGATCCCGCATCACCGGGTACGGGTGAATCCGGACAGCCCCAAATAACTTTTAAGTACAATCCCGACGCCGAACCCGAGGATATCGTCTCCTCCATGACCCTTGAGCAGAAGGCGGCGCAGATGCTCCAGCCGGCGGTTTATAATGCCAACACTCACAACATGAAAAAGTACGGATACGGTTCAATACTTTCACTCACCAATTACATGGACAGGACAGCGTCAGGCTGGAAAAGGACCGTGCTGAGCTACCAGGAAGCCACGCTTTCATCGGAAAGCGGTATCCCGTTCATCTACGGGACTGACGCGGTCCATGGCAACCAGGCATGCCTGGGGTCAGTGATCTTCCCCCACAATATCGGGATAGGGGCCGCAAACGACGAGGAACTGACATACAGGATGGGGCTGGCAGTTGCCGAAGAGATGAAGCTTTCAGGGATGCTATGGAACTTCTCCCCATGTGTGGCTGTCGCGACAGAGCCCCGCTGGGGAAGAACTTATGAGAGCTATTCATCGGACCCCGAACTCGTGTCAAAGCTGGGCGTCGCCTATTCCAAAGGACTGATTGACGGCGGTGTTCTTCCCTGCGCAAAGCATTTCTTCGGCGATGGCAATCTGGGTTACGGCACGGGCGAAGGAGAATTCCTCATAGACAGGGGGGACGCTTTGGGGTGACCCCCTGGCTAAACTTATACATATCAATGCTGCCCCAAAAATAAAACCACCCAGTTTACCCACGGACGGAGCTAAATTTATACACTTGTATCAATGCTGCTTTCTGAATCGGAGGCATTGTTGGCTTTATATTGCTGCAATCCGAGTTTGAACATAAAATTATTGTCCGCCGCCAAATCCTGCATTTTGGGGAAATTACCCTTTTTAACGTTCTTAAACGCTTTTTCAAGAGTATCACGAAGAATCCTGATGTTTTCTTCAGGAGTTGTATTACTATAAGTGCTCCCGTAAACTCCGCCACTGACAACCAGTTTTGATTTTTCCCTTGGACCGGTTTCGGGCTCAGGTTTGTGTATTTTGGCTTGTTTAAGCATGGCAAGGTCAATACAGAAGTTTTCAGGGAGCTTTATTGATATACCGGAAATCGGTTTCACGCTGGTGCCACCTCATCTTTTACCATGGTTATATATTGTATTTCGGCATATATCAATCAAGTATTTATATTGTCATACATTTCCAATTTATGTGTGTCAGTGAAACAGGGAACCGCCTTCTGTATGCTTCAGTCCTGTCATCCCGTGTCCTGGTACTGTCGATCTGGCTTCTTCCCGCATATACAATGCCGGTTATTAAACACTGGTATTGAAATCATTCGGATAGTAAAACTTGTCGATTTATTGCAGCAAGTATCGACGGTAATGAAAAATCATTAAATTGTACAGTATTGCATAATAAAAAGAGCGAAAAGGTTTTAACCTTTCGCCCTTTGTTGGCTCCTCAAGTAGGACTCGAACCTACGACCCTGCGGTTAACAGCCGCATGCTCTACCAACTGAGCTATTGAGGAATAAAAATCTGGCAGCGACATATTTTCCCGGGCTGTTTCCAGCCAAGTATCTTCTGCACTGGAGAGCTTAACTTCTGTGTTCGGGATGGGAACAGGTGTATCCTCTCCGTTATAGCCACCAGAATTATTATGCTTTTATCATTCCTGTTTTGTCATTGCTC
>JAAYFY010000050.1 GCA_012728015.1 Clostridiaceae bacterium | reverse complement strand
TCATTGGTTGTTATTATATGTCAATAATAGAACGAAACGGGTGTCACAAGATCTGTTCGCAATGTTGTTATGGAAAAGAGATTGCCACGTCCGGCTTTGCCGGGCTCGCAATGACAGTAAGGGCCACACCTTCTCGCAATGACACGAAAAGGGATTCCTCGCAATGATACCCCAGGCAATTGCCGCGCTCCGCTCGCAGTAACATCAGGGTATGCTGAAGGAACCCACAGGAACCATCCCCCTGGTCCTCCTTGGTCCCCCTGTTTTGGCAATCTTCTTATTGTCGGTGCGGGCAGAATACGGTAAAGTATTGCTAAGCGGATCAGTATAAAACATAATAAAATAGAGTTTACCGGAAAGGGCAGGTGCTTCACATGAGTCAGGCGGATCTGATATTCATCAATATGTGCAAAGATATTCTTGAGAACGGTTTTTCCGACGAAGGCTATGATGTAAGGCCCAAATGGCCGGATGGCGCGCCAGCCCACACCATCAAGAAATTCTGCGTTGTCAACAGGTATGACCTATCGGCCGAGTTTCCCATCATGACATTGCGGCCCACATACATGAAAAACGCAATTGACGAGATTCTCTGGATATGGCAGAAGAAGTCCAACAACATAAAGGACCTCAACAGCCATATTTGGGACGCATGGGCCGATGAAAACGGGTCCATCGGAAAAGCTTACGGCTACCAGCTGGGTATAAAGCATCGTTACAGGGAAGGCGAGTTTGACCAGGTGGACAGGGTTTTGTACGACCTGAAGCATAATCCCAACAGCAGGCGCATTATAGTCAACATGTACAACCATGCCGACCTGATAGACATGAATCTTTATCCCTGTGCCTACAGCGTGACATTCAACGTTACCGGCAGGAAATTGAACGCCATCCTTAACCAGAGATCCCAGGACGTTTTGGTGGCCAATAACTGGAATGTGGTCCAGTATGCCGTGCTTGTGCATATGTTTGCCCAAGTCAGCGGGCTGGAACCGGGTGAGCTGGTCCATGTTATTGCCGATGCCCATATCTATGACAGGCATATTCCCCTGGTAAAGGAACTGATCAGCAGGGAGTGCTACCCGGCGCCCAAGTTCATAATGAATCCCGATATCAAGGACTTCTATGCTTTCGAGGTCAACGACTTCAGGCTTGAAAACTATATTGTCGGACCCCAAATTAGAAATATTCCTGTTGCGATCTGACATACAGATGGAGGCTGCTATGGGTTGCAATTACAGAAATGACCTTATCCTCATCGCTTCGGCCGACAGAAACTGGGGGATAGGGTTTGGAAACAAGCTTCTC
This sequence comes from Clostridiaceae bacterium, assembly GCA_012728015.1. Taxonomy (GTDB): domain Bacteria; phylum Bacillota; class Clostridia; order DSM-8532; family DSM-8532; genus Thermoclostridium_A. The sequence goes on along the minus strand of JAAYFY010000050.1, from coordinate 7,979 downwards.
AAAAGAATACCCGAGGATATGAAGCGCTTTGCCCAACTGACCAAGGGGAATATGATCGTGGTGGGCAGAAAGACGCTGGAATCTTTCAAGGGCTCAAAACCCCTTCCGGACAGGATCAATGTGGTGTTGACGAGGGATGTGAATTACCAGTGCCCCGGCGCGGTCGTGGTGCATGACTTTGAAGAGTTGATGTCAGCCATAATGGACTTTGAAGGAAAGGTTTATGTATGCGGCGGAGAATCGGTCTACCGGCTGCTTCTGGACTATTGTTCCCAGGCTCTGGTTACCAGGATCGACGCGGAATTCGAAGCCGATACCCGCCTTCCCGATCTTGACAGCGACGGCCGATGGATAAGAAAGGAAACGGGCGGATGGCAGGAAAGCAAGGTTGGCGTAGCCTTCCGGTATGATACGTACAGGAGGCGCGGCAGTTAAACCGTGTTCCCTATTGATGCCGGCTGAAATCCAGGCGGGCCCTTGACAGGCTTTGCTGTAATGGTCTATATTCATTATAAACAAATACTCGGCGATGACGGAGAGGAGTAGGCAATAACTCCCTTAAGAGAGGAGGCGCACTTGGTGCGAGCGCTTCCGGCAAAGTGTTGCTGAAGGTCGCTTCTGAGCCTTGCGGTCGAACCATTGGTATCCTTTTTGGGTGCCGGTAAAGTAGACCTATCGGGTAGGAACCGTTAGATTCCTTATTAAGTGTCCGTTCCGCTTGCGGTTACGGGAACTTTGGTGGTACCGCGGAAAATGCTTTCGTCCAAAGATCCGGACGGAAGTTTTTTATTTGCTTGGGCATGCCTGGCCATCTGTGTTATTGCTGGCGGAACGAGGTAATCCACCATGGCAGGCGCGGATTTTACAGGTGATGCGGGGGATCGGAGGGAATTATGCCTTTATTGAAAATAGCAGCCATCCTGCTGATAGTGGTGGGCGCTGCCATAAACTACAGCGCGGGATATATCGTGAAGCGCCTGTCGCTGGGTCGGCGTATGGCTGTGAAGGAGGCCCATGAGTTAACCGGTGAAGCCCTTGAAGAGTACAAGCGGATGAAGGCGCTCTCCCTGGTGAAGCTGGTGGGGCTGTTCACCCTTGTGCCGGGGGTTGTGCTTGTATTTATAGCATTCAGGTGATCCGCCGCAGGATATAAAGCTGTAAATGATTTATTTTAATGGTATACAGAAAGGGTTGTGGAATATGCGGATGAAGGAAATTGAGAAAACTTATGATCCCGCAAAGGTTGAGGAGAAAACCTACCAAAGATGGATGGAGAAGGATTACTTCCATGCCGAGGTTGACCCATCAAAGGAACCTTACTGCATAGTGATACCGCCGCCGAATATTACGGGCCAGCTCCATATGGGGCACGCCCTGAACAATACCCTGCAGGATATCCTTATCAGGTTCAGGAGGATGCAGGGGTATAACGCCATGTGGCTGCCTGGAACAGACCATGCCAGCATCGCCACTGAGGTCAAGATCGTGGAAAAGATGGCCGAAGAGGGCCTTACAAAGGAAGAAGCAGGCCGCGAGGAGTTTCTTGGAAGGGCCTGGAAGTGGAAGGAAGAATACGGCGGGCGTATTGTAGAGCAGCTTAAAAAGCTGGGCAGCTCCTGCGACTGGAAGCGCGAGCGTTTTACCATGGATGAGGGCTTGTCCAGGGCCGTGCTGGAAGTTTTCATAAGGCTTTATGAAAAAGGCCTGATCTACAGGGGAGAGAGGATCATCAACTGGTGTCCCTGTTGCGGCACTTCCCTGTCGGACGCCGAGGTAGAGTACGAGGAAAAGGAAGGAAACTTCTGGCACATAAGGTACCCTGTGACCGGCAGCGATGCATATCTGGAGATAGCCACAACGCGTCCTGAAACCATGCTGGGTGATACCGCGGTCGCGGTCCACCCCGAGGATGAGAGGTACAGGCACCTGATAGGAAAAACCGTCCTGCTTCCGCTTATGAACCGTGAGATACCTGTTATCGCCGATGAATATGTCCAGCGGGAATTCGGTACAGGTGCGCTCAAGGTAACTCCCGCCCATGATCCCAATGACTTTGAGATCGGACTGAGACACAACCTCGAGATGGTCAATATCATGAACCCCGACGCCACCATCAATGAAAACGGCGGGAAATACGCGGGTCTTGACCGGTACGAGGCAAGAAAGCAGGTGGTAAAAGACCTTGGAGAGCTGGGACTGCTTATTAAGGTTGTGCCCCACCATCACAACGTGGGATCATGCTACCGCTGCAACACCGTCATTGAGCCCAGGGTAAGCCGCCAGTGGTTCGTGAAGATGAAGCCCCTTGCCGAGCCTGCCATTGAGGCGGTAAAGAAGGGGATAATCAAATTTGTGCCCGATCATTTTTCAAAGATATATTTCAACTGGATGGAGAATATCCAGGATTGGTGCATTTCAAGACAGCTATGGTGGGGCCACAGGATCCCTGCTTATTATTGCGATGACTGCGACAATGTCATGGTATCCCACAAGGCACCTGAAAAATGCCCGAAATGCGGATCAACCCGGATCCGCCAGGATGAGGACGTCCTGGACACCTGGTTCAGCTCGGCCCTGTGGCCGTTCTCGACCCTGGGATGGCCAGACAAGACGCCCGAACTGGAATATTTCTATCCCACCAGCGTCCTGGTGACCGCTTATGACATAATCTTCTTCTGGGTAGCCAGGATGATCTTCTCGGGTCTTGAGCAGATGGGCAGGGAGCCCTTCAGGTATGTCCTGATCCACGGCCTGGTGAGGGACGCCCTGGGAAGGAAGATGTCCAAATCCCTGGGTAACGGCATTGATCCGCTGGATGTCATTGACAAGTATGGCACCGATGCCTTAAGGTATGCTCTTACCGTCGGGACCTCGCCCGGACACGACCTGCGCTTCTCCGACGAGAAGCTTGAGGCAAGCCGCAATTTTGCCAACAAGGTCTGGAACGCGTTCCGCTTTGTCATGATGAATTTCGACCAGAGCGCCGATTTCTCAAAGATTGACCCGAACAAGTTCACCACGGCCGATAAATGGATCTTAAGCCGGATCAATACGATGGCCCGGGAAGTAACCGAGAACCTGGAGCGCTTTGAGCTTGGCATCGCTTTGCAGAAAATCTACGATTTCATATGGGATGAATTCTGCGATTGGTACATCGAGCTGTTAAAACCGCGCCTGTATGACCAGGAGGCGCCGGGACGGCTTGAAGCCCTTTATGTCCTCAATGAGGTGCTGAAAGATGCCATGAAGCTCCTCCATCCGTTCATGCCCTTCATCACCGAGGAGATCTACAGCCATCTTATCACTCCTGATGAGAGTATCATGATCTCCAAATGGCCCGAATACCGGGAAGAGGTCCTGTATCCTGAAGAGGAGAGGATCATGGGGGTTATCATGGATGCCATCCGGGGCATACGCAATAGAAGACTGGAGATGAATGTCCCTGTCACCCGGAAGGCGAAAGCCATATTTGTGACCGCCGACTCCGTCCTGGCCGCGGCTGTTGAAAAGGAAGCGCCCACGTTTAAGCGCCTTGCTTACCTTTCCGACGCGGTGGTAAGAAAGGATAAGGAAGGTATTGCCGATGACGCGGTGACCGTCGTGGTGGAAGGGATGGAAGTATTCCTGCCCCTTGAGGACCTGATCGATATAGACAAGGAAATCGAGCGGCTGGAAAAGGAGAAGGCAAGCCTCGAGATGGAACTGGAGCGTGTGGAGAAAAAGCTTGGCAACGAAGGCTTCATCGTCAAGGCCCCCAAGGCTGTTGTGGATGCCGAAAGGGAAAAAGAGGCCAAGTACCGCGATATGTACCACAGGGTTACCGAAAGGCTTGAGACATTAAGGGAAAAATAGAACCCGACCCGTTTCAGAGGAGGTTGGTAAAATATGAGTGAGAGATCTTCGCTCATGCCCGGGGACCGAGATTCGGCCGTCCGTAATGAAAGCAGGCTGATGCGGTACCAGCTTGAGTACCGCCTGGTTCCTCCTGACAGCTCGGCCTCCTCTGAAGCAGGTACGGCTTGTTTGTTGGAGGATGCCCTTGAAATACAGGGAGACTCCGGCAGGACCATGCCTGTTCCTCTCAGGGACATCGTCTTCATTGAAACCGAAAATTACAGAATCGGACTTTATCTTAAGTCCGGCGCATTATACTATCTTGGACATCACTTCAGGGATTTAACCGAAAAACTGATCCGGGCCAGGAACGAAGTCATAAAAAAGATCTCCTGATGCACGAGAAACTGCTTTTTACAGCAGTGGAAGCCCAGTACCGGTATATTGAAAAGTCCGGGGGGTCCGGCCCTGATGGGGACTGTGATGTGCAGGTTTCCGAAACAGCTCTGATCCTGGCCGAACCGCAGGGCAATCATCTGAAAGTTCCCTTAAGCTATGTAAGCGGGATAGCCGACGAGGATTATTCCCTCCATGTACTGATTGAAAATGGTGACCGTCTGGCCGTTATGTTCAGGGATGGACGCGCCGTTTCCAGGAAGGTCCTGAATGACCTGGCTCCCGGGATATGGGAGAAGATGGAGGAAAGGCTCGAAGCCTTTGGAATAAAGGGCAGTTGCGATTTTCTCAAAAAGTACAATGATACCGGCCATGGGGCTATCGGGTTCAAAAAAGGCCTGATGGGCGATCTTACAGGGGAATATGTATGGCTGCTTATACCTGTACGCGGAAACAACGGACGTTTTGTTGCGCTGGAGGCAGGAGATAATGAGGGAACAAGCGGACGGGCTACCTATTTTTTCAGGATGCCGGACCAGTTTGCCAGCAATCCCGATGAGTACATACAACTTCTGAATTACAATCTCCTTATTATCAACTTCAGGCGTGAGCCCATATATCTTCGCGATGAGATGCTCAACAAGCCTGCCTATCAGCACTACCGTTATGCCATAGAAAGGCTTCCCTCCCTGAGATTTTTAAGAGCCCGGTTCGCGGGAAGGGTGACCCACAGTTCGGAGGAAGCATGGGCAAGGGTGGTTGACCGCCTTATAAACCGATAATAAATTTCTTTAAAATCAGCATTTTGTTACATGATCCAGCTTAAGATTTTATTGGAATTGTATGCGGTCCGCCGCGGACAGGGCTTACTGCCGTGGCCCGGCAAACATATAATGAAACGGGAAGATGATCTATGGCTGATTATAAGCATCCCTGCATATGTTGCGGGAAATTTGTTCCGGCGGCTTCAAGGATTTGTCCCTATTGCGGAAGCCACGATCCTTTCGTGAAGCGTTGCCCGAAATGCCGCAACCCGGTTGAACAGGATTACATAAGATGTCCCGGATGCGGATTTATCCTTCGGGTTGTCTGCCCGCACTGCGGACAGGAAACCTTCACGGGATTCCAGTGTGAGCGTTGCTGGGGCAGGCTGTCTGTCACATGCGGCAATCCCAAATGCGGCTATGAGCAGTATCCTGCTTCAGAAAAATGCGTCAAATGCAATAAACCTTTAAAGATCAAGTAGCGGGGGAGGTTTTTTTGTGTCGCTGACAGCCTTTACACGAAATTATGAGGACAACAGCACCGAAGCTGGATTTCAGTTTACTTTCTATTGCGACCTGTGTCATGACGGGTACAAAACCCAGTTCATCGAGTCACAGACCTATAAGAAGGGTTCTCTCTTCCGTGGTCTGAGCCGGGGTATCTTCATAGGCGCTTCATTGTTGGGCGCCCACCATTTGGGGCACAATGTTGAGCGCGGTGGAAATGTTCTAAGCGAAAGATTCGAGGGGATGTCTCCCGAATGGCACAGGGAACATGAGCATGCTTTCGAGTTGGCCCAGAATGAAGCAAAGAGGCACTTCCACCGATGCCACAAATGCAGGCAGTGGGTCTGCGAGGCCGATTTCAACGATGAAGAAGGTCTTTGTGTTGAGTGCGCTCCCCGTATGAATGTTGAGATCGTGCATGCCAAGTCCCAAAAGATGGTGGAAGATATCCGTCAGAAGGCAGCCGACACCGTTGTGTTTGACGGCAAGATCGAGAGCAAGCAGATCACCTGCCCCGAATGCGGAAAGCCATCCGGACAGGGCAATTTCTGCACCAACTGCGGAGCTTCCCTGAAACAGAAGAAGTGTTCGGTGTGCGGCACGGTAAGCCCGATTGGAACCCGGTTCTGCGGTGAATGCGGAAACAGGCTGTAAGGGAGGCCTGTTGGGCACGGTTGATATACTGTGCGTCGCAAAGAAGTATTGATCCGGGCATGGCCTGACGGTTTCCCGGTGTGTGCCAGTTTATGGATGATAAGTGAAGGACTGTGTTATTGCAGTCCTTTTCACTGGCCCGATATATATCTTCCTTCAGGCGCGTAAATAATATTTTATTTCAACTTGATTAAAATATGATTATCAGGATACAATTATGGCGGCAAAAGTGTTATGATATATTTTGCCATTTTTTTGTGTGGCTGATACAGAAATATGTCAGGGGGGTGTACCAATGTACGGGAGTAAAAGAGCAAGGATCCTCATAAGTCTACTGGCAACCATATTCGTTGTTTTCTCCAGTCTCATGTTTTTCCAGAATCTTTCTGCGGGAAACCCGGATAACAAACTCCATATTCCCGATGATAACAACCCCTCAGATCAAATCCCCGAGCCCGCCCAGGAGACCGATCCTACGGAGGAAACCCCGCTGCCCAATGAGCTGAAGCTGACCAACAACCAGAAGTATTTTGAGCTATTGGTTTCACCCAACAGCATTAATGTCATGATCACCGCCTCAGATGTGGTGAGCTGGAATTTCGATACCATAATGATCCTGAGTATAGATAAGGCCGACCAGGTTATCAGGATGATCAGCCTCCCACGGGATATCTATATAGATTACAGCGATTTTGTCATTGATGAACTGAGAGAAAAGAAGCCTTCCTACCTGAACGAGAAGGGGATGAATAAAATAAACGCGGTGCCGGCGGTAGGCAACGCCATAGAATACAAAAAGAACGTGGGAAGGTTCCAGAAGCCTTACATCGATTTTCTGTGCGATATCATCGAGGAGATTTTCGGCATCCATATCGATGATTATGCCTATGTCAAGGTGCAGGGTGTCAGGAACATCGTTGAATATTTTGGTGGGGTATATATCAACGTGCCCATACTGATGAATTATGTGGATCCTGTCCAGAACCTTGATATCTATATCGAGCCAGGATACCAGCGTCTGAACGGCAAACAGGCCGAAGGCTTCCTGCGGTTCAGGCAGGGCTGGAACGAGCATGGTGTTATGATTAACCATGGGGACATCTTCAGGAAGAAGAACCAGATAGCCTTTATGCAGGCCTTTATAAAGCAGAAGGTTACCCTTTCCAACCTGGCAAGGATTTCTGAAATCGCTGAAGTGATCCAGAGGAATGTCATCACCAGCGTTATGGACCTGGAAACCGTAATATCCTATGGTGCCCTGGCCGAAGAGGCCGTCCTGAACGAATACCGGATGGAAAGTGTTGATATACAGTTTGAAGATAAGAGGATCAATGGCCTGGAATATATCGTTATCAAGCAGGCGGAAGCTGGTTCATGATAATCCTCCTTTTATAGCGAAAATCCACTTAAATCCAAGACAGTGCCAGGTAAAACGACAAAATGGAAGAAAAAAGCGTTTGACAGCCGATTCTCAGCCGTGCTAAACTGAGTTTCCGCCGGTAAGTCCGATCGAAAAAGCTGTCAAAAGCGACAGAAAATCCGGTTGACAGCAAAACCGGTTGGTGATACACTTTATTACCGCCGGAAACATAGGATATAAGCGAGAAATTAATCGGATTTAAGGGCTAAAAAGCCCTTGACAACAGTCCGATACGATGGTAAGATAATAAAGCTGCCGCCGGTCGGGCAAACACCCTGAAACGGCGACAGGAAGCCGATAGAGTGCGGCATGGACATTGAAAATTGAACAGTGTATGATGTAAGGAACTCGTTAATACAAGTTCATGGATGACGGTGCATTCATGGACGCCTTGAGTAATTCAG